>NZ_JAHRXJ010000004.1:0-300000 GCF_019104765.1 Synechococcus sp. HK05 | reverse complement strand
CCATCGGCGTTGCGGGCCTGGTCGGCGGGCGGTGCGGGCTGGAAACGGCTCAGCACCGTGAGGTTGCCGCTGCGATTCACCCGCAGGCTGCCGGCATCCCACCACTGGCGCCCGTCATCGCTGGCGGGCACTTCGTGCCAATCCACAGGACCGGCCCAGGCAGGTGCCGTCCAGCCGCCCACCAGCACCAGCACGCCAAGAAGCAGAGCCAGCGCACGGCTGATCAGACCCTGAGTGCCTGTGGTGTGGTTCATGCCGCCATGGCTTTGTTCACGCCATGCATCTTGAGCAGGCTCACCAGGGTGCTGCGCAATTTGGTGCGGGGCACGATGTGATCCACGAAGCCGTGATCGCGCAGGTATTCGGCTGTTTGGAAGTCGTCGGGGAGCTTTTCGCGCAGGGTCTGCTCGATCACCCGGCGGCCGGCAAAGCCGATCAGGGCTTTGGGTTCGGCCAGGATCAGGTCGCCGAGCATGGCGAAGCTGGCCGTCACTCCGCCGGTGGTGGGGTGGGTGAGCAGCGGCATGTACAGCAGCTCAGCCTGGCGGTGCCGCTCCAAGGCGCCGGAGATTTTGGCCATCTGCATCAGCGAGAGCATCCCCTCCTGCATGCGCGCGCCGCCGGACGCACACACGATCAGCACGGGATAACGGCGTGCGGTGGCCTCTTCGATTAAGCGGGCCAACTTTTCGCCCACCACCGATCCCATCGAGCCGCCCATGAAGCGGAAATCCATCACCCCCAGGGCCAGGGGCAGGCCGTCTACCCGGCAGAGCCCGGTGATCACACCGTCTTTAAGGCCGGTGGCGCGCTGGGTGTCGCGGATACGGTCGGCATAACTGCGGCGATCTTTGAAGGCCAGCGGATCAGTGGGGCAGAGGTCGCTGTCGAGGGCTTCGAAGCTGCCTTCATCGGAAATCAGGCTGATGCGCTCGTCGCTGAAGATGCGGTGGTGGTAGCCGCAGCCGGCGCACACGCTGGCATTGGCAGCCAGATCCTTGCGGTACACCACCAGGCCGCACTCGGGGCATTTGCTCCAGAGGCCATCGTCTTCGTTGACCTCCTGGGCGACGCGCACCGCTGGGGCGGTTTTGCGGCGATCGGCGAACCAGTCGAACAGCGACATCGGGCCAGCGGTGTCCGCAACTACAGGTCAGTCCATTAAAGGGCGCCCCAGCCCAGCCATTCGCTGAAGCGTTGCAGCCAGAAGCCATTGCCGGCGCACCACACCGCCAGGCCGGCACCGCCCAGAAACGGGCCAAAGGGGAAGGGCTGCCCGCGCTTGAGCCGGCCGCTGAGCAGGCCAAGCACTCCAAACAGGGCCCCCGCAAACACCGAGAGGATCACGCTGAGCCCCACGCCGGTGAGGCCGAGCCAAGCGCCAAGCAGCGCCGCCAGCTTGGCGTCGCCCAGGCCCAGGGCTGGTTTGCCCAGCAGCTTCTGGGCCAGAGCACTGGTGGCTTCGAAGCCCAGCAGGCCGGCGCTAGCCGCCAGCAGATGCCATAGCAACAGCTGGCGGCCGGTTGCATCGCCTTGGCTGAAGCCCGCCATGGCACTCACCCCCAAACCGAGCACCACGCCCCAGCGGCACAGGGGCTCGGGCAGCCAGAGCTGATCGAGATCGATCAGCAGCATCGGCAGCAACAGGCTGATCAGCAGCCAACCGCCCCCCACCACCAGCCATTGGGGGGCTCCCGGCAGGCTGGAGCCCGCCGCGCTCACGGCCGCGGGCGCGGCTGCGGCCGCCACAAATAAGCCTGCGCAGAGGAGCTCCACAGCGGGGTACCGCACGGCGATGGCTGTGCCGCAATGGCGGCAACGGCCCCGCAGCAGCAGCCAGCTCAGCACGGGGATGTTCTCGAACCAGCGAAGGGTGCTGCCGCAGCGGGGGCAATGGCTGCGGGGCTTCACCACCGATTCCTGGCGGGGTAGGCGCCAGGCCACCACGTTGAGAAAGCTGCCGATGCAGGCCCCCAGCAGGGCCGCGATCAGGGCGAGCTCGGGGGAGAGGGGAGGCTGCATCAGCCGCGCAGAGGGGATCGAGCGGAACGGCTGCGCGGGCTGCGGCCGCGCACCAGCTCCAAGGAGATGAAGTGTTCTTCAGGCAGCAACACCGGCAGCTCGAACACCACGCGGCCCTGCAGCGGGCCAATCACCACACCCAGTGGATCGGGGTGGGTGGGGGAGCTTTCCAGAAAGTGGAAATAAACGCGCCGAGCCTGGGCGATCACCTCGGCACTGTTGATGCGATCCCAGCGGGGTTGTGCTGCGGCCGGCTGCACAGAAGAACCCACCGCCCCCCGAATCACAAAGGATGGGGAGGCCGGTGGGTTGTTGCGCCGGGGAACCCCGGCGCGGTTGGGCTGAGGAGCAACCGAGATGGGTGGACCCTGTCCGCCGATTGAGCCCAGCCTAGGTGCAGTGAAGGCTCAGGCCAGTCGCTTCTTCTCTTCGATCATGCGGTGAATGATCGGAGTGAGGATCAGCTCCATGGCGAAGCCCATCTTGCCGCCGTTCACCACGATCGAGGTGGGGCTGGACATGAACGAATCGTGGATCATGTCGAGCAGGTAGGTGAAATCGATCCCCCACTTCTCACGGGCACCCTTGCGGAAGTGAATGATCACGAACGATTCATCCGGGGTGGGGATGTCGCGGATCATGAAGGGGTTCGAGGTGTCAACGGTGGGGACACGCTGGAAGTTGATGTCGGTCTGGCTGAACTGCGGGCAGATGTGGTTGATGTAATCCGGCATGCGGCGCAGGATCGTGTCCACGGTGGCCTCAGCCGAGTAGCCGCGCTCCTTGTTGTCGCGGGCGATCTTCTGGATCCATTCCAGGTTCACGATCGGCACCACGCCCACCAGCAGGTCGGCCAGGCCAGCCACGTCGTAGCCGTCACCCTTCACACCGCCGTGCAGGCCTTCGTAGAAGAGCAGGTCGGTGCCGGCAGGGATGTTTTCCCAGGGGGTGAACTGGCCGGGCTCGAGGTTGGTGCCGAGGCGGGCGTTGTGCTCGGCGGCCTCCTCCACGGAGTGCAGGTAGTAACGCTTCTGGCCGCTGCCGGTCTCCCCGTAGGTCTTGAACAGCTCGGCCAGCTTGTCGAACAGGTTGGCTTCAGGGCCGAAGTGGCTGAAGTTCTCGCCCTTGGCCAGGGCTGCGGCCATGGCCTCCTTCATGGGGCCACGCTCGTAACGGTGGTAGCTGTCGCCCTCCACCACGGCCGGGGTGATGCCTTCGCGCTTGAAGATGTGCTCGAAGGCGCGCTTCACGGTGCTGGTTCCCGCGCCGGAGGAACCGGTGACCGACACGACCGGGTGACGCTTCGACATGCGCGAGAACAGCAGAACTGGGGGGAGTTTGGCAGGTCGCGGTGCCAGCTCCCCGGAATTCCGGTCAGCGCTGCTTCGGCTCAGCCAGCCAGGGCTGCCAGGAGCTGATCGCCCATCGCCTTGCAGCCCAGTTGGGTGCAGCCCTCAGCCATCAGGTCGCCGGTTCGATAGCCGCCGGCGAGCACCTGATCCACGCAAGCCTCGAGGTCAGAAGCAGCGGCGTCTTCGCCCAGGCCCACCCGCAGCATCATCGCGGCGCTCAGCACCATGGCCATCGGATTGGCCTTGTCCTGGCGGGCGATGTCGGGGGCGGAGCCGTGGATCGGCTCGAACAGACCAGGGCCGCCCTCGCCGAGTGATGCCGAGGGCAGCATGCCGATGGAGCCGCTGAGCATGGCGGCTTCATCGCTGAGGATGTCGCCGAAGAGGTTGCTGGTGAGCAGCACGTCGAACTGGCGCGGGTTGCGCACCAGCTGCATGGCGGCGTTGTCCACATACATGTGGCTGAGCTCCACGCCCGGGTAGCTGGCGGCGTGGAGGGCCTCCACCTGGTCGCGCCAGAGCTGGCTCACGTCGAGCACATTGGCTTTGTCCACACTGCAGAGGCGGCCACTGCGCTGCTGGGCCAGATCGAAGCCCACCTTGGCGATGCGATCGATCTCATCGTCGAAGTAGGCCATGGTGTTGAAGCCGCGCACGCGGCCCTCGCTCTCCACCCGGCCCTTGGGGGTGCCGAAATACACGCCGCCGGTGAGCTCGCGCACCACCATCAGATCCACCCCTTCGATCACCTCACGCTTGAGGGTGGAGGCATCGATCAGGGCGGGGATGATCTTCACCGGCCGCAGGTTGGCGAATAGACCCATGCCGGCGCGCAGGCCCAGCAGGCCGGTTTCCGGGCGCTTCTCGCGGGGAAGGGTGTCGTATTGGGGGGAGCCGATGGCGGCGAGCAGCACGGCATCGGCGGCCTTGCAGGCCTCCAAGGTGCTGGCGGGCAGCGGTTCACCGGTGGCGTCGATGGCGGCGCCGCCCATCGGCTGCTCGTTGTAGTTGAGCGCGAAGCCGTGCTTGCGGCTCACGGCATCCAGCAGCTGGCGGGCCACGGCCGTGATCTCCGGACCGATGCCGTCGCCGGGGAGCAGGGTGATCCGGTAGCTGGAGGTCATGGCCGAGCGGGTGCTGGGCGCGAGGCTACGGCTTGGCTTGTTTCTCCAGGCTGCGGATCGCTTTCGTGAGTTCGGGCAGCTTGTTGAAGGCGGCGGAGCAGCGCAGCCAGAGGCGGTTGGGGATCGCGGGGTAGCCGCTCACCACCTCGCCGGCGGCCACCTCGCCGTGGATGCCGGATTTGGAGGAGGCGATCGAGCGATCCCCCATCACGGCCTTGTTGGCCAGGCCCACCTGGCCCGCCAGGATCACGCCGTTGCCGAGGCGGGCGCCGCCGGCGATGCCCACCTGGGCCGCCAGGGCGCAGCCCTGGCCGGTGGTGACGCCATGGCCGATGTGCACCAGGTTGTCGATCTTGCTGCCGGCACCGATGCGCGTTTCGCCTACCGAAGGGCGATCGATGGTGCTGCCGCAGCCCACCTCCACGCCGTCTTCGAGCACCACCAGGCCGGTCTGGGGCATCTTGCGCCAGCCGCTGGCTGTGGGCACGAAGCCGAAGCCCTCGCTGCCCACCACGGCATTGGAGTGCACCACGCAGGCGCGGCCCAGGCGAGAGCCGGGATGCAGCACCGCACCGGCGTGCAGTTCGCAGCCGTCGCCGATCTGCACATCGTCGTAGATCACCACGTTGGGGTGGATCGTGCAGCTGGCGCCGATCTGCACCTTGGCGCCAATCACCACATGGGCGCCCACATGGCTGCCCATGCCCACCACAGCCTCGGGATCCACCACAGCGCTGGTATGAATGCCGGGAGCCTTCGGCTGGCGCGGGTAGAGGGCATCGAGGGCCTCGGCGAAGGCGAGGCGTGGATCGCGCAGAGCAACCCAGGCCTGACCCCGCTCCGTGGCCTGTTGCTGCAGGGCTTCGGCCTCATCGCCCTTGGCCGGCAACAGCACCGCACTGGCTCCGCTGGCGGCGAGGGCTGCGGCCAGGGCGTTGCCCGGTTCCAGAAAGCTCAGGTCACCCTGGCCAGATTGATCGAGGGCGGCGGCGCCGCGCAGCTCTGGATCCTCCGACAGGTTGTGGCTCAGGCCCTGGGTGCCGCCAGCGGCCTGCACTTCGCTCAGGTGGCTGAGCAATTGGCTGAAGCGCATGGGAGCCGCAGAAACCTGGAGGTCGGCCGGATCGTAGGTGGATCGGCCCTGAAGGACTGCCGCCCGGGCAGATCAGGTGTTGTTCGCTCCGGGGGTGATCACCAATTGATCGCGATGCACCACCAGCCCGCGCTGGCCTTTGCGCTGTTGCAGCTCGTCGCTGTCCATCTCGCTCAGGCCGCGCGCTAGTTCCCGGCCATCCAGGCTCAGCAGCCGCACCGCATCGCGGCGCTGGAAGTCGCCCGCCACTGCGCGCACGCCAACCGCAAGCAGAGAGGCCCCCTGCTCCAGCAAGGCCCTCTCGGCGCCGGCATCCACGGTGACGCTGCCTTTGGGGAGCAGAGCGTGGGCCAGCCAACCCTTGCGGTCGCTCAGGGGGGTGTCGCTGGGGCGGAACAGGGTGCCGCGGGGTTCACCGGCCAGCAGAGCGTTCAGCACGGCTGGATCGCGGCCATCGGCCAGGCGCACCTGGATGCCGCTGGCGGTGGCGATGCGGGCGGCGGCGAGTTTGGTGGTCATGCCGCCGGTGCCCCAGCGCCCGCCTCCCTTGGCCACGCCGCTCAGCGCTTCCAACTCGGCCAGGTTGTTCACCTCTGGAATCGGGCGGGCGTTGGCATCGCTGCGGGGGTCGCCGGAATAGAGGCTGTCGATATCGGTGAGCAGCACCAGCTCATCGGCCTGCACCGCCACCGCCACCAGGGCGGAGAGGGTGTCGTTGTCGCCGAAGCGCAGCTCGTCGGTGGCGAGGGTGTCGTTTTCGTTGATCACCGGCGTCACGCCCCAGGCCAGCAACTGCTCGAGGGTGCGGCAGGCGTTCTGGTAGCGGCGACGGGAGGCCAGATCCCCGCGGGTGAGTAGCACCTGGGCCACGCAGCGGCCGTGGCGGGCGAAGGCTTGGTCATAGAGGGTCATCAAACGGCCCTGGCCCACAGCTGCGGCTGCCTGAAGACCCTCCAGCTCCGTGGGGCGTTCCTCACGGTCGAGGGCGGTGCAGCCCAGGCCCACGGCCCCGCTGGTGACCAGCACCACCGGCTCCTGCCGCTCCCAAAGGCTGCACAGGCTGGCGGCTAGATCGCCGATCACCGCATCGGTGCTGCGGCCGCCGGCACCACGCAGCACGCTGGTGCCCACCTTGATCACGCGGCGCATCGTTATCTCCGTCCCGTCATCAGCAGCGGCCCATCTTCAGCGCAGCGGCGCTCCGGCCAGCCGGGCCAGCTTCACCTCCAGCCGTTGCCAGTGGTCGTGCGGGCAGGGTTCGCCCTGGGGGTTCACCGGCTTCACCAGAACCGTGTAGAGGCCGAGGCGATTGCCGGCCAGAACGTCGGTGAACACCCGATCCCCCACGATTGCCACCTGGGCATGGGGCAGATCCAGCTGCTCCAGCACCCGCCGCAATGGCCCCCGCCGCGGTTTGCCAGCGCTGGTGGTGTAGTCGACGCCCAGCTGAGCGGCCACGGCGCCAATGCGGCTGCGGGAGGGGTTGTTGCTGAACAGGTGCAGGGGCAGCGTCTGCTGCGCGCGGCGCAACCAGGCCTCCACCGCCGGGGGCAGATCGTTGCCCCGGCGCGGCAGCAGGGTGCGATCCACATCCAGCACCAGGGCGCGGATGCCCTGGGCCAGCAGCTGATGCAACGGCAGCTCCGCCAGGGTGCCGGGGGCCACCAGGTTGGGCTGCAGCAGCTCGGGCAGAGACAGGTTGCTCACGGTGGGAGGGGTTGGGATCAGCCTTCGCCGAGCTCGCGCTCGTCGAGTTCGGCCTCGATGCGGGGCTGGATCCGCTCGAACTCTTCGCCTTCCACCAGCCGGCCTTCGCCGTTCTCCATGCGGGCCACCACGAAGAAGGGATCGAGGGGGATGAACAGGCCGTATTCCTCGCCTTCAGCGCGGAACTGAATCAGCATTTCGTAGAGATCGCTCTCCTCGTCGTCGTCGCCCTCTTCGATCTCGTCGTCGAGGTCTTCGGGGTCGGGCTCGTCCAGCTCACCGCTCACGGTGAGGGTCACAGCCGAGCGCACCAGGGTGAGGTCGTGCTCTTGGAGCACCACATCCGCAACAGAGAGGATCGGCTCAGCGCCGCTGAGCTCATCGATCACCTCGTCGTCGCTGTCGTCGTCGTCCGCGATCTTCACCAGGCACACCGGGGTGTCCACCGGGGTGAGCAGGGCGTAGTCGTTGCCATCGAGCGGGATCAGCTGTTCGAGGAAGCAGAGCAGCTGACGCCCGTCGCTGTCGCGCACCAGCACGGTGGGCACATCGCCGGCACCGTTGGTGCTGGGACCGTCTGAGCTCATGGGTGAGGGGAGGCCTTGTTGTCCTCAGGATGCCTGGGCGCCGGCCCCGGAGCCAACGCCAGGGGCCTGCGCGGCCACCGGCGCCGGTTCAGGGCCCTCCTGCAGCCACTGCTCCAGCAGCAGCGCTGCGGCGGCACTGTCGAGGGCGCCGCTGCGATCGCCGTGCAGCCCATGGCGTTCGGCGGCGGCCCAGCTGCTGGCGAATTCATTCACCAGGGCCAGCGGTAGCTCGAGATGGCGGGCCAGCCGCTCGCCGTAACGGCGGCAGTGCTCGGCCTGTTCGGTGGGTTGCTGCTGGGCATCGAGGGGTAAACCCACCACCAGCGCCGTGATGCGCCGCTGGGCTACCAGGCTGCGCAGATGGTCGAGGTCGGCTGGGTAGCGGCCACGCCGCAGGGCGGGCAGGGGCGTCACCGTGAGCCCTAGGGCATCACAGCCGGCCAGCCCGATGCGTTTCCGGCCCACATCGAGGGCCAGCACAGAGCGCGGCGCCGGCCGACTCAAGGCCGACCCAGGGGGGTGGGAATGGGCCGCTGGCCGGGTTGCAGCCGGCCGAGCACCGCTTCCAGCCGCTGGGCCACCTGGGTGCTGGCCTGGGGAGCATGGCGGCGCCAGACGCTGCGAGCCATCACCACCTCCTCACCTTCGGGCGCCATGCCAAGGCTCTGCAGCCAGCTGCTGCGCTCGGAATCGAGCACATCGCTGCGCACCAGCACTTCATCGGCCCCGGCCGCGCCGCGCTCCAGCAGCAGCTGCAGCGGGGCACCAAGCAGGTGTTGCCAGCCGGGGTGCACGCTCAGCTCCAGTTCAGGCAGGCCCCGGTTGCCGGGGCGCAGGCGCCGGGCTCCGGCCACGGCCTGCTGGCGGCTGCAGTCGAACAGCATCAGGCTTGGTTGCTCGCTCTGGTCGAGCAGATCCTCCACGCGGCGATCGAGCAGCTGGCGTAGCTGGGCCGGCAGCGCCGCCTGCTCCAGCTGCCACATGGCAGCAGCGGTGCGGCGATTGAGCGGGCGCAATTGCAGATCGCTGGGCAAGACCCGCTCCTGGGGCGATGCCGAAGGCTCCCAACGCCAAAGGGTTTCGCGGCGCAGGGGCTGGAAGCCCTGCTGCCGCAGCAGGGCCAGCCGATCGCTGTCGGTGGTGGCGGCTGTGGCGATCCAGCTGGCGGCCCCGCGGCTGCGCTGAATGGCTTCACGAATCAGCGCGGCTTCGATCGCCATGCGACCGGCTTCACCGGCCGCGAGGCTGGCTTCGCTGCTGCGCAGCTGGAGCAGTTGCCAGCAGCTGCCGCTGCGGTTGAGGCGCTGGCTGAGCAGCAAACCCAGCGGGTGTTGTGGTTCCCGGTAGGCCAGCAGCACCTCGGGCACTAGCGGTGGCCGGGCGGTGAGGCTGTTGAGCAGGCGATCGGGCCCCTGCAGCAACACCGCGCGCTGCAGCAGGGGCAGGAGGTCGGCGAAGCAGCGATCCTGCAGGAGCGGCAAGTGCCAGCCGCGCAGCGCAACCACGTGCAGGCACGGGGCCTGAGCGGGTCGCTGGGCAGAAGCAGCTGAAGACACGGCTCTGGCCTGATCGGGCCTGAACCCATGTTATGGGCGCACCAGCACCAGGGGTGTGCGCTCATTGGCATTGCCGGCGGGGTTGGGCTTGAGCGCTCGCATCAGCAGTGCTTCATCGCAGCCCGGGCTGGAGGCCAGCACCTTCACCCGCCCGAGGTCGTTCACATCCACCACGGCCACGGCCACGCCCAGTTCAGCCGCCAGTTGGCGGCAGACCGCCGCACTGTCGGCAGGGCCGAGCACGATCGTTTGGTCGTAAGGGGGCGTGGTGCCGGTCACATCGTCGATCAGACGGGCCTGTTCGCCGGCCAGGCGATAGAACCAGCCTTTGGAGCCCACGAGCTTGAGGGCCGTTCCCAGCAGCCAGGCGCAGAGCACGCGAGCGGGGCCCACGTTGTCGATGAGGGTTTGCAGGCCGCAGGCGGTGGCCAGAGAGCTGGTGGGGTGGAACACCCGGCAGAGCAGCCGAGCCAGGCTCGAGGGCTGCAGGTTGGCGGGGTGGTTGTAGCGGCCCTGCATCACCGCGAGCGGGGTTTCGCCGATGGTGAGCACATCGCCGGGTTGGAACACGGCGCCGGCGTAGTGGCGCAGCACCTCAGCGGGATCGTCGAGGGTCCCGAGCAAATGGGTGCGGATCGGCAACACCGAGCAGCGATCTCCCTGGCGCCAGTTGGCAGAGTCCGGCTGAGCGGCTGCCGGGCGACGCAGCGGGATCAGCACGCCATCGCGCTTCTGGAGCCGGCCGAAGGGGCCGTAGTTGGTCCAAAGGATCTCCAGCCAGAGGGTGTCCACCAGCTTGCGCAGATCACAGCCAGCGGGGCCGCTGATGCTGATGCGCACCTCGGCCTGGGTGGTTTTGTGGCCCTTCACGATGTAGGCGAACCAGTAGCCATCCGGCCTGGCTTCCTCATCCGGGTGCTGCGGGTTGAGGCTGGTGCTCACCTTCACGTCGGCCAGATCGGCGCGGCCCAGCAGGGTGGGTTTGAGCTCGATCTCCGGCACAAACACCTCCATGCGCGCATGGGGATTGCGGATCGCGATCGTGCCTTTCACGTCGAGGCGCTCGTCGCCCTTGCGCTTCACGCTCCAATTGGCGCTGCTCAGCTGCAGGGGCGAGGCCGGCCGCAACCGATGGCGAGCTTCAAGCCACAGCAGCGCCAGCCCGAAGACCAGGGCGGCGATCAACAACACAGCCAACAGTGCAGACAACGCCAGTGCTTTGAGTTCTGCGGGAGCGTAGGGCTTGCAGCCGAAAAAGCCGCTTAGCGTGCGGGCATCTCCATGGGAGGGCCGTGATGCGCAAGACCTTCGTTCTCGATACGAATGTGTTGCTCCACGACCCGCAGGCGCTCACCCGCTTCGAAGACAACGCGGTGGTGATCCCGATCGAGGTGGTGGAGGAGATCGATCGCTTCAAGCGTGATCCTTCGGAGAAGGGCCGCAATGCCCGCCAGATCTCTCGGCTGCTGGATGCGTTGCGGGAGAAGGGCAACCTGGCCGATGGCGTGCCAATCGACGATGCCAGCGGCGGCACCCTGCAGGTGGTGTTCTGCCGCAGTGAAACCCTGGCGCAGCTTCCGCCTGAGCTCAAGGGCGGCAACGGCGACAACAACATCCTGGCGGTGGCGCTGGAGCAGCTGCGCTCCGGCCTGATCAGCGATCAGCCGCCGGTGGTGCTGGTGACCAAAGACACCAACCTGCGCATCAAGGCCGATGCGGTGGGCCTCACGGCGCAGGACTACACCACCGACAAGGTCGACATCGCCGACCTCTATCCCGGGGTGTGTGAGCTGATGGCCAGCGCTTCGGCGATGGAGCAGCTCAAGGGTGATGGCGGGTTGGCCCTGGCTGAGTTGCCGTCCGCTGCGGGCGCCAAGCTTCAAGCCAACGAGGGCGTCACCCTCGTGGATCAGGCCCAGCCCAATCACACCCTGCTGGCCCGTTATGAGGCGGGAAGTGGTCGCCTGCTTCCCCTGCAACGGGCCGGCAAGGTGCGGCTCGGCAAGGTGAGCGCCCGCAACCGCGAGCAAACCTTCGCCCTGGATCTGCTTCTCGATCCTTCGGTGCAGCTGCTCACGCTCGTGGGTAAGGCCGGCACTGGCAAAACCCTTCTGGCCCTGGCGGCCGGCCTGCACCAGGTGGCCGATGAGCATCTCTATGAGCGGCTGCTGGTCACGCGCCCGGTGATTTCCCTGGGCAAGGAGATCGGCTTTCTGCCCGGAAGCCTCGAGGAAAAGATGGGCCCCTGGATGCAGCCGATCATCGACAACCTTGATTTCCTGCTGGGCGGCGCCGACGCCGACGACGGCCGCTCACCGCGCCCCAGCGGCGGCAGCAATCGCCCCGGAGCGCAGCGCGGCAACCGCAGCAACTGGACCGACCTCAAGGGCATGGGCCTGCTGGAGGTGGAGGCGATCAGCTACATCCGCGGCCGCTCGATTCCGCGGCAATTCATGGTGGTGGATGAGGCCCAGAACCTCACGCCCCATGAGGTGAAAACGATCGTGACCCGCGTGGGCGAGGGCACCAAGATCGTGTTCACCGGCGACCCGTATCAGATCGATAACCCCTATGTGGATGCCGAGAGCAACGGCCTCACCTGGCTGGTGGAGCGCTTCAAGGGGCAACGCCTCGCCGGCCACGTCACCCTGATCCGCGGCGAGCGCAGCGAACTGGCGGAGCTGGCGGCCAATCTGCTCTGAGGGGCGCCTTGGCTTAGCAGTCGAGGCAGGAGCGGCGTTCGGTGTCGCTGATGTCGCCGCGCTCCCGTTGCCATTGGCGCCGCCGTAGCCGCTCATAGGCCTGGCAAAACTCTTCGCCCAGTGCCGCTCGCAGGTGGCTGTCGGCGCTGAAGGCATCCAGCGCCTCACCCAGATCGGCGGGTAGCCGCTGGCATTGCCCTGGCGTGAGCGGGTTGGCGTAGTTGTCATTCTCGCGCCGCTGCCCCGGGTTGAGCTGCCGCTCCAGCCCATCGAGGCCAGCCGCCAGCACGGCGGCCTGCAGCAAGTAGGGGTGAGTGGAGCCGTCCGGCAGGCGCAACTCGAGGCGTTGCCCATCGGGGATGCGCACCATGTGGGTGCGGTTGTTGCCGGTGTAGCTGATGCCGCCTGGGCTCCAGGTGGCGCCGGAGGTGGTGGGCGGTGCGGCGAGGCGCCGGTAGCTGTTCACCGTGGGGTTGGTGATGGCGCACAGCGCCGGGGCATGCTCGATCAGCCCGCCCAGGAAGTGGTAAGCGATTGAGGAGAGGCCGAGCTCACCCTCGGGGTCGTGGAACAGATTGCGCCCGGCCATCGCTGTGCCGGTGCTGCCCCAGAGGGAGAGATGGGTGTGGCAGCCGTTGCCGGTGAGGGCGGCGAAGGGTTTGGCCATGAAGCTGGCCCTCAGGTCTTGTTGCTCGGCCATGGCCTTCACCATCACCTTGAAGAAGGCGTGGCGATCGGCGGTGGTGAGGGCTTCAGCGAAGGTCCAGTTGATTTCGAACTGGCCGTTGGCATCCTCGTGGTCAGCTTGGTAGGGACCCCAACCCAGCTGTTCCATCGCGGTGAGCAGGGGCCCGATCAACCCGAACTGGCGCATCAGCGCCAGTTGGTCGTAGCAGGGTTTTTCCTGGTGGTCGGCCGTGTCGGCGATGGCGGAGCCATCGGGGCTGAGCAGGAAGAACTCCGCCTCCACGCCGCTGCGCAGTTCGTAGCCAAGTGCCGCTGCCCGTTGCTGTTGCCGGCGCAGCAATCGGCGCGGGCATTGCGCCATCGGTTCGCCATTGAGCGTGAGTTCGGCGGCTACCCAGCCCACGCCCGGTTGCCAGGGCAGTGGGGTGAGGCTGCTGGCATCGGGAATCGCCATTACATCCCCATCGGCGGGCGAGAGGTCGAGCCAGGCGGCAAAGCCGGCAAAGCCAGCTCCATCGCTCGCCATGGTTGCCGCCGCAGCCGCAGGAACCAACTTGGCCCGCTGCATCCCGAAGAGATCGGTGAATGACACCAGCAGGAATTGCAGCTCGAGCTCCTGCATCCGCGTGATCAGGGTTGGGGACGTGGTGCTCATGCCGGTCTGGGGAAGGGGAATCAGAGGGTGATGGGTTGGGCGAGCAGGTCAGCCACGATGCGCTGCAGCTGCTGTTGCTCGGCCGCGCTGCTGTGGGGGTTGCCGGCGCGATGCCCCAGTTCGGACTGGATCAGGTGCCACTTCGCCCCGGGAATCGCTGCGGCGTCGGCCGCCAGATCGTCTGGGGTGAAGTAGAGGTCGTGGCTGCCGGCCACCACCGCCGTGCGGGCGCGGATCGCCGCGAGGGTGGAGTGGAGATCTGCGCCGGCTGCCACGTCGTGGGCGAGCCAGGTGTCGAGCATGGCGATCAGGTCGCGCGGATCATGGCGCTGGTAGTGGGGTAACCACTGCTGTTCCACGTGGTGCTCCACCGGCTCCTGCACGCCGCGGAAGAACGGCTGACTCGCCGCCCAACTGGCATAGATCAGCGCGTAGGTGCGCAGACCCTGCTCCGGAGGGGATGAGAAGCCAGCGCCCGTCCAGTGGGCATCGGCGGTGAGCGCTTGGCGAAGGCTCAGACAGAACAGGCGGTTGTGAGGGGAGGTGCGCGCGGTGCCGCAAACGCAGCAGATGCGCTCCACCCACTCGGGCTGATCCACCGCCCATTGGTAGGCCTGCTGCGCTCCCATCGACCAGCCGTAGATCAGGGCGAGCCGATCCACCCCTAACGCCTCCTCGAGTAGGTGGCGTTGCGCGGCGACGTTGTCGCGATGGGTGACCACCCAGCCCTGCTCCGCCAGGCCCATGGCTCCGTGGCTGGGGCTGCTGGAGGCGCCGTTGCCGAACTGCCCGGCGATCACGATGCAATAGCGATCGGAATCGAGCACGGGGCCAGCCAGCCAGGCGAGATCGCCGGGCCGGGCGCCGTAGGAGCTGGGCACCAGGATCAGGTTGGAGCCATCGGCATTGAGCTCGCCGATCTTCAGGTAGGTGATCTGGGCATCCGGGATGGTGTGGCCGCAGCCCAGCGGCCAATCCCCAAGCGGGTGCTGCCGCAGTTCGCCTCTCATGCGGCCAGGGCCGCCAGGTTGCGTTGCAGGCCGCGATGCACGTTCAGATAGCCCTGATCGAGATGGTGCAAGGCGGGAGCCACGTAGCGGTGGGCTTCGGGCAGGGCGTGGAAGGGAATCGAGGCGTAGAGATGGTGCTCGGCATGGAACGGCATGTTCCACATCAGCCAGCGCAGCGGCTGCAGCGTCAGCGTGGTGCGGGTGTTGCGGGTGCCGTCATCGCTGAAGCTGCAGCCGCCGTGCTCCGCCAGCAGCACGAAGCGCAGCAGGGGCTGTCCCACCGCCAGGGGCAGCAGCCAGGCCCACACCAACAGCCCATTGGCGGCGGGAAACGAGGCCAGCAGCAGCACGGCATACACGCCGAACTGCAGACGCACCGATCGGGTCACCTGGGCGGCGGCTTCCTCCGGGATGTAGGGGCAGCCGCTGAAATCTCCCCGCAACGCCCGGGTATGGCCCCGCAACTTGCCGATCCACCAGGTCACTCCGCTGAGCTCCAGGAGATAGGCGGCAGGGGTGGTGGGCGCCGGATCCTCCAGTTCTGGATCGAGCCCGGGCTGATGGGTGTAGCGGTGGTGCCACTGGTGGTAGCGGCGATAGAAATCGGCGTTGTAGAAGCTCAACACCCCGGCCCACCAAGCCACCGTGTCGTTGAGGCGACGGTTGGCGAAGGCGGTGCGGTGACCGCACTCGTGCATCGCGCAAAAGCAGAAGGCCAGGCCAGCTCCCAGCAACACCAGCGCCACCAGCCGCAGAGGGAGCGGCAGGTCGCTGCGTAGCCAAACCGACGCGGCTACGGCGATGAATGCCGCATGGGCGAGGCTCTGGCGCCAGCCGGGGGCGTCTGATCGTTCGTTGAGGCTGCGCAGAGCGTCGGGTGGAATCAGCGCAGGGCTGAGTGGGTTGGCGGCCATCGCTGGATGGAACGAGCGAGCGCACTGTCTGTCAGCGCCCACACCGCTGGCCGTTCAGCCTGAACAGCCCACCGAACGGTTCACACCATCCGCTCGGGCTTCACCCACTGATCAAACTCCTCGCCGCTGATTTCGCCCAGCACCAGGGCGGCTTCGCGCAGGCTGAGGCCGTGTTTGTGGGCATGTTTGGCGATGCCGCTGGCGCGGTCGTAGCCGATGGCGGGGGTGAGCGCTGTGACCAGCATCAGGCTCTGATTGAGCAGCCGCTCGATTCGCTTCTCATTGGCCCGCAGGCCTTCGATGCAGTGCTCGCGGAAGCTGGTGCAGGCACCGGCCAGCAGGTCGATGCTCTCGAGCACGTTGTGGGCGATCAGGGGCTTGAACACATTCAGCTCGAAGTTGCCCTGGCTGGCCGCCATCTGCACGGCGGTGTTGTTGCCCATCACCTGCACGGCCACCATCGTGAGGCTTTCGCACTGGGTGGGGTTCACCTTGCCCGGCATGATCGAGCTGCCGGGTTCGTTTTCCGGAAGCACCAGCTCCCCGAGGCCGCAGCGGGGGCCGCTGCCGAGCCAGCGGATGTCGTTGGCGATCTTCATCAGCGATCCCGCCAGCACCGTGAGGGCGCCGTGGGCTGAGGCCAGGGCCTCGTGGCCGGCCAGGGCCTGAAATTTGTTGGGAGCGCTGCTGAAGGCCGTGCCCAGCCGTTCGCTCAAGCGCGCCGCCACCGCTTCGCCGAAGCCATTCGGGGCATTGAGCCCGGTGCCCACGGCGGTGCCGCCGATGGCGAGCTCGCGCACCCGGGGCAGGCTGTGGCGAATCGCCTCGAGCGCCAGCTGCAGCTGGGCCACGTAGCCGCCAAACTCCTGGCCCAGGCTCAAGGGCACCGCATCCTGCAGATGGGTGCGGCCGATTTTCACCAGGTTCGCGTAGCTGGTGGCCTTGGCCTGCAGCGCAGCGGCCAGCTGCTCCACCGCCGGTAGCAGTTGCTGCTCGAGATCGAGCACCACCGCCACGTGCATCGCCGCCGGGAAGGTGTCGTTGCTCGATTGGCTGAGGTTTACATGGTCGTTGGGATGCACGGGGCTTTTGCTGCCGAGCACCCCGCCCAGGGCTTCCACCGCCCGATTGGCGATCACCTCGTTGGCGTTCATGTTGCTCTGGGTGCCCGAGCCCGTTTGCCACACCTTCAGCGGGAACTCCGCATCCAGTTCACCGCGGGCCACCTGTTCGGCCGCCGCCACGATCGCGCCGCAGAGACCGGCATCGAGCTTGCCCAGATCGCGATTGGCTTCCGCGCAGGCCGCCTTCAGCTGCCCGAAGGCATGCACGATCGCCAGCGGCATGCGCTGGCCAAAGGGGAAGTTGCTGATCGAGCGCTGGGTCTGGGCGCCCCAGTAGTGCTCGGAGGGCACCGCGATGGCGCCCATGCTGTCGGTTTCCTGGCGGGTGTTCATCGGCTCTGGGCTTGCTGATCAGCTGGAGGGAACGATTTCGCTGTTGAGCTCGTTCACATCGCGGCTCAGGCTCAGCTTCACGTCGCCCTGGGGCTTGAGGCCGGTCACCTCGGTGAGGGCAGCATTGATGGCATCGATGCTCACCGGGCCGGTTTCATCCAGCACCGCCTTGCCATCGGTGTTGAACACCACCACCTGCGGGATCACACCCTTCCAGTAGCTGGCGGGATCGGTGGGACCGTGGGTCTCGCGGTTCTGCAGCGGATCGGTGGAGAGCAGGATCAGCTCGGCGCTGCGGCCCCAAAGGCGCTGCAGCTCGTTGAACACCACGGCGTACTGCTTGCTGGCGGCGCTGTCGTCGAGGAAGAAGCCCAGCACGATCGGCCGGTGCTCAGCCATGGCATCCGCCAGGGTGCTGCGGGGCGGCACCAGGGAGCCGTTGCCGGCATAGAGGGCGTAGATGTTGCCGTCGTAGCTGTTGGTGTCGCGGGCGGCGTGGGCCGCACCAGGAGCCAGTCCGAGCGCGAGCAGAGCGGAGAGGACCAGGGCTGCCAGGGGTTTCAGCAACCGGGCCAGGTGGCCGGGCATCAAGACGACAAGAAGGCTGCGGCCATTGTGGACTCCGGAGCTCAGCTCCGGCCCACGCTGCGGCCCATGCCCTGCAGGATTCCGCGGCCCACCAGGCCGATGGCGCGGCCGATCACTTGGGTGAGCACCACCACCAGAAGATCGCCGACCCGTCTCACAAAGCTCTGGAGCTGGGGTGCGAGCGCGTCGCGGGCCTCCAGGCTGAGGGTGATCAACTGTTGGCTCCAGCTGAGCTGGCGCAGCTCACCGTCGCGGGGTTCGGTGAGCAGCAGCGGGGTGATCGCTCCCTCTTGCATCCCAAACAGCAGGCGGCGGCTTTCGTAGAGCTGCACGGGCCGTTCAAACAGGTTGTCCCAGCGCTGCTGGGAGTTGAGTTGGTTGCGCAGCCGCTCAAGGTTGCGGGTAGCCAGCAGCTCGGGCCGGAGCAGGTAGCGGCGCAGTTCGGGCCAGGTGCTGCAGCAGCTCAGGATTTCGGCACTGATCAATTCCGCAGTCCGGATCAACCAGTTGCTGATCAGCAGTTCCAGATGCAGCAGCGCCTGGGGTTCATCCGGTGCCAACAGCCGGCCGTCCACCAGCAGCGGCTGGGCCTGCACCAGGGCCGCGAGCATCGGCAGCGCCAGAGGCAGATCGGGATCCAGACCGTCCAGCTGGCTGGCGCTGCTCAGGCTTTCGGCCACCGGCAGCAATCCACCCTGTTGGGGGAGCTGCACGTAGTCGCCGGCCATCGCCCGCAGCGATAGGCGGCGCAGCTCCGGCTGCTGTTGAAGCCAGCGCTTCTCGAGCTCTTCGCCCCGCAGCTGTTCATGGCGCAGACGGGTGATCAGCAGATCCAGCTGGCTGATCAGGGCCAGCAGCAGATCGCGGCGGTGCTCCTCGGTGAGGCCGTCGAGGGCCAACAGCTGGCCGCTGCGGTTGCTCAACTCGGCAGAGATAGCCGCGGTGATGCGTTGTTGGATCGCTTGCCACACCCCTTCGGCGGTGCGTTGTCGCACGGTGATCGCCAGGCTCTGGGGCGGCGCGGGGTGGGACGCACGTGGAGCCACCGGTTCCGGGAACGCCATGCTCACCGGCCCCCAGAGCCAGAGCAGGAGCCGGCGTGCCGCCGCAAGCTCCCTCAGCCGGCCTTGCAGCAGCAGCCGGCTCAGGCCCCCACCGCACTGCTCCAGCCAACGCTCGCAGCGGCGCTGTTCCGCCTGAATCTGGAGGAGGCCACTGCGCAGCAGCCACTGGCCGAAGCCAACGGGTTCGGCCTCAGGGGTGCTGGCCGCCAGGGGACGCAGTTCCACAACGCGGCCACCGTTCAACAGGGTGGCCACCGCTGCAGGGATCTCGCTGGGCTCGGCCTGCTGCAGCAATCCCTCCGTGCTGAGGCGCAGCAGCGCTTCGCTGGGATAAGGCGTTTGGCCTGGTAAGAGCAGCAACACAGGTGCCGGTTGCCAGCGCTCCTTCAACTGCTGCAGTTCGTGCTGGAGGCTGGCGAGGGGCAGGTCGCCGCCGCAGCTCCACACCACCAGCTGCACGGCGCCAACGGAGCCGGCGGGCTCGGTGCTGATGCGGTGTTCGCGCTCCAGCAGCCGCACCAAGCCCTCGCGCAGCAGCGGTTCGGCCAGGATCAGCAAGTGAGGTGCGGCCTTGGCCTCAGGCACGTGCGCCAGGTGATGCAATCTGGCGCGCACGTTAACGGCCTCGGCCAGAGATCTCCAGCTCAGCGGGGGCGGCCGCTCAAATGCAGGGTGTAGGTCTCGATGGAGAAGCCGGTGTGCTCCTCGATCTGGCGCAGCAGCTCCGGTGGCAGTTCCACATCGAGATCCTGAATGGCGCCGGTGTTGAGGCAGGTGAGGTGGCTGTGGGGATCGCTGCGGTAGCCATACAGCCGGCCGCTGGCGCGATCCAGGCACTCGATCACACCAGCGCTCTGCAGGGCCTCGAGGTTTTGATACACCGAGGTGTGGCCAATGTTGCGGCCCCGGGCATTGAGCTTCTCGAAGATGTCGCGGGCGCTCAGGTGATCTTTCACATCCCAGAGCAGCTCCAGCACCATGCGGCGCTGCCGCGAGAGCCGCATGCCCAGATCGCGGCAGCGCGCAATCGCCCCCTCAAGACCGCTATGGATCTGCTGCTCAGCGGTGTGAGGAAGGGATGTCGCCCCCAAAACAGGCGTGTGTGGCTTACACCGTTATAGAACCCGTAGGCGAAGTGAGTGCGTCTTGTAAGCGTTCCGGACCAATCGCTTGCAACGCCTCCGCCAGATCCACGGTGCCGTCGTAGAGGGCGCGGCCCACGATCACGCCTTCCACCCCAAGTGGTGCGATCGAGAGCAGCGAGAGGATGTCTTCGAGGGTGCCGATACCGCCCGAGGCGATCACCGGGATGCTGCTGGCCTCGGCCATGGCGCGCAGCGCCTCGAGGTTCGGGCCCGCCAGGGTGCCGTCGGTGGCGATATCGGTGCTGATGATCGCGGCGACGCCGCAGCCTTCGAAGCTCTTGGCCAGATCGGTGGCCTTCACGGTGCTGGTTTCGATCCAGCCGCGGGTGGCCACCAGGCCGTCTTTGGCATCAATGCCCACCACCACCTTGCCGGGATGGCGCGCGGCCAGCTCCTTCACCAGCTCGGGCTTCTCGATCGCCACGGTGCCGAGGATCACGCGATCGAGGCCGCAGGCCAGCAGCTCTTCAGCGCGCTCGGCGCTGCGCACGCCGCCGCCCAGCTGCACGGGGATGGAGAGGGCTGCGGTGATGGCCTTGACGGCCTGATCGTTGATCGGCTGGCCGGTTTTTGCGCCATCGAGGTCCACCAGGTGGAGCCGCTTGGCACCCTGGCGCTGCCAGTCGAGCGCCTGGGCCACCGGGTCGTCGTTGAAGCGGGTCACCTGGTCGTAGTCGCCCTGGTGCAGCCGCACGCAGTGGCCGTCGAGCAGGTCGATGGCGGGGATGATCTGCATGGCGGCCGGCCGGCGCAACGATTGCCAGCCAGGCTGCCAGAGGCCCCGATCCTTCAGCTGGCGCAGGGGCACCAGCAGCCGGCACTGGCGATCGAGCACGGCTTCCAGGCGAGCAGCCCGCTCGGCTCCTTTGCCTTGCTCTCCCAGCAGCTGGAAGTGGCGGTAGCCCTGGCTGAGGCCGAGGCTTGCGGGCTGGGCCGTCCAGCGCTGAGGCAGCTTCATGGCAGCTGGGCGGCCAGGCCGTAACTCTCCGCGTCGGCGGGATCGCTGATGCCCAGCTCCAGGCGCCATTGGCTCACCGGTTGTTCCCAGCCCTCCTCCCAGCGGGCGGCCGCCAGGCAGCTGGCCTGCCGCGCCATCGCATGGCCGTGGCTGATGGCGCGGCTGATCGCTTCAAAGCGCTCGATCTGGAAGCGGAAGCTGGCCAGCTGGCTGGCGCTGGTGAGCAGCACATAGGCCGGGAAGCCGATCTGGGCGGCGGTCACCGCCAGTACACCGCCTTCCCCCTGAGGTTCGGTACCGAAGCCGCACACCACGTGATGGATGTCGTGGGTGGTGGCGATGCGTTGCGTGAGCCACTGGGCCTCGGTGTCGGTGGGCCGCGGGCGGAAGAACTCCGGGTCGTAGCCGAGTTTGGTGATCAGGCGGGCGTAGCGCTCCCCGAGGCTGCCGGCGGGCAGCTGGCGCAGGCGTTCGATGTCGGGCTGCAGCGGGGGATAGCGGCTGTCCATTAGCTCGGCTCCGCCGGGCAGCGCTCGGAAACGGCGGATGCAGTCGGCCATCTGGGGGCTGTCGATGAAGCTGTCCACCAGGTCGGCCACGTTGCTCAGGTCACCGCCGCTGCGCCCGATCGCCGCCAGCAACTTGAGGTTGTTGAGCGAGCGCAGCACCTCTTGGAACCGTCCCATCCGGCCATCTGCCTGTTCCCCCCAGTGTGGGGCGGCAAGGCTTTGAATGGCCGCCTGTTTGATCAGCTCCGGCGTGAAGATCCTCGTGATGGGCGGCACCCGCTTTGTGGGCAAGCCCCTGGTGGCGCAGCTGCTCTCCGAGGGCCACGAACTCACTCTCTTCACCCGCGGTAAGAACCCTGTGCCCGCGGGTGTGGAGCACCTCTGCGGCGACCGCAGCACCGCTGAAGGCCTAGCGGCCCTGCAGGGCCGCAGCTTCGATGTGATCGTCGACAGCTCCGGCCGCACCCTCGACGACAGCCGCGCCGTGATCGAGTGCACCGGTGCTCCCAGCCACCGCTTCCTCTACGTGAGCTCCGCCGGCGTGTACGCCGACAGCGAGCTCTGGCCCCTCACTGAAGACTCCCCCACCGATCCCCAGAGCCGCCACAGCGGCAAGCTCGACACCGAGGCCTGGCTCACGGCCGAGAAGATCCCCTTCACCAGCTTCCGCCCCACCTACATCGTGGGTGCCGGCAACTACAACCCGGTGGAGAGCTGGTTCTTTGATCGGATCGTGCACGGCCGGCCGGTGCCGCTGCCTGGCGACGGCAGCACGATCACGCAGCTGGGCCACGTGAACGATCTGGCTGCGGCGATGGCCCTGAGCCTCGGTGTGGATGCCGCCGCCAACCGCATTTACAACTGCAGCAGCGTGCAGGGCATCACCTTCCGCGGCCTGGTGGCCGCTGCGGCCCGCGCCTGCGGCAAGGATCCGGCGTCGGTGGAGATCCGCAGCTTTGATCCCGCTGGGCTCGACAAAAAAGCGCGCAAAGCCTTCCCGCTGCGGATGGCCCATTTCCTCACCGATGTGACCCGCGTGCAGCGCGAGCTCGCCTGGACCCCGGCCTACAGCGTGGAGGCGGCGATGGCCGACAGCTACACCAACGACTACGCCAAGCGGATGCCCACCAGTCCTGATTTCAGCGGCGATGAGGCCCTGATTGGCTGAGGTTGTTCAGGCCTTGCGCACATAGCCCCAGGCGGAGCTGAGGGCCAGCAGCAGCGAGGGCCAGAACAGCCAGAAGCCAAGGCTGTGGAGCGCTTCGATCGTTGTGGCGGGCCCCCAGCCCTGGGGCCAGAGCAGCAACAACAGAGACGCGAATTGCAGGATCGTTTTGGCCTTGCCGCTCCAGGAGGCGGGGCCGCCGCTGCCCTGGCCGGCACGCCAGCCGGAGATCAGCAGCTCACGGGCCAACAGCAGCCAGATCGCCCACAGGGGCAGGCTGCCGCTAGCGCCCAGCCAGAGCAGCGGCGCCAGGATCAGGATCTTGTCGGTGAGGGGATCCAGGCGGGCCCCCCACACCGAACCGCCGCCGGCTCGCCGGGCCAGCCAGCCGTCGGCGGCATCGCTGAGGCCGCCCAGCAGCAACAGCCACCAGGCCAGGGCTGACTGGCCAATGCTCAGGGCAGCAATCAAGGGTAGGCCGATTGCGGCGCGGCCCACGGTGAGGCCATCCGCCAGGCGGCGGCACTGGACTGCGTTCATGGCGGGTCACAATGGCGCCAGTCCCGAGCCTGCCATGGTCGTTGAACGCCGCGTGTCCGAAGTGATGACCACGCCGGTGCGCAGTGTCTCCACCACCACACCGCTGCAGGAGGCGGTGAAGCTGATGAGCGAGCACCACATCAGTGGCCTGCCCGTGGTGGATGAGAGCGGCGCCCTGGTGGGTGAGCTCACCGAGCAGGACCTGATGGTGCGCGAGAGCGGCTTCGATGCCGGCCCGTACGTGCTGCTGCTCGATTCGGTGATCTATCTGCGCAACCCTCTCAACTGGGATAAGGAGGTGCATCAGGTGCTCGGCAGCACCGTGGGTGAACTGATGAGCAAGCACCCGCATCACTGCAGCCCCGATACCCAACTGCCGGCAGCGGCCCGTCAGCTTCACGACCGCAGCACCCAGCGCCTGTTCGTGCTCGATGCAGCCAACAAGCCCGTCGGTGTGCTCACCCGCGGGGATGTGGTGCGCGCCCTCGCCGGCGCCTAGGGCAGCGGTGGTGGCGCCGCTGGCGGCGGCATCAGCGGTGGAAGCAAGGGTGGGGGCGGCGGAGCCCCCTGCGGCATCGTCCCAGGCGGTTGATTCACCCCAGGGTTGAGCGCATCGGCCTGGGGCTGGGCGGGCACCAGCGCTGGATCAGCTGTGGTGGCGTCGGGATCGGCGGGAAGCTCCTGCCCGTCTTGCAGCAGCAGCGGCGGCGGCAGATCGGGTGCCAGAGGTGCGCCCTCATCGGCGCTAAGAGTTTCGGGATTGTTCTCCTGGAGCCGCAGCGCCATCGGATCGGCGGTGATCGGCGGTTCACGCAGCGGCGATTGCAGGCCGTCGCGCTTGGGTGAGCGCTGGCCTTTGGGCTCCCAGATCAAGCGGGCCAGGGGCTCCACGCCCTGTTCCATCACACGGTTGAATCCGGCCAGGGCGCGATCCAGGATCTGCGTTCCCAGCGATTGGCCGCACTCCAGCGGATTCCCGCAGCTCCGTTTGCGGCTTCGGCTCGCGATTGCCTCCATCAGGTTGCCCTGCAGGGGCGTGGCGCGCTGGCTGATGCGCAGCATGTAGGGCACGTGCACAAAGCTGGTGGCACCGCCGCTGATCCAGTTGGCGTCGTCCTCGGTGAAGCCCTTCACGCCGGGGATAATCAACCGGCTTTTGGAGGCATGGTCGGGCAGGTAAGCGGCCTGCAGGCCGCGCCGACGGGCCAGGGCCTTGGTTTGCTCCAGCGTGAGGCCGTCGCGGCTCATCAACACCTCCAGGCGCCCATCACGCCGCAGCCCCATCACCATGCGGATGCGGGGCAGGTAGTAACGGATCTGTTGGCCCATCGAGATGCTGTAAGCACCGCGATAGCTGGAGGGTGGTGGTTCGAGGTCGTTGTAGATGCTGTGCAGCCCGCCGATGAAGCTGTCGTAAACGGCGGCACGCTCCGGGGTGAGCTCGCCGTAGCCGAAGTCGACCTGGCCATCGCGGCGGATGCCGATGAAGGCGCGCTGGCGGGCAGCGGTGCGGTTGCGGCCCCGCCACACGCGTGCACCGAGCTTGATGTCGCCCAGCGGAACGGTGATCTCCTGGCCGTTGTCGTTGACGTGCCGCTCATACATCGGGCCCGACACGTAGGCCAGAGCAGCGCTGTCTTCAAAGGCGTCCTGCTCGCGGTCCCAGCCCTCGAGCAGGTCGAGTTGCACCTGGCGGGGATCGAAATCGAGGGCGTAAACCTCGTCGTTGGGGAGATAGCGAAACGCCTCGCCGCTGGCGGCGGGCACGCTGATCTCGGAGTTGTCCTGGGGTTCTGGCAGGGGCGGCGCGATCGCCACCAGAAACGCCAGGCCGGCCAGCGGCACGCCGATCGTGAGCCAGCGCTTGCGCTGCCACTGCGGCCGCGGGTCCTTGCGACGGGCGGCGGGAGGTGGCGGGGAAGCAGTGTCCAGGTGCGCAGGCCCGTTGCTGCAAATCTACGGGCCGTTGCCGGATCAGGCCTCAGGGCACCGCTAGCACCTGGGCATCGGCAATCACCCAGCGCTGATACGCCGGCGACACGGCATAGCCACCGGTGAGGGTTCCGAAGGCGGGCAACAGCAGCTGGCGCTGCTGGCGTTCCAGCGCGAAACAGGGCAAGCGCAGGCGATCACCCCCTTGGCCGAGCACGGCCACCGGATGCACGTGGCCGGCCACATTCAGCAGCCCGGGCTCTGGCCCTGTGCAGGGTTCGTGGCTCAACCAGAGTTCACCGCAGCGCCGCGGGGGCCCTGCGCTGAGCCCTTCCAGCCAGCTGCCCTGATCGTGGTTGCCGCCGATCAGCTCGAGCTGGCATCCAAGCAACTCGGGCAGTGCCTTGATCTTCTCGCGTAACTCCGCTGTGAGGCCCAGCCGGCTGTGGATCAGATCCCCCAGCACCACGATCCGCTGAGGCTGCAGCTGCGCGGCCAGATCGAGCAGCTGGTTGAGCGTGCTGAGGTCTCCATCGCTCGGTAGGGGGATGCCGCTGGCCTGAAAGCTCTCGGCTTTGCCCAGATGCAGATCCGCCACCAGCAGCAGACCGGTGGCGGCTTGCCATAACGCCCGCTGCGGCAACAGCTCCAGGCTGGTGCCCTGCCAGGTGAGGGCGGCGTGGCCGCTGGCGGGCGCGGCTTTGATCACCGCTGGCCCATCACCAACTGATACGCGGGCCGCTGCTGGGTGGCCGCGATCGTGGCCTGCACCTGAGGGAAGGGGCTCAGGTCGATCTGGGGGAAGAAGATCGGCAGGTAGGCGAGGTAGGCGTTCACGGCGCAGTCGGCCACGCTCCAGGCGGTGCCCATCAGCGGCCCCTCGCCGAGCTTGCGATCGAGCACCTCCATCAGCCGCGGGAATTCGCGCTCGCGGTTGGAGGGCACAAACAGCGCCGTGGCCAGGGTGGCGTTGGCGAACAGCACCCACTGCTGCGCTAGCCCCCGCTCGGCCGCCGTTTGACATTCGCCGCCGTAGCGCTCTGCCAGATACAGAAGGATGGCGCCGCTTTCAAACAGTTGCAGGCGGCTGCCCGGCAAAGCCGGATCCTCATCCACCAAGGCCGGCACCTTGCCGAAGGGGTTGATCGCCTTGAACGCGTCCTGCCGGTGCTCGCCAGCTTCCATGTCGAGCAGCTGCCAGGTGTAAGGGATGCCCTTCTCCTCCATGTACCAGCGGGGCATGGAGGCCCGGCTGCGGGCGCCGCCGTAGAGGGTGAGGGCCATTGGAGCGAGCGTGGGGAAGCGGGCTGCTCAGTATCGGGCTGCGTGGGGGCGGCTGTGGGCGTGGCTTGCTCATGGCATCACAGTGGTGTTGATGGCTTGATCGCCCGTGCCCTCGCCCAACGCCGAGCTGTTGCGCCTGGCTCCGCTGCTGGTTCCCCAGCCACGCCGCGGTGTGGTGGGCAGTAGCCGTTATGCCCGCAGCCTGCGCGATGCCGTGCGGCTTGCGGCCCAGGATCCGCAGCGCCGGCCGGTGCTGATCAGCGGTGAACCGGGCCTTGAGAAAGACAACCTCGCCGCGCTGATCCACTACGGCTCGGCGCAACGGCAGCAGTTGATGCTGCGGCTCGATGGAGCGCTGTTGAAGGCCGACGGCAGCGAGGTGTTTGGCACGGGATCCGATGGCGCGGAACCGCCCTTGCTCGATCTGGTGGGAGAGGGCTCACTGCTGATCGACAAGATCGATCAAGTGCCTGCTCCGCTGCAGGAACAGCTGTTGGAGCTGGCGCGCAGCGGCCAGTGGTGTGCGGGCGGCCTCACCCACACGTTTGCGGGCCGCCTGTTTTTCACGGCGGAGAGCAGCCTGCCGGCCCTGGATCGCTGTTGCACGTTGATCCGGGTGCCGCCGCTGCGGGTGCGCCGCCAGGACCTCGGCGAATGGCTCCGCTATGGCGTGCGCCAACGCAGCCGCAAGCTCGGTTGGCCGGTGCCACCGGAGGTGCCGGAGGCGGTGGTGAAGCGCCTGCAGAGCTACGACTTCCCCAACAACCTGCGGGAGCTGGAGGTGCTGATCTATCGCGCCCTGCAGCAGGTGCGCCGCCAGGGGCAGGACTGGCCTGCCGTGCTGCCCGACGACGTGTTCTGGACCGCTCCGCGCCAGCAGCGCCTGCGCTTCGACATCTGGCGCTGGAAGCCTCAGCTCAGGGAGTGGATGCGGGCGCCATGGCTCTGGAACGGGTTGCTGTTCGGCCTGGTGAGCTGGCTGTTTGTGCTGGTGAATCTGTGGCTGTGGCTTGGGCCCCAGGACCGCCAGCACAACGGTGCCCTCAATCTGTTCTGGGCCTGGTGGTGGCCGCTGATCCTGCTGGGGTTCCCGCTGGTGGGGCGCCTCTGGTGCTCCTTCTGCCCCTTCATGGTGTGGGGGGAGATCAGCCAGCGGCTGGCTCGGCGCCTGGGCTTTCAGCCGCAGCGCTGGCCGCGGGGCGACAGCGATCGCTGGGCCTCACCGCTGCTGGCGGGCGGCTTTGCGCTGATCCTGCTGTGGGAGGAGCTCTGCAACCTGCAGAACACCGCCTGGTTGAGCAGTTGTCTGTTGCTGCTGATCACCGCCGGCGCCGTGATCGGTTCGCTGCGCTTCGAGAAGCGCTTCTGGTGCCGTTATCTCTGCCCGGTGGGCGGCATGAACGGGCTGTTCGCCAAGCTCGCCATCACCGAACTGCGGGCCCAGGTGGGCACCTGCAGCGGCAGCTGCAGCACCTACGCCTGTTTCAAGGGTGGCCCTGCCGATGGTGAAGGCCTGGCCACCGCAGGTTGCCCTTTGGGCACCCACCCGGCCCACCTGGCCGACAACCGCAACTGCGTGCTCTGCCTCACCTGCGCTCAGGCCTGTCCGCATCGCTCGGTGCAGCTTGCCTTGCGACCTCCTGCGGCCGATATTCAGCGGGAGATGAGCCTGCCGCCCGGCGAGCCGGCTTTGGTGCTGGTGCTGGCCGGCGATGTGTGCCTCCACCACTGGCAGCGCTTCCTGGGCTGGAGTGCGCTAGCGCCGGTCAGCCTGCATGAGGGGCCCTGGCTGCCGCGCTTGGCAGCGGCAACCCTTGCGCTGGCACTGCCTTCGGCGCTGTTTCTTGCGGCCCGGATCTGGTTCTCTCCGGCTCGGCTGATCCGCACCCTCTACGGGCTCTTGCCCTTGATCTGGGCGCTGCTGGTGGCGCGCCATTTGCCGCTCGGGATGGCTGAAGCCGGCACGCTGCTGCCGGTGTCGGGTCTGCTCGCTGGCCCGGCCTGGAGCGCGGATCCCCATGTGATCGCGTTCTGCCAGAGCGCCACCGTGGTGCTGGGGCTCAGCTGGGCGGTGGTGCTGCTGCGCCGTCAGCTGGCCCGCTCGCGTCAGGCCTGGCTGGGGGCTTCAGCTCTGGCGCTGCTGCTGGCCGCGGCGGGCCGTTGGCTGGTGGCGCTTCCCCTCGCCTGAAGCCTGCCGCTGGCCCCTGCCAGCACCCGGAGCTCAGCCGCTGCACGTGGCGCACCTGCCGTGCGCGCCCCACATACACCCAGATCGCCTCACCGCTGCTGAGGTGGTGCAGCTCGCGTTGGTAGAGGCGTGGTGCTCCCTCAAAGCGATCGAGCTGCTCCAGCAGCGCCGCACTCACCCGGTAGAGCTCGCCTTCGATCGCGCTGCCTGGCTCGCTGCAGGCAATCGCCATCGGGAAGGGGCCCAGGTCGTAGAGCGCCAGCCCGTGCAGGCGTGCGTCGCCCAGTCCGGTGGCCCCTTGCAGCTCCTGGTGGTTGGCCATGCCGCGCTTGAGGCTGCCGTACACGAACAGCAAGGGGTCAGAATCGGCGCCGTTGCCGGACCGCTCCATGACGATTGCCCTCCTGATCGCACTGGCCGGTTCGCTTGGCCTGATGGCTGTGATTGTGCGCCGGCTCGAGCGGTCCTGAGCTCTGCTGATCGCGCGGGCAGAGGATGTCGATCACGGCATCGGCATTCACGGTGCGGATTACGCCCGTGTCGATGCAGGCGATCTGAAACAGCGAGTTGGCGTTGCAGCGTGCTCCGCCCTCGGCGTGGATCACCTGCCCCACCCACCAATCCGGGGTGCGGCGCACGGCCACGAGGTCGCCCACGCGCACGGCCAGAAAACGAGGTTCGTCCATCCACCGGTTGCTGTGGTGCAAATGTACTGATGCAACGGTGTTTTGCATGCGGGTTGTCCCGCTGGCTTGGCCTGCCCAGGGTGTGGGGAATGTTCTGGCACCGCCGTGTTCCGATCCCGTTTTCTTCAGGCTGTTCCTGCTCTTGCCCTGGGCCTCGGCCTCCAGGCTCAGGCCGCCCCCACAGTTCAGGTGCTCAACGGCAACATCACGCAGGCTGAAGTGGTCGCTGCCCAGAACGGCTGGTGTCAGGGGCTGCTGAAGATCAGCGCTGCCTATGCCAGTGGCGGTTTCAGCAAGGCCAAAGCCACGGCGGAGGCCGTGATCGATCAGGGCTATGCCTATCAATTCGGCCCTGTGGCGTTCAAGCCCACCCTGGCGTCTGGATCGCAAAACCTTCCGCGCGACCCGCGCTGGAGCCCTGGCCTATTTCGTGGGTGGTGATCCAGCCTTCCCGAACGACAAAGGCTTTGCGATCAAGCCCTGGCGCTCCTGCGAGGTCACCAACCAGGTGATCCAGCTCAATGGCAGCTATGCCAACACCATGGGCAATGTGAGCTTCACCGATGCGGCTGGTAAAACCACCACAGTGGATAAGACCTGGGCCTTCATGAAGGAGCCCGATGGCTCGATCCGGATCGTGCTGCACCACTCGTCGCTGCCCTTCGGAAGCTGAGCATTTGTGCCCATGCATCCCTTGAGTGGCTGCGTCTAAGACGGGGGCAGACCCGACGAGACCGCTTGTCCAATCAGGTCTTCAGGGGCAAGGGGGCGCACACCAAGCCCCCTTCTTCATGCCAGCTTTCGGCTTGTGTGTTCTGCGGAACCTGGCGCACCCCGCTGGGGCTTGGCATGGTGAGAGACCCAGGGATTGCTTCCCATGAGCTGGTCTGAGCTGGAGCGGCTGGTCTGCGATGCCGAGGCCGACGCCGCCATGCGGCGCGCGCTCAAGCACTGCCGTTCGCGCAAGGAGCTGATCCTGGCCGCACGCCGTTTGGGCTACCGGATCACCCGGATCGATCTCCAGCGGGCCTGGCAGGAACACCAGCAGCTCGAGCAGGAAGCTCAGTAGGGCAGGGTGAAGCCCGACTGCATGTTCTTGACGTCGAGCATCACCCACGTGAGCCACACCAGCAGCCCAATCACGCCCGACACCGCTGCGACTTTCCCCGCAGCACGAAGGACCAGTTCAAGCAGGCTGATTTCTTTCACGGGCGGCTGCGCTCACCTGCTCACTATGGGTGGCGCGGCGCTGGTTTGCGGCATCACAGCTCTGTGGGGCAGCGCGCTGCCGGTTGCTGCGGAACCCTGGAAAACCTGCTGGTTCAACGACCAGCCCATGGGCTGCCGGGATCGGCACCATGCGGATGGCAGCCTCACGATCGAATGGAGCGATGGTCTGGCGATGACCTACACGCTCGTGCGGGAGGGCGTGCCTCGCTCCACCCTGCGGGATTCCCTGGGCGGCCTGTGGCAGCGGGAGGTGCTGGTGCAGGGCAATGCCGTGTTCACCCACGCGCACAACGGCAATCGGATCATGGTGCCCTTGCGAGCGGATGCGGCGCTGGAGTGTCCGGCGGCCGTGCGAGCCCAGGTGGATCAGCTCTATCGCTGGCAGCTCGCGCGGCAGGAGCAATCAGGTCCGGTGGCGATGGCCAGCCAGCGTGAGCGGTTCACGCCCCAGCTGTTTTCGCTGCTGGAGCGGGCCTATGCCCTCACGCCAGCGGATGGGCGCTTTGTGGATTTCGATCCCTTCAGTGGCACCCAGGTGAACACCTTTGGGGCCACCCTCCAGGGCTGCAGCCCTGATCATGAGGGCCGCCTGATGGCTCGGGTGTCTGTGCAGGCTGGATTGAGGGGCCGCACGGCGGAGCCGCAGCAGCAGCTGGATGTTGTCTTCCGCTCAACGTCGAATGAGGGTTGGCGTATTGCCGACATCGTCTACATGCGGGAGCCATCCTTTCGGCTTTCCACATACCTGAGGGACCTCTTGGAAGAACGGCCATGAGCACCGTCGCGTCGGGGTTGCCTCTTGCTCTGGTGCAGCTTTGTGCCACGGAGGATCCAGCGCTGAATCGCCGCCAGACCGAGGCCTGGCTGGAGCGGGCTGTGCTAGACGCTCCCGGAGGCGTGCGGCCGCGGGTGCTGATGCTGCCCGAGGTGTGGAATGCGCCCTATGCAGTGGATCGCTTCGCCGCCTTTGCCGAGCCGATCCCGGAGCCTGGCGCCGACCTCACGCAGGGGCCTTCGCCTTCGTTGGCCATGGTGGCGAGCCTGGCCCGTCGCCATGGCGTGGCGGTGATCGCCGGTTCGATTCCGGAGCAGGGCGACGCCGGGCGTGTGTACAACACCGCCACGCTGATCGATCCCCGTGGTGTGCTTCTGGCGAAGCACCGCAAGGTGCATTTGTTTGATGTGGATGTGCCCGGCGGGATCTGCTTTCGCGAATCCGACAGCCTCACGGCCGGGGAATCCCTCACCGTGCTCAGCGGTGCCGGCGATCCCCTTGGCACCGGTCTGCTGGAGCCTCCCAACCTCGGCCTGCTGATCTGTTACGACATCCGCTTCCCTGAGCTGGCGTTGCTGATGCAGCAGCGCCACGGCTGCACTGTGTTGGCTTGTCCCGCTGCGTTCAACACCACCACCGGTCCGCGGCACTGGCATCTGGTGATGCGGGCCCGTGCCATCGATACCCAGTGCTTTGTGCTCGCTTGCTCCAGTGCCAGGCCCCAGGGAGAGGGCTATCCCAGCTACGGCCATTCGCTGGTGGTGGATCCCTGGGGAGCGGTGATTGCCGAAGCCGGTGAAGGGGAGCAAGTGCTCCACGCGCAGCTGGATCTGAGCCAGGTGGGGCTGGCACGCCAGGCCATTCCCACCGGCCTGCAGCGCCGGCGCGACCTGTATCAGCTGCGTGAGGCTGAAGGCCCCACCTGAGTTACTCCTTGGCCCAGCGCTGCTCACAGCGGCTGGAGCACTTCATCTCACCTTCCGGGTAGTTGAAGCCGGCCTTGCGGGCGTTCTTCTCCACTTCCCCCGGGTTGGAGCCGCTGAAGGTGCGGGTTGTTTTGGCTTCGGCGGCCAGAGGCATCAGTAGCAACAGAGCCCCAGTGAGGGTGGTGACCAGGTAGATCCGGCGCATCAGTTGCATGCGAACTGCCGCTCAGTCTGCTGCTCCCATGAAGGTCGCTTCATGAACCCTGATTGCGTTGGGTGAAGAGCGATGTCGATGCTGCTCCACCCATTGCCAGCGCCCACACGCCGGTTCATCGTGTGCTCATCGGGATTCGGAGGCGCCATTGATGGACGACACCCCCCCTGAGCATCAGATAGGAGCGCGCTGACGATCCGGCCCCTGCTCCAACACTCTCAACGGATCTCTGATGTCCCCCGTGCGCAACCCGTGCGCCGTCCACCGCACCGCCTGAGGTGCCCCGGACTCAGTGGGACGTCCCCCTAGACACCTGGCCCCAGGTGCCAGCGCCGGCAGCTCCGCCCCACAACCAAAGAGTTCACGCCTTGATCCCTTGATCAAGGTTGTTCAAGAGCATCACGATGGCAACGCTGGCCCCAATTCGCGGGCAGATCAGCTGAGCAGGCAAACGCCCGGGGCCTTCCGCTCCGGGCTTTGTTGTGTTTCCGGGCACTTTGTCCTAGGGGTTTGGGCCTGGCAGCAACGAGTGGTTGGCGATGGGATCTGGGCGCGCCGGATGGCTTCGTCCGTTATTGCTGCTGCCCCTCCTGTGGCCTGCGCCAGGGGCCGCGCAGCACATGGCGGCCTATGGCCAGCTGGCGCAGCAGTGTCGTGACTCGGGTTCTCCCGCTTCGTGCCGCGCGGCTCTGGAGCACTCCCACCGGCTCAAGAACTGGGCGGAAGCGAGCAAGCGCTGGCGCTGCTACACCGCCGTGCTCGGAGCAGAAGCGGAGATGATCGCTGCCACGCTTACGGCTGATCACCAGAAGGATTCGTCGGATGCTCTCTTGGAGATGCGGCAGGTGTGCGGGCGTTAGCGCGCCCCAAGCGCCGTTGGTTTGATCTCGCCACTTTCCATGAGGCAAGCGTTCTGCCAACCCACCTGTAATGGCACATTGGGACAGGCGGAATCGTGAGCTGCGGCCACCGTGTCGGTGCCCCAGCGCAGGGAACCGTTGCGGGAGAACAGACCGGTTCTGGGGCATTTGTTGCCTTTGCCCGCTAGTTCTGGGTCGTGGCCATCTGAGCTCAGCACCATGCGGGTCAGCATTCCGCCGCGGGGTGAATCGCAGATCACGCGGGTGCAGTAGCCGGCACCTGAGTAGGCATGACCCGCCGGACAAGCATTAAGACTGAGCTTCGTTGGGCTTTCGGCACCCTTTTGCTGCATTTGGATGCATCCGGAGTAATCACGGGCATCCATACAGAGCTTGTGCAGCTCGGGATCAACATTGGCGAACGCTGGAACGGCAGTCGATGCGAGAACTGTTGAGCTGAGCAGGAAGGCTTTCCCCACGGCGGCGGCCATGTCGTTGCGTTGGGCTGACCCTAGCTGCTGCTATCACTGGCCTCTTGAGTTCTTTCCTAGATGAGCGTTCCTGCATTGCCCGCGGTGGTGAGCCTTGCGGCGTTGATCACCTATCAGGGCACGGCCATGGCCGTAGGTCAGGCGCGGGTGAAGCACAAGGTGATGCCGCCGGCCACCTCCGGCCCGGAGCCGTTTGAGTGCGCTCTGCGGGTGCAACAGAACACCCTTGAGCAGTTGGTGTTCTTCCTGCCGGTGTTCTGGCTGGCTGCTCTGATGGGCAACGAAACCTGGGCTTGCCTGCTCGGGTTTATCTGGGTGGGTGGTCGCGTGGCCTATGGCGTGGGGTACAGGCTGGCACCGGGCAAGCGCGGCCCAGGCTTTGGCATCAGCTTCCTGAGCTCGATCGCCCTGCTGGTGATGGCGATCGTGGGAGCGTTCAGCCAGGGATAAGGCGCATCAGGCTTGCTGCCGTGGCCAGCTGACGCAGGGGAATGCCGAACAGCAGGCTCACAAAGTCGATGGCAACGGTGGCGACCACTGAGGCATGAAGCGTTCCTTAGAAGTGTAACGAAAGATTGCGCACGGCGTCCTGGGGCTGTGGGCGCCTGGGGATCAGGCCGGTTGTGCGTACGGCTGTTCGATCAGTGCCAGTCCACTGGCGTAGAGCTCCTTGGCGTACTCGGTCCAGGTGCCCTGGCCCCAGTAGCGGAAGCAGCTGGTTTCCAGCAACAGCAGATGCAAGAGCGCGTTCTGATAGGCGGGGCTGCAGGTCACGCTGGGGTCGTTGGCGACCGCGGTATCAAAGCGTTGGTGAAACCGGGCGCTCAGCTCTTGCATCGGCTCCAGCACGTTGGTGTAGCCCTCCACCCAACTGATGTCGTTGGTCCAGGACGACCCATCAAGGACTACAGCGTTGCTTGATTCCGCCGCGGTCTGGGCCCAGAAGGCGTGTTGGCCAGCGGCCTGAATCGGGCTGAAATCCGTCTCCGTTACACCGCTGGCAGCGAGTGCATCGAGGTATTCACTGCCGTTGATGGCGGTGGTGCGGGAATCGGCTGTGTCGCGCAGGCGCTGATAGCTCTGGATGAAGGCTGGCGGGAATTCGTTCATCATCACGCCGCCGTTTTCACCATCGGCGATCTGGGCGACCACGGGTGGAATCGTGGTGCCTCCAAGCGGAACGGGATTCAACCCCAGCGCTTCATAGAAAGGCTGCATCTGCCCCACCAGCTTGGTATCGGAGCCCTGGGTTTTGATCAGTGCCGTGATCTCGGCGCGCTCCCCACTGCGATTGATGGCCACGAGCTGATGGGGCACCAGGCAGTCTGCGTGGCTCAGCCCGGATCCATCGGGGTGCTCCACGCTGTGTTCCTGCACCAGCAGCCAGCGGTAACCCGCCTGCTTCAGGGCCATCACCAAGGCGTAGAGCACATCGGGATCGTTGGGCAGGTGCATCTCCGGTAGGGAGAAACCACGAACCCGTTGCAGGGCCGCATCACCAAAGAGAGCGGCAAAGTGATGCTGCCAGGCCTGGATCTGCAGCGCGACATCCGCCACCGGCGTGGAGCTGGCCACGGCGTGGCCCCAGAAGCTGCCGAGCCACTCCACATGGGTTTGCATCGTGGCGTCGCAGGCAAGAAAGCGCAGCGCATCGAGGATGTCGCGCCGATTCATCTGCTCGAAGCCCCAGAGCAGGGTGCCGGAGTAATCGAGCATGATCCGCGGGTTGCAGCCTTCGCTGATTAGTTGCGGGATCAAATCCGCCATGCGGCGGTAGCACTGGGCAAAGGGTTCGGCGTTGTGGTTATCGCCTTCTCCGGGGTGCTCCAGCATGTACTGGAGATGGCTGATCAGTTCACCCCCGGCACCAGCGGGAATGGTGGGCTGGTGCATGTGCAGCGCGCAGCAGAAGCAGGCGTGCACCTCGCGGAGGCTTGTCGCTGGGTGGGGCGGCGCTGCCTGCGCCATCAGGGCGCGCAGATGAGCTTCGCGCCCGGCAATCGGGGGCAGCGGATTCAGCGCTTCACGGTTGTCCAGATCCACCAGGCAATCACTCCCACGATCACCCAGGGCAGCAAGGCCCGCAACAACACCAGGGCGCCGATCACCGCCAACGCCGACACCGCAACGCGACGCGTGAGCGCTTTGGCGTCGTCCGTCATGTATTTCCAGCGAGGAACGAGCGGCATGGGTGGCGTTCAGCGTTGTTGGGTTCTAGCTAAGAGCGCCGGCGGCGATTGGCCTTGCGTGTGCCGCCATAGCGGTAGCCGGGCTGCGCGCGCAGGGTGGGCCAGCACAGCGGGCACACCAGTTGCCATTGGGGCGCCAACGCCGACCTCACCCGGTAGTGGATCGGACCCAGGGCCTGGCAGCGGTCGCAGCGGAGGCCCTCAAGAGCAGGGCGGGCCTGGCTCATCCGCGCTTCTGGCTGGCGGCATAGAGCACGGCACCCCCGGCCACCACGGTGAGCAGGCCGGTGCTGATCAGGAAGCCCGTGAGCATCAACAGCCCCAGCAGGGATCCAAGCAGCGACATCTTCACGCGCAGCAGCTTCGATTTGATCAGCATCACCAACAGCAGCATCACGGTGGCCTTCAGGCCGGCGATCCGGGCTGCACTGATCGGGCAGAAGGGATTGAAGAGGAGCATGGCCGCCATGGCTGGATCCCCACTCTGTCGAAGCCGGCAGCGGGTTGCGTGAAGCTGCCAGGCTGGGCTGATCTGATGGTGGATGGATGAAGCGCGCGCTGATCAACGGCCTGGCGGCATTGGTGATCCTGCTGGGCTTGGCGCTGCCTGCCTGGGCTGAATTCACGCTGCCGCCCTTGCCTTACGCCCCGGATGCACTGGAGCCGGCGATCGATGCCACCACGATGACGATCCACCACGACCGCCATCACGGCGCCTACGTGGCCAACCTCAATGGCCAGATCAAGGCCAACCCGCAGCTTGCCAAGCTGAGCCTGGATGCCCTCCAGGGCCAGATCTCTCGCTTCCCCGTGGCGGTGCGCAACAACGGCGGCGGGCACTGGAACCACAGCCAGTTCTGGGCGGTGATGGCGCCTCCGGGTGAAGGCGGTGAGCCCTCCGCTGAGCTGCTCGCAGCGATTGAGGCCAGTTTTGGCTCGCTCCAGGCCATGCAAACGCAGTTCAGCCAGGCGGCAGCCAGCCGCTTCGGCTCGGGCTGGGCTTGGTTGATCCGCACGCCGGAGGGTGGCCTGGCGATCACCAGCACCGCCAACCAGGACAACCCGCTGATGGACCTGGCGGAGATCGAGCGCGGCACGCCTCTGATCGGCCTGGATGTGTGGGAGCACGCCTACTACCTCAACTACCAGAACCGCCGGCCCGACTACATCACGGCGTGGTGGGATCTGGTGAACTGGAACGAGGTGAACCGCCGCTTCAGCGCGACCGCAGCATGACCACCAATCTTCAGGCCATCGGCTTTCTGCTCACCTGGGTGCTGGGCTGGGGGATCGGTGGCTCCTTGATTGATGCGGGCTTGATCCAGGCCGGCGTGTATTCGCTCGAAACCGGGCAACTCGGCACTGCCACCACCTTTGTGTTGTGGACGCTGCTCTGGGGCGGCGGCGGCGTTTGGTTGTACCGCTACTGGACGAAGCCTGACGCCAGCTGAACGGCTCAGTTGGGCAGGTTGCAGATCAGCTGCGTGGGGAGCCGGCAGGTGCGCCAGTCGCCATTGGCGGCGCACACCTCAACGCCGATGAGCTGTTGCTGCGGTTCGGCGCAGATCTGTTGCAGCCACGTCACCGCATCAGTGATCGCCTCATCGAGGCTGGAATAGCAATCATCGAGCTGCTGATGGGGCTCAAAGCAGGCATCAATCAGCCGATAAATCCGATCCATCGCACCCCCGGTCTTCTCTTGAAACGACACCCTGATGCAAGTTGGGCAGATCTAACGGTGTTCAATCCAACTGTTTTAAGGATTGCTTCAGCAATCTTCAGGCCGGCGGGAAGCTGAAGCGCTCCACGGTGCGGGCATCGGCTGTGAGGGCCTCAGCGCCGGAGCTGGTTTCGACGATTGAGAGGCCCCGCACCGTGCCGTCTGCGAGGAACCAACGGTCGTTCTGCAGGGCCTGGAACACCTCACGGGCCTGCTCCAAGCTGGGAAAGCTGCCCACATTGGCGCTGCCCCAAGCGTCGTGGCTGAGCACGGAATAGGTCATGGGATGCATCCTGACAGCTTTTCAGCATCTGCTTAGGGTGCATCGAGTTGCCTGATTACCGGTGAGCTCGCTCCGTATTGCCGCAGCCATCACCCTCGCGGGTGCACCGTTGTTGAGTGCCGGTGCAGCCATGGCGCAGAACCGGATTCCCAAGCTGCCTGGCTATGACCAGTGCCCGCTCGGCTACGTGAACGACCTCAAGCAGAGCTGCTATTCGCCGATCTACTACCAGGTGCAGCCCACAGACGGGAAGGCCTGCCCCTCAGGCTGGATGAACATCGGCGCTGGGTACTGCAAGAAAAAGACCCTCGGCATCTTCTGATCCAGCCAGATTGGGATCCACGCGGGCCAGCCGCTCGAGGATGGTGTGGAGGTCCAGCTCGGAGAGCTCTCCGCTGGGGGTCCACTTCATGCAGGTGGATCCCAGGCAGGTTCGGTTGGATCTGGGCTGGGCGGTCTGAGGCAGGTCATCGCCTTGTCCTCGTGTCCTGATGGTTGCAGTCTCCTGTGAGTCGCACGGCGGCCACTACCCCATTTAGGGTCAGTGCCATGGCTGGTGAACCCGAGGGCCTGAGTGGGCGGCCGCTGCCAAACAGTGGCGCTGTCAGCGGGGTGCTGGAGGCGTTGGCCTTCTTCCGCGATGCCGATTTCGCGCTCACGCGCTTTGAGCCGCTCGGCGATGTGTTTGAAACCAAGTTGCTGGGCCAGCAGCTGGTGTTCATCCGCGGTGAGCGGGCGATCAGCGATCTGTTCAGCCAGAGCGACGGCACCGAGGGCTGGTGGCCGGAGAGTGTGCGGCAGCTGCTGGGGAGCCGTTCGCTGGCCAATCGCAACGGCGCCGACCACCGCGCCCGGCGCCGGTTGGTGGGGCAGCTGTTTTCAGCGGCACCTGGAACCCGATCACGGGCTCACGCTGTTGCCCTTCGGCGGCGGTGAACGGGTGTGCCTAGGTAAAGCCCTGGCGGAACTGGAGATCCGTTTGATGGCGGTGGGCTTGCTGCAGCAGGTTGCGCTGCAGCTGGTTCCGGATCAAGACCTCAGCCTGGCGCTGATCCCCAGCCCGAGCCCGCGGGATGGCTTGTTGGTGACAGCGTCGTAGTGCTGTCATGGCGGGGGCGCTTTTGGCCACGTGCCGGCATCATGGGCGCGACGCTGCCAAGCCCTGATGCGCCGACTCTCGTCTTTAGGCCTGGTGGGTCTGGCCTTGGTGGTGAGCAGCTGCACCTCGAGCAAGCCCGAGAAGCCAGGGCCCAAGCCCCTATCTGGGCCGGTCCGGATCGAGCTCGATCTGAAGGACCCCTCCAAAAGTTTTGGCGTGTTGCCCTTGGGCAACGACCGCACCATCTTCAAGGTGGGGTACGGACGGCTTGGCGTGACCTGCGCCGGTAGCCGCTTTGAAGAGGGCTACACGCCCCTGGGCACGTTCAAGGTGAATGCGATTCTCAGCAACAATCGCTTTGAAATGGATCCGGCGCTGATCAAGCAATCCGGCAAGAGCGAAGCGGAGCTGAAGGCATCACTGTTCAAGAGCATGAACGCGATCGACTTCAGCGGTGATGGCGAAGTGGGTGAATACGGCATCGGCTATGTGAGCCTTGCGCCGGTGAACAGCGTGAAGCAGCCGTTCAAGTTCAACACTTACGACGGCAAGTTCCGCTGGTACAGCTTCGCCATCCACGGCAGCAACAATGATCAGCGCATTGGCCAGAAGGTGACGGGCGGCTGCGTGAATGTGGCCGAGCCTGTGCTCAATAGCTTGCTCAGCTCGGTGAAGCTGGGCGATGAGGTGGTGGTCAGCGCCAATGGGCCCTGCACGCCCTGAGTTGCCGTGGCGCTGGTCTGGATTCAGCATGGACGCAGGAGCTTCGGATTGATGGACGACGCACTGCAGGCTCTCGTGGCGGATCTCGGCAGCGGCAATGTGCTCGATGCCGAGATGCTCGAGGGTTGCGCGGTGGAGCCCCACGAACTCGATGAGATGGATGAACACCAGGCGGCGATCGTGGCCGCCCATGTGTTCGAGCAGCTGTTTGATCACGAGGTGTCTCAGCAGTTTGGGGAAAGCGCCGATCCTGAGGAAGGCAGCTGGAGCGGAACGGTGGATGGCTTCCTGTTTGTGATTGAGCGCGACGCTGCCGGTGATCTGGTGCTCGACTTCACTCCTGCCGGGCAGTAGTCACGCCAAGACCTTGAGCGGAGGATCCCAAGCCCCCGGAGGAGCTCCGTTAGCTGATGACAAGAGGGTGCGTGGATGCGAGGAGAGCGCCAGAGTGCGCGCAGTTGCAGCACCCACGGCCATGGCTGATCACGACGGACGCAAGCTCACCGTGCGCGAGATGATCAATGCCCATCTGTTCCCGGTGCTGGCTCTGATTGCCACCGCCAGCTCTGTGTCGATCGCGCTGTCGCTTGGGCCGATCGCTGGTGAATCCTCGCGCTGGAACAAGTGCTACAACGCGAGCCTGGGTTGGTTGGAGCGCAACATCCCCAACCTGCCGGAGGCTGAGCGGCCCGCCTTGGCTGTGAATTACTGCAATGGCGGCTTGGCCAACAAGCGCGAAGAGTGATGAGCGACGACGACTTTCTGGCGGCGCTGTCGGCGGTGGATGCCGGCTTTGCCGATCACCCCAGCTGGCAGCAGGTGAAGCAGCTCGCCGCGCTTCACCCGTGGACCCTCGGTTCGCAGTCGCTCACACCTGGGCAGCAATCGGTGCTGGCGTTCTGGCGGATCTTTTCCCGCGACGATCAGGGCCGATCCGCGGCGCCGATGCCGGGCGAGGGCACGGCGGAGCAGATTCTGCAGAGCCTCTCTGATTTCCAGGAAGACTTTGAGACGGCCGTGCTCACGAACACTGATTTCGACCTGACTTCAATAGAGCAGGTGTTCGCCTCGCTCAGTTCTGGGGCGTCAGCAGCAGATCCGCCAGGTTGAGATCCTGGCGGCGTGTGAGTGCAAACACGGTGCCGGCATTGCCGCGGCAGACGCGCAGGTTTGCGTCGAGCACGGTGATGTCGAGCCAGGCAGGGAAGCTCTGGTTCACGCTGCGCAGCCATTGCAATCGGTTGGAGCCAAGGGCTGGCCCGAGCCAGCCCCCGCGGCGAAAGCGCACCTCCACCCGCTGGCTCGGTGACTGCTCCGCCTGCACCACCGCGATGGAGGCCTCCACGGCGATGCCGGCCACGGCTGCGAGCGGGCCCCCCAGCCGCAACAGGTTCATCCCGCGCCCCTGCGATGGCGAGAGGCACTGCAGGTTTTCGAGCCAGGGTGCCACCGCCAGATAGGGCTGGCTGCTGCTGCTCCAGCGCAGTTCCCATACTCCTTCCAGCTGCTGCAGTGCTTCCGGCCTGGAGAGATCGGCCGGTTGCGCCTGCTCAAGAGCGTCGATCAGAGCCCGGATGCGATCCCCATGGCGATTGGCACTACCGCGGGGTTCTTGTTGCAGCAGCTGCAGCAGTTCCAGGCGTTGTTGCTCAGGGGCCTCGCTCATGCGTTGGCAAACACCGTCTGCAATGCCTCCACCGTGAGGGCCACATCGGCTTGGGTGTCGACCGTGAACAGGCTCCAGGTGGCCATCGGCTCCGGCTGGCTGTGGGCCTGGGGCCATTCGATGCGCTGCCCGCCGTAGGTGAGGCCAACGCAGGTGAGGCTGGCGTCGTCGGCCAGGAGACTCCAGAGCAGGGTGAGCTGGCTGCGCTCGTAGTGGCTCGGTGCTTTGGGTTGGGCTTCCGCCGCCACCATGCCTGGCTTCAGGGTGAGGGTCAGTGCTCGCTCCCAGCTGAGAAAGGAGCCGTCGTGGGTGGGATAAAACCAGCAGGTTTCGTTGCTGGCGTCGATCAGGGGGAAGCGATCGAGGCAGTGGAAGCGATCGGAGTCGGCCGCCCGCTGATACACCCCGATGGCATTGCTGCGCGGGTCGAACTGAGGCACCACTGCATCGCAGATCATCCGGCGGCTTTGGCCGGCGTTCTGCGCATCAAGCTCGCCCTCCCAGGACAGCTGCGCCAGCTGATCAGCAGAGGTGCCCGCTGCGGTGAACAGGCGCAGGGCAAAGGCGCCGCCGGGCCCCTGGCGCTGGGCTTGCAACAGATCGTCCCAGCTGGCCTCCCCTTCTGGAAGGGAGGCGGATGGGGCGATCACAAACACCAGGGGATGGTTCATGCCGTCCACGATGGCGGAAGTTCATCCATGGCACCACGATCAGCGCTGAGGGGCTGGTTGTGGTGCACACCGATCGCCTGGGTCGGGTCTGCCCCATCTGCTCGTGCTCGCAGGCGGCGGGCAACCTTGTTCAGGCGCATGCGGCTCGCGCTGAGCGGCGCCGACCCAGGGGCTCAATCCAGTCGTTCAGCACTTGTCGGTGCCGGATGACGCGGCCGGGGATCCTGCAGCCCAGATTCACCTGCCCCTCATCGATCAGGCGGCCCAGGCGCAGGGCCACGGCTTCCTCGTGGCGGGCGAAGGAGCTCTGATGCCTGGCGATCCAGGCCATCTCGCCTTCTGTGATCACGCCGCTGACCAGCGACTCAAGGAAGACCTCTCCAACAGTCATGAGAGCCATGTAACGAATTCGTTACATCCTGCCGCGTTGCTCGGCGTGGTGCGGCACGAGCCGGTGGGTACAGAAGAACCGCCCGCAGTGAAACGATCGTTGGTGATGCGCACCAAGCCGCGATGAGCACCCCCGCCCCCGACTGGATGCCCGATGCTGCGAAAGGCACCTACCCCGGCTGGGTGCAGCGCAAGGCGGTCACGCTGGCCAAGCGTGATCAGAAGCGTGGCGGCGTGGGCAATGTGCAGCAGTACCGGCTGGCGATCCATGAAGCGGTGCTGGCCTCACAGGGGCACGACCACTGGACGGGCGAGTGGCTCGATTGGGAGCTGATCGGCACTTATGACAACCGCGACGCGGCGACGGGCAAGGGCGAGAGCAAGAAGCGCTACGCGATGCTCCCCACCATCGATCACCGCACCAACGAACCCGAACCCAACTTTGTGATCTGCGCCTGGCGCACCAATGACGCCAAGCACGACATGACACCGCAGGAGCTGTTGCAGTTCTGCTCGGCTGTTCTCAAGCACAGCCCGAATTGGGGTGATTCCAGCTCTGACGCCTGAGCTGGGAAGAAAGGGACCACCGCGCCGATCCTTTGACCCCCCGCCGGCGTGATGGTGCAGAGCTGCTTGCGCCCGGCTTTTTTTGGTTTGAGCGGAAGTCCCAAGGGCGTGTCAATCCACTGCTCACTCCCCAGATGCCCATGCGTTTGAGCCGCGCCTCCTTCTCCAGGCGGCTGTAGGTCTGCCGGTCGCAGCCCTGGATGTACTGCCAATAGACAAACGCTGCACCGGATGCCACCAGGGCCTGGTTGAGGTTCCGGCCGTTGCGGCTCAGCTCCGCCACGGAGCGCCCATAGCGATCGCTGGCCTTGATACGCAGCTCAACCGCTGTTCCCACTGGAGCCAGAGCTTGTAACTGGGCTCGGGCGCTGGCGCCATGGGGTGCCTGACTGGTCTCTGGCGCATCGATGCAGGCCAGGCGCACGTTGAGGATTCGGCTGCCTTCTCGCACGCGCAGACTGTCGCCGTCGCCGATGGAGATCACGATGGCCGTGCTGGTTTGGGCCAGTAGGGCAACGGCTGCCAGCGGCAAGGACAGGGGAATTACTCCTGCGTCCTGATGCGATCCGCATATCCCGCTGCCCATACAGCCGGTGCGAACCCCTCTGGCACGAGGCGCTGAAAGCTCTCCATCGCGAGGATTTCACTCACGGCTTCTCCCATCCGTTCCACCGAGCGGCTCTGAGGCAGCTGGCGTTTCAGCTGCTGGTGGATTCGCAGCAGATACCAGGCCGATCCCTCCAGCCCAGCGTTGAACTTGCTCCACATCGTCGGATCACGTCTCGCATCGAGCACCATGTCGCCGGCGTTGTGGGCTTTATCGGCGGCTGTCACCAACAGTGAGACCTCAGGCTTGTGCTTGAGGGAGGCGATGGTGCGGGTTTTGCGCAGTAGCCAAGGCTCCTTTTCGCCCGGTGGTGCGTTATCGCTGGTGTCGGTGCAATCGCGCACGATGTCGGCCACGGCTTCTCCAAAGCGTTCAGCGATGGAGGCATGGCTCTGGCCGGCGTCCTCAATGGCGTCGTGCAGCAGAGCGGCGATGGCTTGCTCTTCTGTGCCGCCGTCTTCCCACACCAGGGCGCTGACGCTGATCAGGTGGGAGATGTAGGGAACGGCTTTGCCCTTACGGCATTGGTCGCGGTGGAGCTCCTCGGCCCACAGCAGGGCTTCTCCGTAGCGGGCGCTGATCACCGGTGCTGAGGCGCTCACTGGCGCACCTTGCAATAACCGGCTCCGGCGTAGGAACTACCGCCCGGGCAGGTGGTGCCGTTCTTGGCAGGGAAGTACTGAACATTGCCGCGCACCTTGCAGTAGCCCGCGCCGGCGTAGCTGGTGCCGCCCGGGCAGGTGTTGCCGTTTTTGGCGGGAATCATCAGGGGATTGGCCTGCGCCAACAGCGCTGTTGCAGTGATGGTGGCCAGGAGAGGAAGCATCAATCGATCCTGAGATACTCATCATCCAAACAAGGCGCCCCGTAGGGGGCGCCTTAGCACCGGTTGCAAGGGTTCACCGCTGGCATCTCGCGGTCGTCTTGGTCGGGTGTCGGTGGGTTTCACGATTCACCTGTCTTGGGCCTGGCAGGCAAGGAAAGCGGTCACGTCTCTGCCGAGAAATGCTCGGGGCTTGACCTCAGCAGTTGTGATCGCGGCCCGGGTTATCCAGCCCAGGGGATCATCAATCCAGGCATCCAAAGTGGCGTATCGCTGTTGCTGCTACGGGGCGATGTTCGCGCCACATCACCGAGTTCACTGTGGGGTTCACGCATCGTCGGCGCACCTCCTTTGTTGGTGAAGGTGGGGTTGATCCCTTCCCTTCCCTCAACTTCAAAGTAATCAAACTGGTGGCCCTGTGGCAGGGCGTAGAGGTTCCTCTTTCCGTACTGCTGCAGAGCTGAATCAGCTCACTCCACCCACGCGAATCAGGCCGCCCACCACCACAAACGCGATCGCCAAGGCCGTGATGCCGCGGATATGCCAGGCCAGCCCGCTGAGGTTGCTGTCGCTGAGCTGCGGGATCAGGCGCAGGCGCGCATGCACCGCAAGGGCCGCGGTAGCAGCTAGCAACACGAGCTTGGTGCCAATCAAGATCCCGATCGGGTTGCTGGGATCGAACAAGCCCTGATAGTCGGGAAGGTAGATCCAGCCCATCCACAGGCCCGTGATCACCTGGATCGCCAAGGCCGTGAGGCCGAGGGGTTCAAACAGCTCTTCGAAGTCGCGGATGCGCTGGGCGTTCTGCTCCTTGAGTGCTCTGGGCAACACCCGCAGATCCAGCACCAGGTGCCCGCCGGTCCACACCGTGGCCGCCAGGGCATGCACGATCACCAGAACGGGAAAGATCGACATTGCCACAAGCACTGCTCCAGTGCAGCATCACCCGGCTTTCTTCGCCACAGTGCAGCCGTCGCTTGCAATCCGATGGCTGACGCCCGCCGCAGTGTGTTGATCACCGGTGCCTCCAGCGGCATCGGCTTGGCCACGGCACATCGCCTGATCGATCAGGGCTGGCGGGTGATGGCGGCAGCGCGCCGGGTTGAGGCGATGGAACCGCTGCGCAGCCGCGGCGCTGAGATCTTCACCCTCGATTTGGTCGACCCGAGCTCCCGCGAGGCGCTCGCGCACGCCATCAACGATCGCGTTGGCGCGCTCGATGCGCTGGTGAACAACGCCGGCTATGGCGATGTGGGCCCGGTGGAAACCATGGAGCTCGATCGGGCCCGGGCGATGTTTGAGGTGAATGTGTTCGGCCTGGTCGGTCTCACCCAGCTGCTGCTGCCGGCGATGCGCGAGCGGCGCCGCGGCTGCATCGTGAACCTCTCCTCCATCGCCGGCCGCTTCGTGACGCCCGGAGCCGGTTGGTATGGCGCGAGCAAACATGCCGTGGAGGCGATCAGTGATGCCCTGCGCCTGGAGCTGCACCAGTTCGGCGTTCACGTGGTGCTGGTAGAGCCCGGCTTGATCCGCACGGGGTTTGAGGGCGTTACCGCGGATGCCATGCAGCGCGAAGGGCTTCACCCTGTTTGGGGTTCGATGATGCGCCGGGTTGCTGCGGGCTGGGCTGAGGGGTTCCGCAAGGGCTCAGAGCCTGAGGTGGTGGCTCGCACCATTGCAACGGCCCTGGAGGCTCGCGATCCCAATCCCCGCTACCGCTGCGGCAGCGAATCGGAGGCGGTGCTGGTGCAGCGCTTCATGCCCACGCGCTTGTGGGATTCCCTGGTGCGCTCGCGCATGCTCGGCTGACGCCTCACGACGAGCAGCTGTAGTGCGACACCCCGCCGGCGTTGAAGAACTCCCGTGGCTTGAGCTGGTCGTAGCGCGCCGCTAGCTCCGCCGCTGGGGTGGAGTAGGGATCGCCGAACAGGGTTTGCAGCTCGCGGATCAGGCTGAAGTCGCCCGTGGCAGCTTGCTCATAGGCCGGGGCGATCAGCCATTCACGCCAGGTGATCGCGGGGTTTACGCGCTGCATGGCGGTGGATGTCTCCTCCGGGTTGCCGATCTGCGCGCGCCAGCGCTGCAGCCAGCCCATCCAGCGCTGATCGACATCCTCTTCGCTTGGCACATAAAAGCTCGGCTTGAGCGCTTCCACGCTCTCGGGGATCGCTGAGAGCCGGCGGAAAAAGATGGTGTAGTCGGCCCGCGAACCCACCAGCAGCTGCAGCAGCTCCTGGATCAGCTCGGGGTGGTAGCTGGGGAGGCCGAGCTTGGCGGTCCACATCGTCTCCAGCGCCTCAGCCATTGCCTCGGCAAAGCCGGCCTGGATGGCATCCAGCTCTTCCAGGGCTGCGTTGTCGCCGTCCAGCAACGGCCGCAGTGATTTCACGAACATGCCGTAATTCACTTCAGCCGCCGCCGGCTGGTTGAAGAAGCAGAAGTGCTCGCCGCCGCCGGTCCACGGCTGGAAGCGCGGATCGAACAGTTCGCAGAAGCCGAAGGGGCCGTAGTCGAGCGTGGTGCCGCCGGCGGCGCAGTTGTCGCTGTTGAAGTTGCCCTGGCAGTAGCCCACGCGCATCCAGTTCGCCACCAAAGCGGTGAGCCGCCCGCGGAACAGGCGCGCCAGCTCCAGCACCTGCGCGTTGAAGGGCAGGGCCGCATTGATCTGAACCCTGTAATTGCGCTCAATCAGATGCGCCGTGATCATCTGCAGCTCGCGCAGGGCGCCGGCATGGGCGTTGCTGCGCGCCCGCCGGGCAAACAACTCCAGCTGCCCCACCCGCAGAAACGACGGCGCCACCCGCGTGGTGATCGCCGCTGGGTTGTTCACCATCACGTCGGGATCAAACGAGCGCGATCCCTCGCTGTACCAGGGCCGCCGCACCCCTTCGGCGCGCGACATGTAGAGCGTGAGTGAGCGGGAGGTGGGCACCCCAAGCGCGTGCATCAATTCCTGCGCCAGAAACTCGCGCACGCTCGAGCGCAGCACGGCTCGGCCATCGGCGCCGCGGCAGTAGGGCGTGGGCCCACCGCCTTTGAGCTGCATCTCCCAGCGCCTGCCTTCAAACAGCCCTTCGAAAATCGAGATGGCGCGTCCATCGCCGTAGCCATTGCCGGTGCCGAAGGGGCACTGCTGGGTGTATTCGGTGCCGTAGATCGAGAGGGCGTAGCCCGTCGCCCAGCCGAAGGGGCGCATCGGCCCCGTTGCCACCGTGCTGTCGCCTGAAAACAGCCTGCGGAAGCAGGCATCGTGGGCGAGCGCATCGCTGAGCCCAAGCTCATCGAAGAGCACTTGGCTGTGGGCCACGTACTCCGCTTCAGGCAGCGGCGTGGGCGTGACCGGCACGTAATGCCCGGATCTCACCTGCCGCGGCTGATGGTCGTTGCCATCGTTTGTGGCATCCGGATCAGCGTTGAGAGCCTCCAGCAGCGAATAATCGGCCCGCTCGGCGAATTCAGCGAAGCTGCTGATACTGGCTGCCATGGCTTGGGCGTTTCACGCTGGGCCCATCATGGTTGTGCTCACCAACAGAACGCCCCCGGCTGGGTGGCCGAGGGCGTTCCGGAGCAGCCGGGCAAGGGAGAGTGGCGCTCAGAGCGGCGCGGTGTTCAGGGCGCCTGAATCGATCCTGCATCGATGGGCCGTGGGCGGCCAGCTTGCGCAACGAATGCTCACGGAATCGCATGCCCTCTGCACCCGTGGCACCATGCGGCCAGAGCTTCTCGATCGCTGTGCCCCTGATCAATCTGCGCACCTCGCTCCCGGAGATTGCCAACGCCACGGAGCTGCTGCAGGAGCTCTCCTCCACCCTGGCGCAGCAGACCGGTAAGCCGGAGATGTATGTGATGACGCTCCTCGAAACCGGCGTGTCGATGACCTTTGGCGGTGGCACCGACCCCAGCGCCTATGTAGAGATCAAGTCGATCGGATCATTGCGTCCGCCGGCGATGAGTGCCGCCTTCTGTGAGCTGATCAGTGCCCGCACCGGCATCCCAGCCGATCGCATCTATATCCAATTCGAGGATGTGGCCGCCGGCAGCTGGGGCTGGGACGGCCGCACCTTCGGCTGATCGCCCTCAGCCGCTTGTGGCGGTGTTGATCGAGAGCGGCCGCAGATTCCAGATGCGCTCGGCGTAGTCCTGAATCGAGCGGTCGCTGCTGAAGTAGCCGCAGCGCATCGTGTTGGTGATCGAGGCCCTGGCCCAGTCGTCTGGGTTGCGCCAACCCGCATCCACGGCGTTCTGGGCGCGGCTGTAATCGGCCGCATCCGCCATCACCAGAAATGGATCCGTTTGCGTGAGGTTGTTCAGCAGAGGCTGGAACAGGCTCCGGTCGCCTTCGCTGAAGTGGCCGGAGGCGATCAACGCCAGGGCCTCCCGCAGATTCCCGTTCTGCTCCAGCCAAGGCCAGGGGTGATACCCCTTCGCCTTGAGCTCGTGCACCTGTTCGGCCGTGTGCCCGAACAGGTAGAAGTTGTTGTCGCCAACCTTCTCGCGGATTTCCACATTGGCGCCATCCAACGTGCCGATGGTCACGGCACCGTTCAGGGCCATCTTCATGTTGCCGGTGCCAGAGGCTTCCTTACCCGCCGTGGAGATTTGCTCAGAGAGATCCACCGCCGGGTAGGTGAGTTGCCCCAGGCTCACGCTGAAGTTGGGCAGGAACACCACCCGTAGGCGTCCGCCCATGGCCGGATCCATGTTCACCATCTCCGCAATCCCCACGATCAGGCGGATGATCAACTTCGCCATCGCATAACCCGGAGCCGCCTTGCCTCCGAAGATCACGGTGCGCGGCGGCAGATCTTCACCGGCCCGCAGGCGTAGGTAGCGCTGCACCACCTCGAGCGCCGCCAGATGTTGGCGCTTGTATTCGTGGATCCGCTTCACCTGCACATCAAACAGGGAGGTGTGATCCACCAGTACGCCCAGCTCCTGATGGATGTGCTCCGCCAACCGCTGTTTGGCCTGGCCGCGCATCTGCTGCCAACGCTCCAGGAAGCCGCCATCGCTGAGCAGGGGCTCCAGCCGTTCCAGCTGATTCAGATCACGGCGCCAGTCGCTGCCGATCGAGTCGTCGAGCAGCTGGGAGAGGAAGGGATTGGCCACGGCCAGCCAGCGGCGCGGAGTCACGCCATTGGTCACGTTGGTGAAGCGCTCGGGCCACAGCCGGGCGAAATCCGCCAGCACCTGATCGCGCAGCAGTTGGCTGTGCAATTCCGCCACGCCGTTGGTGTGGTGGCAGCCCACCACGGCAAGGTGCGCCATCCGCACGCGCCGTTTGCTGCCTTCTTCAATCAACGACACCTTCGAGAGCACCTCCGGTTGGCCGGGGTAGCGCAGCCGCACCATGCGCAGGAAGCGGGCGTTGATCTCGTAAATGATCTGCAGCTGACGCGGCAGCAGTTGCTCAAACAGCTCTACCCCCCAGGTTTCCAGGGCTTCCGGCAGCAGGGTGTGGTTGGTGTAGCTGAGGCTGGCGGTGGTGATGGCCCAGGCTTGATCCCAGTCCAACCCTTCCTGATCGATCAACAGGCGCATCAGTTCCGCCACGGCGATGGCGGGGTGGGTGTCGTTGAGCTGCACCGCGAACTTGCGATGGAACTCGCTCACCGGCAGGCCTTGCTTCTTGAGGATGCGCAGCATGTCCTGCAGGGAGCACGATACGAAAAAGATCTGCTGGCTCAGCCGCAGGCGTTTGCCCTGCTCAAACTCATCATTGGGGTAGAGCACCTTGCTGAGGGTTTCGCTCTGCACCTTCGCCAGCACCGCCCGGGTGTAATCGCCGGCATTGAAGGAGGCAAAGTCGAACGCTTCCGGTGCCATGGCCGACCACAGTCGCAGCGTGTTGGCCGTGCGAACGCCATACCCGGTGATCGGCGTGTCGTGGGCGATGCCCAGCACCGTCTGCGATCCGATCTGAACCGGATAACACCATTCCGGCCGGATCACCTCCCAGGGATTGCCTTGCGACAGCCAGGCATCGGTGCTCTCCTGCTGGCCCTGATGGTTGATGCTCTGGCGAAAGATCCCGAACTCGTAGCGGATTCCGTAGCCAATGGCGGGCAGCTCCAGGCTGGCCAGGGATTCCTGAAAGCAGGCGGCCAGCCGTCCGAGGCCGCCATTGCCCAGCCCAGGCTCCGGCTCACAGCGGATCAACGCGCCCAAATCGAGGCCCAGGGCCGCGCAGGCCTCCTCCGCCTCTCGGCGCATGCCGAGATTCACCAGGTTGTTATCGAGGTGGGGCCCCAGCAGGTATTCCGCGGAGAGATACGCCGCTGTGCGCACGCCGGCGTTGGTGTAGGCCTCGGCGGTGTCCACCCAGTTCTGCAGCAGGCGATCGCGCACAGCCAGCGACAACGCCATGTAGTAATCGTGCTCGCTTGCCAGGGTGGGCGACTTCGCCTGGCTGTAAAACAAATGGCGGCGAATCTGATCCGCCAAACACCCCTGGGTTGCAACCGTCATCCCGATCTCCTCCGAGCCCATCGCATCACGTGATGGCTCCACTGGAACGGAACACGGCGGTGCGTGCGGTGTGAATCCGCACAAAAACACAGCTTGTTATGGAGGTGGTTCGGTTCCTCTTAAGCAGTGGTGCGGCTGATCAATCGATCCCGCGGGCACCAGATCTGTCGTGAGCTTGAGCTCCACATCCACCACACGATGGGCGTGGCCGGCGATGGCTGTGCGTGAGCGTGCAGCGGTCACCGCGCGAATCCGGCTGCGGAATAAACCGCGGGCCACAGGCATCCATCCGTTCTGCCGATGTTCCTCCAGGCGATACATGAATCAGGGCGAACTGTGTCCACCCTGGCCGCGCTGGGGATGCGTTCAAGAATCCTTAATGCCTCACTTGGGATCGATCAACCGTTGTTCACGCAGGTTGCTGCAGCTTCATGGTGCCAACACCCGTGACCATCCGTAGCTGCTGAGGTAAATGGAGAACGCCTGGGCATCCGCCAACGACCGCAGCGAAACCTGTTCGACCACTTTGCGCTCGCCATTGTGCTGCTGCACTTCATGGCAGGCCTTGAACAGCAGATTGGCGGCTTGGTAGATCACCCACTGGCCCCGATAGGGGGTTTGCTTGTGGATCAGGGTTGCAATCGCGGGATCCTTGTACAGCAGAGCCATGATGTGTTGCCGAAGATACCGAATGCTGGGGTTCGGTTGATGGGTTTCAGCATTCCTTGGAAGCTCGATTCCGCTGTGTGCCGATCGCTACAGAGGTTGATCTTTCTGGTTTTCTGGTAGCGATTGATGCTTGGGAGGGGCCCCTCTGGCCCGTTAGGTGGTGTCACGTGCATCACATATTCATGCCCAGTCAGCCGCGTCTTCAGGCACTCGACACCATCCTGGGTCGCCCGCCGGCACCGGTTTCCGCGCCTGCTCCGCTGGAGGAGCTCTGGGCCAGTGATGTGTTCAGCCTGGAGGCGATGAAGTCGGCACTCCCCAAGCCGGTGTTCAAGTCGCTGCAGCGCACCATCACCCATGGCGGCAAGCTCGACACCTCGGTGGCGGATGTGGTGGCGCAGGCGATGAAGGCCTGGGCCACACGCAGAGGCGCTCTCTACTACGCCCACGTTTTTTATCCGCTCACCAACCTCACCGCTGAAAAGCACGATGGATTCATTGCCCCCCAGGGCGATGGCTCGGTGATCAGTGAATTCACGGGCAAGCTCCTGGTGCAGGGCGAGCCGGATGGTTCCTCCTTCCCCAATGGCGGCATCCGCTCCACCTTTGAGGCCCGTGGCTACACGGCCTGGGATGTGACCAGCCCGGCCTACCTGATGCAGACGCCGAATGGCATCACGCTCTGCATCCCCACCGTGTTCGTGTCGTGGACCGGTGAGGCGCTCGATAAGAAAACCCCCCTGCTGCGCTCCAATGCGGCGATGGATCGCCAGGCGCGGCGCCTCCTCACGCTGCTGGGCGAAACCGAGATCGCCCGTGTGAATTCCAGCTGCGGTGCTGAGCAGGAGTATTTCCTGGTGGATTCCGCCTTCACGGCGTTGCGCCCCGATCTGCAGTTAGCGGGCCGAACCCTGTTCGGTGCACCCCCTGCCAAGGGTCAGCAATTCGATGACCACTACTTCGGTGCCATTCCTGAACGGGTGCAGGTGTTCATGCAGGCGGTGGAGCATCAGCTTTACCGCCTGGGGATTCCCGCCAAAACGCGCCACAACGAAGTGGCTCCGGGGCAATTTGAAATTGCGCCCTTCCACGAGGCGGCCAATGTGGCCACCGATCACCAGCAGCTGATCATGACCGTGCTCAAGGCCACGGCTAAGCAGCACGGGTTCACCTGCCTGTTGCATGAAAAGCCCTTTGCCGGTGTGAACGGCAGTGGCAAGCATGTGAATTGGTCGATCGGCAACAGCACCCAGGGCAACCTGCTCGATCCCGGCAGTACACCTCACGAGAACCTTCAATTCCTGCTGTTCTGTGGGGCAGTGATCCGGGGCGTGCATTGCTATGGCCCGCTGATGCGCGCTGCCATCGCCACCGCCAGCAACGATCACCGCCTCGGTGCCAATGAAGCCCCGCCGGCCATCATTTCGGTGTATCTCGGCAGCCAGCTCGAGGACGTGTTCCAGCAAATCCGCAGCGGCAGCCTGCAGGGTTCCGCCAAGGCGGCCTTGATGTCACTGGGGGTTGACACCCTGCCCGAGCTCAATAAGGACCCCGGCGATCGCAACCGCACCTCGCCCTTTGCCTTCACGGGCAATCGTTTTGAATTCAGGGCGGTGGGCTCTGGCCAGTCGGTGGCGGGCCCGCTAGTGGTGCTCAACACGATCCTGGCCGATTCGATCGAATGGATTGCTGACCAGCTGGAGCAGCTGTTGCACACCGGATTGCCGCTCGAAGAAGCAGCCTTTGCCGTGCTGAAGCAAACCATGGAAGCCCATGGCGCTGTGGTGTTCGGCGGTGATGGCTATTCAGCCGAGTGGCATCGCATTGCCGTGGAGGAGCGGGGGCTGGAAAACCTGCGCACCAGCGCCGATGCTTTGCCGGTGTTGAAGCGGCCGGCGATCCGCGAGCTGTTCGAGCGCACCGGTGTGTTGTCGCCTGTTGAACTGGAGAGCCGGTTTGAGGTGTATGCCGAGCAATACATCCTCGCCATTGAGGTAGAAGCCAAATTGGTGCTGCGCATTGCCAGAACCCAGATCTATCCGGCGGTGATGGCCGCTTTAGAGCAGCTCGCGCAATCAATCGCCTCCCAGGAAGCCCTGGGCTTGCCGGTTGATCGCAGCCAGGTTGAGCAGATCGCGCAGCTCTGCCAGCAGTTGCTCAGCAGCTGCCAGGCCCTGGAATCCGATCTGGCCGCTGCGGGTGGGGATGTGGATGCTCACCTCCGCCACTGCGCCGATGCCCTGCTTCCTCGCATGGGCGCGGTGCGCTCGGCTGTGGACGCCCTTGAGCTCCTGGTGGATGACGCGCTCTGGCCGTTGCCCACTTACCAGGAGCTGTTGTTCCAGCGCTGAGCGCTGTTTCTGTTGTTCTGTTGTGATGCCGATGGAGCCCTCCACCGCCTTTGCTGCGATTGCCCTCGCGGCCGTGTTCTGGGATGGCCGCCTCACCATGGCGGGATCCCGGGCGCTGCGCCATTCCCTCGACTATCGCAAGCCCTTCAACAGTTACGACGACGCCACGATGGTGGCCCTGATGGACACGCTGGTGGCTGAGCTCCGCCTCAAGGGGGCTCAGCACATGATGGTGGAGGCAGCCGAAGTGCTGAAGCCTGATCAGCGGATGACGGCCTTCGCGGTTGCCGCTGAGATCATGCGCTCAGATGGCCGCTATGAGCAGGATGAACTCAACATCCTCAACCACCTCGCCAGCGTGCTTCATCTCAGTGATGACTACACCTTTGAGGTGATGCGGGTGATGGATGCGCTCCACTCCGATCTTTGAGGGAGCGCATCACCAGCAGGTGGTGACGTAGTGCACCAGGTCGCCGCTCAGGGGGCGCCGGCCTCGGATGGCCGCCGCCTGTTGCCCTTCGGCGGTGGCTTGGCTGAACTGGGCCATGGCTGCAGGCGGCTGCACACCTTGTGCTTCGAGCCCCGGCTGGGGCTCTTGGTTGGTGGCGCTGGGCTGAACCATGGGTGTTCTTCACTGGCTCGACCCTATGGATCAGACCAGCCGCCCTCAGGTGACAATCGCTACAGAAATCGGTGCGCGCTGGTCTGGTCAGATCAGTTCTTCTTCTGCATTGGGGCGGATCGTGCAGTCGCTGGTGGGGTAGCTCACGCACAGCAGGGCGTAGCCCTGGCTGATCTGCTCATCATCGAGATACGACTGATCCTGTTGATCCACGCTGCCGGATAGCAACTTGCCTGCGCAGGTGCTGCAGGCGCCGGCTCGGCAGGAGTAGGGCAGGTCAATGCCCTGCTCATCGGCGGCATCAAGGATATAGGCGTCGTCAGCGCATCTGAAGCTTTCGCCGCTTTCCAGGGTGATGGTGTAGGTGGCCATGGTGCGAGGAGCTTTGTCTTGGCTTCATGCTGAGTCGCCTGCACCCACCCTGATGTGCTTGGTACTACAGCCTCGCGGGCTTGCTGGAACGCGGCCAACAAAAAAGCCCCGGCAATCACCGGGGCTTGGTTGGAGCTGAGGGCCGATCTCGGCAATCACTCCTCTTCGGTGGCGCCAGCGGGGATCAGCTTGATTTGCTTGCGACCCAGTTTGATTTCAAACTCGTCGCCCGGCTTGAGGTCGAGCATGGCGGTGTAAGCCTTGCCGATCAGCAGGTTGCCGTTGCCTTGCACAGTGGCGGTGTAGCTCAGCTTGCGACCGCCTTTGCCGCGGCCCACGCCATCGTTGCCGAGGCTGAGACCTTTGGCTTCCAGAAGAGCTTCGTAGAAGGCGGTGAAGTTCAGACGCTCGCCACCATCATTTTTGGTGCTCACATAGCCGCAGCTGCGCACCAGGTCGGATTTGGACACGTCGCCAAGTTCTTTAACCTTGGCCAGCAGATCAGAGCCGGTGAGCATGGATCAGAATTGAATCAATCCAACAATAACGCTCAGCCGGTTCAGCGCCATCCCCTTACCCCGGATCTTTGTCATGTTTCTGATCGCCTGCCTCTCGATCCTGCCGCTGCTCCTGATCGCCTACTACACGATTCAACGCACCGTGGGTCATCACAGCCGCCAGGAAACCCGCCACATGATTCAGGACATGGTGGTGGAGGCCATGAACAAGCACGACCAAGACTTCGACGATTGACGCCTTAGCGGCTGCTGATCCAGCGCATCAGCGCTTTGGAGGGATCGCTCAAGTCGTCGATCGAGCCATAGAGCCAGTCCTGCCATCCCTGTTGCGGCAGACCACTGAACACCATCAGGTTGAGGGGGTAGTCCTCGGAATCACTGCAGCGGCGGAAGTCGTCGCGGTAGAGAAACACCGGCTTGCCCAGGGCAATCGCTGCCCCCAGCTCCAGCATCACCCCTTCATCCGGTGGTGTGCCATTCACGATGGCGAGCAGGGCATCCGCATCGCGCACATCCTGCAGATCGGCCTGGGCCACCCGCCAGGCCCAGCCTGGCTGCGCTAGATCCACCTGGCCATTGCGGCTGAAGGGTTCCCATACCTCCACGCCGATCTGCTCCAAGGCGGTGATGAAATCCGGCAACAGCCGTGCCCGCCAATGGGGCGAAAAGCCATAGGGCGAGGCCAGGTAAAGGCTGGGGCGTCGCATCAGCGAGAAGCGCGATAGAGCTGTTCATCGGCCGCTGCAGCTGCAGCGTTTTCCCAAGGAAACACAATCCATTCGCGCGAGTCGGTCACCTCCACCGCCTGCCACCACTGCGGCTGGGCTTTGCTCACCCACACCACCGTTGTGCAGCCCGCCAGCTCTCGATAGGGAGCCAGAGTGAGTCCCGTTTCATACACGTCGTCCACCAGCAGACACCCCGGTTCCGGCGCGCTCAGCAGCGGTAGCTCCAGCCTGTGACTGAGGCACACCGCCAGCACCAGCCCGCCGCGGGGAATGCCGTGGATGCCGCTGAAGTTCTGTCCATGGCAGCGGTCGGCGATCGCGGCCACCGCTTGATCGAACTCGTGCCAGCTCAGGGTGCGCATCGCTTGTTTATTCGCCGTCGCACTCTCGCAACAGCGGCGTGGCCCTTGTTGCACCGATGGAGGCGATTGGTCACCGTGTGACCAACAGCAGCTGTTCATGCGCTCTCCGTTTCGCGAACCACCGCAGCGGCGCATCTGGCGCCTCAGCAGCACCTGGAGCCGTGGTTGGTTGAACCATTGGCGTGGTGATCTCGCCGGTGGTGTCACTACTGCTGTGGTGGCGCTTCCTCTGGCGATGGCCTTCGGGGTGACCTCCGGAGTGGGCGCTATTGCTGGTTTATACGGCGCGATTGTGCTCGGCTTCCTGGCGGCTCCCTTCGGTGGCACACCAGCGCAGGTGTCGGGTCCCACCGGGCCGATGACCGTGATCATGGCCGGGATCATCACGGCGATGGTGGGCCGTTATGGCCCGGAGAGCGGGCTGGCGATGGCCTTCACCGTGGTGCTCGTGGCCGGTGCGTTGCAGGTGCTGTTTGGCCTGCTGCGCCTGGGGCAATACATCGTGCAGATGCCCTACTCCGTGGTCTCGGGCTTCATGTCGGGCATCGGCGCCATCGTGGTGCTCCTGCAGCTGCCCGTGCTGCTGGGCCTGGATCTGAGTGGTTCGATCCCCACGATTCTTGGGGCGTTGCCAGCGGAACTGCATCACGTCAATGGCCTGGCGCTGCTGGTGGGCGGGCTCACCTTCGCGCTGGTGCATTGGTATCCGCGGCGTTGGAGCCACTGGCTGCCTGCTCCGCTGGCGGGCCTGCTGCTGGTCACGGCCCTCAGCACGTTGCTTCCGCCGGATGCCTTGCCGCGACTGGGGCCGATTCCACAGGGATTGCCCACGCTGCGCTGGCCGCAGCTGCGCCTGGATGACCTTCGCCTCCTGGGCGGCTATGCGATCACCCTGGCGGTGCTGGGTTCGATCGATTCGCTGCTCACCTCTCTGGTGGCGGACAACATCACCCGCACGCAACACCGCTCCGATCGCGAGCTGGTGGGGCAGGGCATCGGCAACATGGCCTGCGCTCTCGTGGGTGGTCTGCCCGGCGCCGGCGCCACCATGCGCACCGTTACCAACGTCCAGGCCGGCGGCCGCACCCCCCTTTCGGGCATGGTGCACGCCGTGGTGCTGCTGGCGGTCACCCTCGGCGCTGGACCGCTCGCCTCGGTGATTCCCCTGGCGGTGCTCGGAGGAATCCTGCTGCACGTGGGCCTCGAGATCATCGACTGGAACTTCCTGCGCCGTGCCCCGCGTCTCTCCTGGAAAGCCACGGGCCTGATGTGGCTGGTGCTGGTGCTCACCGTGTTCTGGGACCTGGTGACGGCGGTGGTGATCGGTGTGTCGATCGCCAACATGGTCACGATCAAGGACCAGGCCGATGCCCTGCAGCGCGCCAGCCGGCGGGTGGCTGGCGGCGACGACCTGAGTGCCCTCAGCCTGCGCGAGCAGGCGTTGTTGCAGCAGGCCGGCAGTGGTGCGGTGCTGCTCAGCCTGGAAGGGCCCCTGAGCTTTGGTGCCAGCCGTTATCTCACCCAGTTGCTCACTGACAGTGATGTGTACGCCTGTCTTGTGCTGGATCTCACGGCTGTGAGCCACCTCGGCGTGACGGCCTCCCTGGCCATCGATGCCCTTTGCCGCGATGCCTCGCAGCAGGGCCGCCGCGTGTTGATCGTGACTCCCCAGCCCCTTTACCGGGAGCGTCTCACGCGCTTCGGGGTGAACCGGTTCGAAGGTGTGAACTTCTGCCCTAGCCGCCTGGTTGCCCTGGAGCAGGCTGGCTCTCGCGCCAATACATGAGGTCGTTGGCACGGTGCAGGCCTGTCACGGTCTGGCAAACACCTTCACGGGTGCACACCCGGTAATAGCCGCCCTCGAGGGCTTCGATCGTGGATCCCCGTGGTGTGCGGACCACCAGCCGTTTGTTTGCCTCGCCCATCGCGCCACCTCCTGTTCCACCTCTAGCCCAGCCGGGGCCTTGCGCTGAGCACCACGAGGCTGAGATGGGCGACCGCGCGACCAACCGACAACACGGCCAGACCGATGCAGAGCGGGCAGTGCAGAACACTCATGGGGCCAGCATTGATGAGATCGCCCGGGTTGGCGTGAAACCTGTGGAAAGTTCACCGGCCGCGTGGCCGTGTCTGAACCGGTCAGCGGCGCGTCGGAACCACGGTCATGCCCACCGGTGCCAGGGCGATCAGCGCCAGCTTGATGTGCTGAATGCCAAAGGGGATGCCAATGATCGTGACGAAGCAGGCCAGGGCCGATGCCAGATGCCCGATCGCCAGCCACCAGCCGGCCACCAGAAACCACACCACATTGCCCAGCAGGCCCAACGCTCCTGTGCCCAGATCACCGCGGCCATGAAGCTCGCGCCGGTTCACGGCCTCCTGCCCAAATGGCCACAGGGCAAAGGAGCCGATCACAAAGCAGCTGCGCGCCCAGGGCAATCCCACGATCGTGATCGCGCACACCAGGCCTGCCAGCCACCAGCCAAGCGCCATCACCAGGCCGCCCAGCACCACCCAGAGAACGTTCAAAAGGGCGCTGATCATGGCGACGACGTTGTGTTCAGGCGGCCTCCCGGTGTTCTAGATCAGCCAATAGATCAGCCAACGGTGCGGCGAAGCTGGGGTTGCTGGTGCGGCGCAGGGGCCAGCGGCGCAGCCACACGTGATCGCTGTCGGGATCCACGTTCAGCACTTGATAGGTGCCGCTGGGCCGCGAGCGCAGGCTCACGAAACTGCCGGGTTGGATCGTCATCCCCGTTCCCCTGGACTCATGCATCCAATCAGGCGATGCAGCCCGTTGTAAGGATTTGTGTCGAGCTGCTGACGGCTGGCTCAAGCCTCGGCACGGGTGGCTTCTGCAATCAAGCGCTGCACCCGATCCAGCAGCGATTCATTGCTCAGGCGGCTGTTCAGCCGTTCAACCAGCAGTGGGAACGCCAGCGGCCCTGGCCGAGCGATCCGTTCCACCCGCCAGGTGCTGCCGGCCAGGCGTTCGAGCGCTGAACGCAGCCGGTGCTGCTCCAGCTGCTCATCGAGCACTTCCCGCCGCGCCTGCTCCAGCAGCAGGCTGCCCGGCTCATGCTTTTGAAACACGTCAAACAACAAGGCGGCACTGATCTGCAGCTGGCCGCCGGTTTTGTTCTGGCCGGGCATCGCCTGGCTGATCAGCCCGCTCACCTGGGCAATGGCCCGAAAGCGGCGCCGGCAGAGTTCAGAGAAGTTCAGCGCCTGCTCGAGATCCGATTCGAGGTGCTCGAGATCGAGCAAGTCGTCGCCGTGGAGATCGAGCAACGCTTCAAAGGGGTACGTCTTCGGGGCCAGCAGTTCAAAGCCGTAGTCGTTCACCGACACCGTGATCGTGCTGGCTTGATGCCGCGCCAGGCGCCAGGCCCAGAGAAAGCCGATGCCCTCATGCACAAACCGCCCTTCAAAGGGATACACAAACAGGTGGCTGCCCTCGCGGCTGCGGCACAGCTCCACGAGCAATTGATCGCTGCGGGGTAGCCCGGAGAGGTTGGCCTGGCGCTCCAGCAGCGGCTCCAGCGCTTGCAGTTCCGGTGTGTCGAGCCGGGCCTCGCCGGCCAGGGCCTGCGCACAGCGATCCACCTCGTCGCGCAGGTGGCGGCTCAGTAGATCGGAGAGGGCCATCTGGCCCCCGGCCCAGGCGGGCACCGTGGCGCTTTTTTTGCTGGTGGCTTTCACCTGGGCTGTCATCTCCCGCAGCCTTACGAATTCCAGCTGGCGGCCGGCGAAGAAGAACACATCGCCGGGTTTGAGCCGCCCGATGAAGGCCTCCTCCACGTGGCCGATCACCGCTCCACGCACAAACCGCACGGTCACCGAGCGATCTGCGGTGATCGTGCCGATGTTGAAGCGATGCAGGCGCGCGATCGTTTTGTCGAGCACCCGGTAGCGCCAGGGCTCCCCCTCGGCGGCTGGTTCGTCGCTGTCGAGCCTGCAGCGCACAAGCTTGCGGTAGCGGGGATAGGCCGTCAGGCATTCGCCGCCGTGCTCGAGAAAGGCCAGGCACCACTGCCATTGCGCGTCGCTGAGCTGGCGGAAGCTCCAGCTCTGGCGCACGGTGGCCAGCTCCTGCTGCGGAATGAAGCCTGCCCCGCAGGCCAGGCTGGTGAGGTGCTGCAGCAAGACATCGAGCGGCAGTTGGGGCGGACGCCGGTGCTCCACCAAGCCGTTCTCCAGCCCCCGGCGCATGGCGCTCACCTCTAGCAATTCGAGGGCGTTGGTTGGCATGAACAGCACCTGGGACGTGCCGCCGGGGCAGTGGGCGCTGCGGCCGGCCCGTTGCAGCAGCCGGGCCAGATTTTTGGCGCTGCCGATCTGCACCACCCGCTCCACAGGCTGAAAATCCACCCCCAGATCCAGGGAACTGGTGCACACCACCCAGCGCAGCTCTCCGGCTTTCACCCGGGCTTCGATGGCCTCGCGCTCGGCCCGATCGATGGCGCTGTGGTGCAGCGCCAAGGCCCCATCCATCTCTGGGCAGGCAAAGCGCAAACACTGATGCCAGCGTTCTGCCTGGTTGCGGGTGTTGGTGAACAGCAGGGTGCTCACCCCCGGCTCCAGCCCCGCCACCAGCTCCTCATACATGCGCAGCCCCAGGTGCCCGCCCCAGGGGAACCCATCAATCGACTCGGGCAGAAGGGAGCGGATCGCGGTGGCGCGCTCGATGCTTGCGGTGATGATCCGCGGCGCTGCAGCGCCGGCGCCCACGGCGGCCTGGGCCGCCTCCTCGAGGTTGCCGATGGTGGCGCTGATCGCCCAGGTGCGCAGCTGGGGCCGCTGCCGCCGCAACCAGCTCAGGCAGAGCTCCGTTTGCGTGCCGCGTTTGCTGCCCATGAGCTCGTGCCATTCATCGAGCACCACCGCCTGCAAGCGCGCAAACAGCTCCGGTGCCTTGGCATTAGCCAGCAGCACGCTTAGGGATTCCGGCGTGGTGATCAGGATTTCGGGTGGTTTGCGCAGTTGCTTGCTGCGTTCGTGGGTGCTGGTGTCGCCATTGCGGATCGCCACCCGCAGGGGCCAGCCCATGGCACTGATTGGCTGCTCGATCGCCAGGGCAAGATCGCGGCTCAAGGCCCGCAGCGGCGTGATCACCAGGAGCTGCAATCCGCCGGGCGCCGCCAGCATCTCGGCGATCGGGCCCATCACAGCCGCATAGGTTTTGCCGGAGCCGGTGGGCACCTGCAACAGGCCGCTGTCGCCATCGAGGTAGGCGTCCCAGCTCTGGCGTTGAAACGCCATCGGCGTCCAGCCCTGCTGCGCAAACCAGGCTTCGATCGGTGCCAGCGGCGCGCTCATGCCTGCTGCTCCATCAGCGCCCGGGCACTGGCCAGGGAGTCGGCCTCGGCGGCGGGCTTATCGCGGCGCCAGCGGCTGATGCGCGGGAAGCGCACGGCGAAACCGCATTTGTGGCGCTTGGAGGGTTGGATGCCTTCAAAGGCCAGCTCAAACACCTGGAGCGGCTCCACGGCCCGCACGGGGCCGAACCGCTCGGTGGTGTGGGCTCGGATCCAGCGATCCAGCTCCTTGATCTCGGCGTTGTCGAGGCCGGAGTAGGCCTTGGCGAAGGTCACCAACGCACCGTCGCCGTTCCAGAGGCCAAAGCTGTAGTCGGTGTAGAGGTTGGCGCGCTTGCCGCTACCGGCCTGGGCATAGAGCAGCACCGCATCCAGCCGCAGGGGCTCGAGCTTGTGTTTCCACCAGCTGCCCCGTTTGCGTCCCACCAGATAGGGCGAATCAAGCGCCTTCAGCATCAAGCCCTCCGCCCGGTGGGCGCGCGCCTGTTCACGCAGGGGCTCCAGCTCGCTCCAGCGGCTCAGCCGGTGCGCCGGCGACAAACGCAGCCGCTCGCGCACGCCGGCTTCGGCCTTGAGCACCCACTGCTCCAGCAGCTGCTCCAGCTGCCGTCGCCGCTGTTGCAGCGGTTGTTGGCGCTGGTCGACCCCCTGATGCTCCAGCAGGTCGTAGGCCACGAAGGCGGCAGGGCACTCGTTCTGCAGCGAACGGCTGGGTGATTTGCGCCCGAGTCGCCGCTGCAGGCTGGCGAAGGGTTCCGGCTGCTCGCTGCCGCTCTGCCACACGATCACCTCCCCATCGAGCGCCGTTCCCAGCGGCAACTGCTCCGCCAGGGCGATCAGTTCGGGGAAGGCCTCATTGATCAACTCCTCGCCCCGGCTCCACAGGCTGCATCCGCCGGCCCGGTGGATCAGCTGGCCGCGAATCCCATCCCATTTCCATTCCAGTTGCCAGCTCTCGGGGGAGGAGCTCTCCAACTGCCCTGGCTCCAGGGGGCTGGCCAGGAAAAACGGATAGGGCCGGGCGGCGAGGTCGTCGCCGTGCTCAGCGGGGGCCGTGAGGCTGGCGAAGCTGGCGGCGCTGGGTTCAAAGCCGCCCATCAGCCGATGGGCCACCAGGGCTTCCTCCAGATCGGCGCTGCGGGACAGAGCCCTGGTGACCAACCCTGTGGACACACCGACGCGGAAGCCACCGCTGAGCAGCTTGTTCACCAGCAGCAGGTGATCCCCTTCCAGCCCGCGCCAGCAAGCCTCCACCGCTGCAGCCTGCTCCTCGCCCTGTAACCCCGCCAACGCGGGCAGGGTGCTGGTCATCCAGTGGCTGAGGGTCTGCTGCGGTTGCCCAGCACCTCGGACACCCTCAGGGGGGTGTTGCTGCCAGAGCAGGGCCACGGTTTCCGCTGAATCCCCCACCTGAGCGTGGCAGGCCTCGAACAACCACTCCGGCAGTTGCGTGGCCGCCAGGCAGATCTCCCGCAAGCGCCGCCCGGTGATCAGCCGCCGCCGGCGTTTCCCCAGCAGCAGGGCCAGGGCCCAGGCCGCATCAGCTGGCTCGGCGCTGCGGAAATAGGTCTCCAGCGCGTCGAGCTTGGCACTGGTGCTGCCGGTGCCATCGAGCTGACGGAACAGGGCGGCGAACGGCTCCATCAGGCCTGCTCCTGAGGCGCCACCGCTGCGGTGTCGTCATCGTCGAAGCGCTCGGCTTCGAAATGCCCCTCGAGCGGTTCGGCGTTGATCCCCTCCACCTCGCGCAGATAGCGCGCCAACACCGCGCTCTGGCCGTGGGTCACGTACACCTGCTGCGCTTGGCTCTCGCCCACGCTTCGCAGCAGGCCGGCCCAATCGGCGTGATCGCTCATCACAAAGCCTTTGCCGTAGCCGCGCCGGCGCCGCGCTCCCCGCACGGCCATCCAGCCGCTCACGAAGCCGTTCTGGGCTTTGGCAAAACGGCCGAGTCCGCGGCTGCGGTGCGCTGCCGGCGGGGCGATCAGCAACCGCCCCGCCAGATCAGCACCCCGCTCCAGCTGGGCCAGGGGTCGGCTGGGCGGCATCGCCACGCCGGCCTCCAGATACGGCGCCATCAAACGCTCCACGGCGCCATGCAGCAGCACCTCATCGCGGACGCCGAGGCGATACAGCTCCGCCAGCACCCGCTGTGCCTTGCCGAAGGCGTAGCAGAACAGCACCGAGGGGCGATCCGGTGCGCTGCGCCACCACTGCAGGATCTCGGCGGCCACCGCTGCGCCGCTCTGCCAGCGGTAGATCGGGAGTCCGAAGGTGGCTTCGCTGATCATCACGTTGGCCTGCACCGGCTCGAAGGGTGCGCAGCTGGGATCAGCGCAGCGTTTGTAATCGCCGCTCACCAGCCAGCTTTCGCCGCCGGCTTCCAGGCGGATCTGGGCGCTGCCGAGCACGTGGCCGGCCGAATGAAACGACACGCGGGCATCGCCGATCCGGTGCAGCTGGCCGTAGTCCACAGGTAGGAGCTTGATCTCGGCGCCCAGGCGCTCCCGCAGGATTCCCTCGCTGCTCCCAATGGCCCAGTACTCACCGCAGCCCGGCCTGGCGTGATCGGCATGGGCGTGGGTGATCAGGGCGCGGGGCACCGGCCGCCAGGGATCGATCCAGGCCTTGGCCGCCGGGCAATAGAGCCCTTCAGGGCTGAGCTGCAACAGGCCGCCGGGGGCAAGGGGCATCGGCGGCGGGCGCAGGGCGTCAGCGCCCAAGTATCACCAGCCGTGCCGCGCCACTGCGGCGCCGGGTTGACGCCGCCTCCTCCCGTCCCTAGCCAAGGGTTGACACTGCTGGCCCGCCCCCATGGCCCTCAACGATTTCCGCGATGAGCTCGCCGCCACGGCGGCAGCCCTGGCGGCGCCGGGCACGGGCCTGCTGGCGGCCGATGAATCCACCGGCACGATCGGCAAACGCTTTGATGCCATCGGCCTGGAGAACACCGAGGAGCACCGCCGCGCCTATCGCAGCTTGCTGGCCACCACAGACGGCCTCAGCGAGCACATCTCCGGCGTGATCCTCTACGAGGAAACCCTCTTCCAGAACAGCACTGCTGAGGCCGGTGGCGGGCCGATCGTGGCGCTGTTTCAACAGCAGGGCATCGTTCCCGGCATCAAGGTGGATCAGGGGGTGGAACCCCTGGCCGGCGGAGTGGCCGGCGAAAGCTGGTGCACTGGCCTCAAGGGACTGGCGGAGCGGGCTGCTCGCTACTACGAACGCGGGGCCCGCTTCGCCAAATGGCGTGCGGTGCTGCAGATCAGTGGCAATGGCGCCCCCTCGGAGCTGGCGGTGCGCGAGAACGCCTGGGGCCTGGCTCGCTACGCCCGAACCGTGCAGGAGCAGGGTCTGGTGCCGATCGTGGAGCCCGAGATCCTGATGGATGGCGACCACGACATCACCACCACGGCCTCGGTGCAGGAATGGGTGTTGCGCACCACCTATGAAGCCCTGGCGGTGAATGGGGTGTTTCTCGAGGGCAGCCTGCTCAAGCCCTCGATGACCTGCGCCGGCGCCGCGTGCTCCCAGCAGCCCTCCGCCGAGGAGGTGGGCGCCTTCACCCTTCGCACCCTCAGCCGCACCGTGCCTGCCGCCGTGCCGGCGATTCTGTTTTTGAGCGGCGGCCTCAGTGAGGAAGATGCCAGCCTCTGCCTCAATGCCATCAATCAGGCCGCTGCCCAGAGCTACGTCCCCTGGCATCTGGGCTTTTCCTACGGCCGCGCTCTCCAGCACTCCTGCATCAAGCACTGGGGCGGGAAGGATCTGGCCGCTGGTCAGGCGGCGCTGCTGGCCCGCGCCCGTGCCAACGGCGCAGCCAGCCAAGGTCAATACGTGGCTGGATCGGAGCCGTCGGACGATGCCAGCCTGTTTGTGGCCAACTACAGCTACTAGCGGCTCATCGCCAGCATCTTTTCGATCGGTGCCAGCGCCCGCTGTCGCATCGCCTCATCCAGCTCGATCTGTGGCGCCATGTCGGTGAGGCATTGCCACAGCTTTTCCAGCGTGTTGAGGCGCATGTAGGGGCAGGCGTTGCAGCTGCAGCCGTCGGCACCCGGCACCTCATAGAACGCTTTGCCGGGCACGGCCTTGCGCATCTGATGCAGGATCCCGGGCTCGGTGAGCACGATGAAGCTGGTGGCTTCGCTGGCCTCCGAGCGGCGCAACAGGGCGCTGGTGGAGCCGATGAAATCAGCGTGATCGAGCAGGTGCTGCTGGCACTCCGGGTGAGCGAGCACCTCAGCTCCGGGGTGCTCGAGCTTCAATTGCAGCAGCGCCTGCTCGCTGAAGGTTTCATGCACGATGCAGCTGCCGGGCCAGAGGGTGAGCTCGCGGCCGCTCTGGCTCTGCACCCAACGGCCGAGGTTCTGATCCGGGGCAAACAGGATCGGCTGATCGGCGGGGAGCTGTTTCACCAGATCCACGGCGTTGCTGCTGGTGCAGATCAGGTCGCTTTGGGCCTTCACCGCCGCTGAGCAATTGATGTAGCTCACCACCAGGTGCTCGGGGTGCTCAGCGCGGAAGGCGGCGAAGGCATCGGCGGGGCAGGCATCGGCGAGGGTGCAGCCGGCCTCGAGATCCGGCAGCAGCACCGCTTTCTCCGGGCTGAGGATCTTGGCCACCTCCGCCATGAAATGCACGCCGCAGAACACGATCACGTCGGCGTCGGTGGCGGCGGCCTTGCGTGAGAGTTCGAGCGAATCGCCGATGAAATCAGCGATGTCTTGAATCTCAGGCTCCTGGTAGTAGTGCGCCAGGATCACGGCGTTGCGCTGCCGCTTTAGCTCGGCGATCGCCGCCGGCAGCTGCGCGTGGGGCGGGCAACCGCCGGTGGTGTTCTGGGCAGCCGCGAAAACCAAGGACCAGGCCCTACCTGATGCAGGATGGCGTGAGCCTAGGCATCCGTTTGGCCGAGCTCCGCATCGCCATCGCCGGAGATCTGCATGGGCAATGGGACGCGGTGGATGAACAGCTACTTGAGCAGCTCAGCCCCGATGCGCTGCTGGTGGTGGGCGATCTCAGTGATGGCCAGGTGCGGATCCCGGCACGGCTGGCCCAGTTGCCCCTGCCCCTGGCCTGCATCCTCGGCAACCACGACACCGGTCGCGATGCCAGTGGCCGCACGCTGCAGCGCCAGCTCGACGCCCTGGGAGATCGGCACTGCGGTTGGGATCTGCGTGAACTCCAGCCCCCGGGCCTCGCTGTGGTGGGTGGTCGCCCCGCCAGCGCCGGTGGCGGCTTTCACCTCAATCAAGCCGCCCAGGCCGTGTTTGGTCCCACCACCCTGCAAGAGTCCGCCGCGCGGATCAGTGCCGCGGCTCTGCGGGCCGATCCCAGCCTGCCGCTGATCCTGCTGGCCCATTGCGGACCCAGTGGTCTGGGCAGTGCTGCCGCTGATCCCTGCGGCCGTGATTGGAAAGCCCCGGCCTGCGATTGGGGGGATCAGGATCTCGCCCTGGCGATCGATCAGATCCGCCGCCATCGGCCCCTGCCCCTGGTGGTGTTCGGGCACATGCATCACAGGCTCAAGCGGGGCCAGGGAGAGCGGCTCAGCTACTGCGTGGATCGAGCCGGCACGGCCTACCTCAATACGGCCTTTGTGCCGCGCCATAGCCATGATGAGCAGGGCCAGCCCCTGCGCCATTTCAGTTGGGTGGTGTGGCGCGATGGGCAGCTTCAGGAGATCAGCCATCGCTGGTATGGCCCGGCTGGCGACCTGCGCTACCGCCAGACCCTGATGCGTGCCGCGGAGTTGCAGGCGTGCTGATTTACGCCTGCGTGAGCGGCCATGGCTTTGGCCATGGATCACGGGTGGCGGCGGTGCTCACGGCCTTGCATCAGCAGCGCCCCCACTGGCGCTTGGTGCTCTCCACCCCGCTGGCGCCGGCTTTTCTGCAGCTGGCGTTTGGGCCGGTGCCCTTTGAGCAGCGCCCCTGCCGCTGGGATGTGGGCGTGATCCAGGCGGATGCCCTCGGTGCCGATGCCGCGGCCACCCTGGCGGCTTTGGAGCAGCTCGAGCAGCGCCTCCCAGCTCAGCTTGAGGCCGAGCTGGCCTGGCTGCGGGCCCAGCGGGAGCCGGTGCTGGTGCTCGGCGATGTGGCGCCGGCTGCGGCATCCCTGGCTGCAGCTCTTGATGCACCGTTGGTGTGGATGGCCAACTTCGGCTGGGATGCGATCTACAGGCCCATGGGCGGGGCCTTCAGGGGCTGGGCCGATCGGGCGCTTAAGGCCTACCGGCGAGGGAACGCCCTGATTCGCTGCCCCTTCTCCATGCCGATGGATTGGGATGTGCCCGCCACTGCAGTGGGCCTCACACCAGGGCGGGCGCGCTTCGGGCCTGAGGGTCTGCGCGCTCGGCTGCAGCTCACGGCGCCCCGCGAGCAGTTGGTGTTGGTGGGCTTTGGCGGTCTGGGGTTGGCCTTGGCGCCTCAGCTGCTGCAGCGCTGGCCGAATCATCACTTTCTGGTGAGTGATGCCGCACTGGCGGCCGCGCCCAACGCCACGCTGATTCCCCCCGATCTGCGCCCTCTGGAGCTGATGCCGCTCTGTAGCCGCCTGCTCACCAAACCGGGCTACAGCACCTTCTGTGAGGCGCTCGCCGCTGGGATCGGCGTGCACCTGGTGCGACGAGAGGGTTTCGCGGAGGCGCCTGTACTGGAGGAGGCCCTGCAGCGGCATGGATGGCACCGCCTGCTCAGCCGTGAGCAGCTGGAGCAGGGCGATTGGCAACTCGATCAGCCGCTGCTGCAGCCCAGCGCACAGGCGTTGCCGGCCGATGGCGCCGACCAAGCAGCTGCTGTGATTTTGGCTACAGCGAGCCGCGCAAATGCAGCCGGCAATCGATAGGAACTGTGCGGCGAGTTGCCGTACAAAACTCAGTGCCTGAGGCTGATTTGAATCCGTTGAGCGGGTTCTTAATGATGGTAGACGCTTTTTGCGCTGGCACGAGTGAGCTTTCCTTGGTTTGGTTAGTGAGGCAAACTCACCGCATCAAATGCTAGTCGCACCAGCGAATTCTTTTCAGAAAGCTTCTGCCTGACTGGTTGTTTGGTGCTTTGCGTGCAATTCCTTGAATTGTCGCGTCTTGATCATCGATCAAGGGCTCCGCAACGGTCGTTGCTTTGTGGGTGTTAAGCGCCTGCGGGGCCTGTTGTTCACCACTTGATTCGTTTGCTGTTCACTTCATCTCGGGTTCGTGCCAAGCGCGTTGCGCTGATTGGCCTTGGCTTCTCCCTGCTTGGCGCCGCTGTCAGTGCGCCAGCTCGCGCTGAATCCCAGGGCCATGGTCTGGTTGCAGCCAGGCCCGCGCCCCCGCTTGAGCTGGGCCGCCCTCGCTCTCAGCTGGCCATGCTCAACGTGAGCGATGGACCATCGGCCCTGGATCGCTTCTTTCGCTATGCCCTCACGCCTGAGCGGCGTGCCCTGTTGAACACCATTCGCTACGCCGAAGGCACCTGGGCCCGCGGTCACGATGTGGGTTACCGGATCATGTTTGGTGGTGGCCTGATGCCCGGCCTCGACCGCCATCCGGATCGGGTTGTGTCCACCGGTCGCTACGCCAGTGCAGCGGCTGGCGCTTACCAATTCATGCCGTTCACCTGGGCTCTCGCCAGCCGCAGCCTCCGGCTGCAGGGCTTTGGCCCTGAAGTGCAGGATCAGGCAGCCCTGTTTCTGATTCAACGCCGTGGGGCGCTGCACCTGGCGGATCAGGGCATGTTCACCCCGCATCTGGCCGCCAAGCTGGCTCCGGAGTGGGCCTCGTTCCCCACCCTGGCTGGCCGGAGCTATTACGGCCAGCCGGTGAAGCGCTATGTCGCCCTGAAGGCCTTCTACGAAGCCAATCTGGCCGAATTGCGCGCCCTGGCTGGTGTCACCGCCCCGGTGGCTGAAGAGCCGGCCTGCGAGCCGGTGGATTCCCTGCGGTGCCGCCTGGAGAGGCTCGACCGCGTCGGCCCCCGCAGCGTGGCTCAGGGCGTGTGATCAGCTCTCACTGTCTTTGAGGCGCTGCTTGCCAACGGTGTTCTGAGCGATCAGGTAGGAGGCCACGATGGCGCCCACAAACCCGAGCGCGTTCCGCAGCAACGGCAGCAGGTCGGGCGTGCGGGTGATGATCGGTGCAATGCCAAACACGCCGAAGAGGATCACCCACAGGGGTGAGAGCAGCAGCACCCAGGCCCACTCCACCGTGTGTTCAGGCTTGCGGGGGTAGGCGGCGAAACCCACGATCACTCCGCCCAGAATGGAGGTGGCCAGGGTGAGCAGCCATTGCTCCTGGGGGAGGCCGGGCACCACCTGGCAGCCACCGATCTCAAGGCAGCCCTTCACCGTGTGCAGAGAATCGAGAATCGAGGCGTCCTGGCCGTGATCGCGCACGTAGTACACGTTGCCGAAGCGCGTCTGCAGCTCCACCCAGTAGGTGCGTGGCATCAGCGCGAAGAGCGCATCCCCCACGTTGAAGTTGAGCAGGTTGCCGCCGCGCTCATCAGCGATCAGCAGCAGGCTGCGCTCATCGAGCCCCCAGAAGTCCTTCACCGCAAGACCCGGCGTGCGGTCGTACTGGGTGAGCACCCGCAGCTTCCAGCCGCTCACGGCTTCGAAGTCATCGAGTTCGGCTTCCAGGGCGGCGCGCTGGTTGTCGGTGAGGATCTTCGCCAGATCGATCACCGGGGTGGGGTGATCGGGCAGCAGATCGGGGTTGTCGTAGGCGAGGGCCGGCGCGGCACCCAAGCCCAGCAGCAGCACCAGGCCGATCACCACTCCTGCGAGCCTGCTGATCACTCGATTCATGGCGCCTGCTTCAGTGGCGAGCATTCTCCCTCAACCTCTCGCCCCGTCGTGAGCCCTGCCGCCACGCCCTCGCACCCCGCTCCCGCCTGGCTGGAGCAGCGCCTGCGCGCGGCGGGTGGCTCGGTGCCGTTTCTCACCTACATGCAGTGGGCCCTCCACGATCCCGAGCACGGCGCCTACGGCGCGGGCCGGCTGCAGGTGGGCCCCCGCGGCGATTTCGCCACCTCCCCCTCCCTCGGCCCTGATTTCGCTGAACTGCTCGCTCCGCAGATCGCCCAATGGCTGGAGGCCCTGCCCGGCGCAGAACCCCTGGCCCTGGTGGAAGCCGGCCCCGGCGAGGGCGATCTGGCCCTGCAACTAGCTCAGGCCCTGCAGCGCCAGTGGCCCCAGCTGGCGGCGCGCACGGAGCTCGTGATGGTGGAGCCCAATGCCGGCATGGCCGCGCGTCAGCGGGCCCGACTGGCGGATGCACCCCTGCCCTGCCGCTGGCTAAGTTTCGAGCAGCTGGCGGAGCAGCCAGTGCGCGGCGTGCTGCTGGCCCATGAAGTGCTCGATGCCCTGGCGGTGGAGCGGATTGAGTGGGACGGCGCCCTCTGGCGCCGCCAGCGGGTGGCCCTGCACGAGGACCCTGCGGCAGGGCCCTCGCTGCGGCTCGAGCCCGGCGAACCCCTGGAGCCCCACGTGGCTGAGCAGCTCGAGCCCCTCGGGTTGGTGCCGGCCGGCGCGCAGCGCCAGAGCGGCTGGTGCACCGAGCTCCATCCCGGCCTTGGCCCCTGGCTGCAGCAGGCGGCCTCAGCCCTCAGCGATGGGGCGTTGCTGGTGATCGATTACGCCCATGAGGCCTGGCGCTACTACGGGCCCCAGCGCAGCAACGGCACCCTGATGGCTTACCGGCAGCAGCAGGCCAGCAACGATCCACTGCTCGAGCCGGGCCACTGGGATCTCACCGCCCACCTCTGCATCGAGAGCCTGGAGGCGGGCGCGGGTGCTTCCGGCTGGCGCAGCCTCGGCCACCGCCGCCAGGGTGAAGCACTGCTGGCGCTCGGGCTCGCGCAGCGCCTACACGGTCTGCAGCAGCAGAGCGGCGTACCCCTTGATGCGTTGCTCAGTCGGCGGGAGGCCATGCTGCGCCTCGTGGATCCTCATGCGTTGGGTGATTTCCGTTGGCTGGCTTTTCAGCGGCAGGGCTCGACATCGCCGCCGCCGGCCTTGTTTCTTCAGGACCCACCCATGGCTTGAGGAGATCGCCCGGGCGGTGCGTTCGATCAGCTGATGGCTGTTCAGCGGCAGCGCTCCAGGGCGGCGAGCACCTGCTCGCCGCTCACATCGCTGCGAATCTCCACCGTGCCGAGGCTGGTGGGCAGCACGAAGCGCACCGTGCCGTCGCGCACCTTCTTGTCGCCCTGCAGGCACGCAAGCACGGCCTCTGGCTCCAGCTCTGGCCAGCGCACCGGCAGGCCTGCGGCGGCGATCACCGCCCGCTGGCGCTGCTGATCCTCCGAACTCCACAGGCCCAGCTCCAGTGCCAGCTCTCCGGCGGCCACCATCCCGATCGCTACGGCTTCGCCGTGCAGGTAAGTGCCGTAGCCGCAGAGCGCTTCCACCACATGGCCCAGGGTGTGGCCGTAGTTGAGGATCGCCCGCAGCCCGCCCTCGCGCTCATCGGCGGCCACCACGCGGGCCTTGGCGGCTGCGGAGCGCTCCAGGACGCTCTGCAGCAGCTCGGCAGGCAGGCTGGCCATCGAGCTCAACCGCTCACCGGACGCCTCCAGCTCCTCAAACAGCGCGGCATCGCCGATCACGCCGTATTTGATCACTTCCGCCATGCCGGCCCGGAACTCGCGCTCCGGCAGGGTCTGCAGCGTGTCGGGGTCGATCAGCACCAGCCGCGGCTGGTGGAAGGCACCGATCAGGTTCTTGCCGCCGGGATGGTTCACCCCCGTTTTGCCGCCGATCGAGGCATCCACCATCGCCAGCAGCGTGGTGGGCACCTGCACCGCGGCGATACCCCGCAGCCAGGTGGCGGCGGCGAACCCCGCCATATCGCCCACCACACCGCCGCCCAGGGCCACGATCAGAGAGCCGCGCTCCAGCTTGCGCGCGAAGGCCGTGTCGTGGATCTGCGCCACGGTGGCCGGTGTTTTCTGATCCTCCCCGGCCTCAATGACCAGCACGCTGGCGTTGAAGCCCGCGGCCTCAAGACTGCGCAACGCCGTGGCGCCGTAGTGCTCGTTCACCACCGGGTTGGTGACCACCAGCACCTTGGTGCCGGCTTTGATGCCTTGCGCCCCGATTTGTGCCCCGAGCGTCTGCAGGGCTCCCTCGCCAATCACCACCGGATAGGGATTGGTGGAGAGCGCCACCTCGATGGTGCGGATCGCGGCGGCCGTGGCGCTCATGGAACAACGCTTCTGTCGCCTGAGGCTATCGGTCGCCAGCCGCTGCCAGCACGTCGAGGAGGGCCTCGCCGTAGCGCTCCAGCTTGGCGCTGCCGATGCCGCTCACCTCGCCGAGGGCTGCCAGGGAATGGGGTCGTGCAGCGGCCAGTTCCATCAGGGTGCGGTCGTGGAAGACCACATAAGGCGGAACCCCCTGGCTGCGGGCCTGTTCCCGTCGCCAGGTTTTCAACGCAGCAAACAGGGGATCGTCGGCACTCACTGGTGCCGCGGCGGCCCCGCCGCTGGAGGTTGCAGTCCGCCGGCGCTGCTCCTTGGCTGGTGGTGGCAGCACAAAGGCCAGCTCTTGTTCGCCCTTCAGCAGCGGTTGCACCAGCTCGGGTGGACCAAAGCACAACCCACCCTTGGCGTCCGCCGGTGAGATCAAGGCCCCCAGGCTCACCAGCTGGCGGAGCAGCGCCCGCCACTGGCCGCGGTCGAGCTCCTGGCCGATGCCGTACACGCTCAGCTGGTCGTGCCCCAGCGTGCGGATGCGTTCGGTGTTGCCGCCGAGCAGCACATCCACCACATGGGCGGCACCGAAGCGCTGGCCGGTGCGATACACCGCGGAGAGGGCTTTCTGGGCGGCCACGCGGCAGTCGCTGCGCTGTTGCGGCTCCAGGCAGCCATCGCAGTTGTTGCAGGGCTCGGCCAGGGTTTCGCCGAAGTGCCGCAGCAGCACCTGGCGCCGGCAGCCGCTGGCTTCGCTGAAGGCGATCAGGGCCTCGAGCTTGCCGTGCTCGATCCGTTTCTGCTCCTCACTGGCGCCCGAGTCGTCGATGAAGCGGCGCAGTTGCGGGATGTCGCCGGCGCCGTGGGCCATCCAGGCCACCGCCGGTAAACCATCGCGGCCGGCCCGCCCCGTCTCCTGGTAGTAGGCCTCCAGGCTCTTGGGCAGGTCGACGTGGGCCACGAAGCGCACATCGGGCTTGTCGATGCCCATGCCGAAGGCGATGGTGGCCACCACCACCACGCCACTGCCCAGGCGGAAGCGCTGCAGCGCCTGGCGCCGCGCCTCCGAATCCATGCCGGCGTGATAGCCGATCGCATCGAAGCCAGCGGCCTTCAGTTCGGCCGCGATGCGGTCAACCCGGCTGCGGGAGCGGGCGTACACGATCCCGGATTCGCCCTGGTGCTCCGCCAGGAACTGCAGCAACTGCGCGCTGCCGGTCTGTTTGTGGCGCAGGAGATAGCGGATGTTGGGTCGATCAAAGCTGGCCAGGAACACCTCGCCCTGCTGCAGCTGCAGCCGCTCGCGGATGTCGATCTGGGTGCGCGGATCGGCGGTGGCGGTGAGGGCCAGCCGCGGCACCTGAGGGAAGCGCTGCGCCAGCTGATCGAGTTGGCGGTATTCCGGGCGAAAGTCGTGCCCCCACTGCGACACGCAATGGGCTTCGTCGATGGCGAACAGCGCCAGGGGGGCGCTGCCCAGCCGCTCCAGCAGATCACCGCTCAGCAGCCGCTCCGGCGACACGTAAAGCAGATCCAACTGTTCCGCGCTGAGCTGGCGCCACACCTGCTGGCTGTCTTCGGCTTCCAGGCCGGAGTGCAGGGCGGCCGCCGCGATGCCCAGCTGCTGGAGAGCTTCCACCTGATCCTGCATCAGGGCGATCAGCGGCGAGATCACCACCGCAAGTCCTGATCTGCACAGCGCCGGCACCTGATAGCAGAGGGATTTTCCGCCGCCGGTGGGCATCAGCACCAGGCCGGATCCCCCGCCGATCACGTGGCGCACGATGGCCTCTTGCGGGCCGCGGAAGCGGGCATAGCCGAACACCCGTTGCAGCACCTCCAGCGGATCGCTGGTCCGCGGGGCCGGGCTGCTCAGCATGGGGCGACTGGCTGATCGGAAGAGATCTCCCACAATGGCGCGATCACGGCTGGCTGCATGGCTGAGCGTTCCCCCCGCACCGGTGCGTCTTCCACAACCGCCTGGGGCTTTCTGGCCCCGGGCTTGGTGTTGATCGGCTTATCGGTGCTGATTCCAGCCGCCATGGCCTTGGTGATGAGCTTCACCCAGAGCGGTCTGGATGTGAGTGAGCCGCTGCAGTTTGTGGGGTTGGCGAACATCCGCCGCCTGCTGAGCGACCCGATGTTTTTCAAGGTGCTCGGCACCACGCTGCTCTACTTGGTGGGTGTGGTGCCTCCGGTGGTGCTCGGCTCGCTGGCGCTGGCGGTGTTGGTGAACCGCCAGCTCCCCGGCATCCATTGGTTCAGGGCCGCCTTCTACACGCCGGTGCTGGTGTCGATCGTGGTGGCAGCGATTGCCTTCCGCTGGCTTTATGCCGAAACCGGACTGATTAACGGTTGGCTGAGCGCGCTCACGCGCGACGGCTGGCTGAGCGCCCTGTTCCCGGCTGGTTTTGAACCGATTGGCTTTCTCACCAATCCGCTACTGGCTCTCCCCTCGGTGATGGTGGTGACCCTCTGGAAAGGCCTCGGCTACTACATGGTGATCTTTCTGGCCGGACTTCAGGGCATCAGCGCGGACCTCTACGAAGCCGCCGAACTGGACGGCAGCGAAGGCTGGCGCAAACACCTCGACATCACCCTGCCGCTGCTGCGCCCCTACGTGACGCTGGTGGCGGTGATTTCCGCCATCGCGGCCACCAAAGTGTTTGAAGAGGTGTTCCTGATGACCCAGGGTGGCCCGGCCGATGCCACCAAAACCCTGGTGTACTACGTGTACGACCAGGCCTTCGCGGAGTTGGAGATCAGCTACGCCTGCACGGTGGGCCTGGCGCTGTTTGTGATCGTGTTGCTGCTCAGCCTGGTGCGCTTTGCCTTCGCCGGTGACAAAGGTTTCAGCTGAGGCCGCCAGCCACGGCCCCGTCCGTGTGGATGCGACATTGATCCATTGATCAATCGTGCGCATGGGCGCAGCCCCATCGATCGGAATCGTGGGCGGCGGGCAGCTGGCCTGGATGCTGGCTGAGGCTGCGCGTCGCCGCGGCGTGGAGTTGCATGTGCAGACCCCCGGCCCCCATGATCCGGCGGTGAGCCTGGCCACGTCGGTGATTCAGGCCGGTGTGCGGGATGTGGCGGCCACACAGCAATTGGCTTCGCGCTGCAGCGCGGTGAGCTTTGAGAACGAATGGGTCGACCTCGACGGCCTCGCACCCCTGGCTGCCGCCGGCGTGCGCTTTGTGCCGGATCTCGAGGCCCTGCGGCCGCTGGTGTGCAAGCGCAGTCAGCGGGAGCTCCTCAATCGCTTCAACCTCCCCTCACCGGCTTGGTTCCCGCTGGAGCGTGTGCACGAACCGCCGGAGCCCCCCGAGGCCGCTGCTGCTGGCGGTGGTGCAGCAGCAGCGTCGATCCAGGCAGCTGCGGTGGCATCACCCCAGCTGCCGCCTGGTTTTGCCTACCCATTGATGGCCAAGGCCGCCAGCGGTGGTTATGACGGCAAGGGCACCGCCGTGCTCCGCAGCGACGGCGATCTCGATGCCCTGCTGGCCCGGGTGGATCCCAGCAACTGGATTGTTGAGGAGTTCGTGAACTTCGAGCTGGAGCTGGCTGTGGTCGCGGCCCGTGACCAGTTCGGGGATGTGGTGTGCCTACCGGTGGTGCAAACCCATCAGTACCAACAGGTGTGCGACTGGGTGCTGGCGCCCTACGAGGCCCCCCACGCCCTGCAACAGGCCGTGCGCAACATGGCGGCGTCCCTGCTCACGGCCCTCAACTACGTGGGTGTGCTGTCGATGGAGCTGTTCTATGGGCCCCGCGGCTTGATGATCAACGAGCTGGCCCCGCGGACCCACAACTCAGGCCACTACTCCATTGAGGCCTGCGACCTCAGTCAGTTCGATTTGCAGCTTCTGGCGGTGGCAGGGGAGCAGCTCAGCGAACCTGCCCTTCAAAGCCCTGGTGCCTTGATGGTGAATCTGCTCGGTTTTGAGCACCGCCCTGCCGATGATCCTGCTGCGGCCTATGAAGCCCAACGCCAGGCGCTCTCGGCCCTGCCGAATGCTCATCTCCACTGGTACGGCAAGGCAGGCTCGTCCCTCGGCCGCAAGCTTGGCCACATCACGGTGTTGCTCCAGCAGTCGGATCCAGCGGCCCGGCGTCAGGAAGCGATGGCGCGGCTCGAGCAGGTGCGGCAGATCTGGCCGCTGCCGCAGCGTCCTGGGGCTGAGCAGTCGTCTTAGGATTTGCGCGGACTGCTGTGTTGGTGACTGCCTTCTACAGTTTTCTGATCTGACTCCCTTTTCGACTTGGGGCGTCTGTCGCGACAGTGCCGTAGACCGGCCTCGTAGCCGGAAACGAATCTTCGCTTTGACTCCCCTTCTGGTTTATCCAGGTCGGAATCTGGGGCAGAACGGCACAGCGGTTCACCCCCTGCAGCGCAATGAGTCTCGCAGAGTCAAGACTCAAGACTGGCTGACAGGTTGACTGACAATTTGACTGACAGTTTTTCCGGTTCGCTGGCTTCTGAGCCCGATGCCAGCGCTGCGGTCCTCAAGGTTGAGGAGAGCATGTGCAAGGCCATGCCCAGGCGGGCTAAGGCCGAACCACTCGCCTACTGACCACGCAAGGCACGCTCGCAGGGTCTGCTGTTCTGGCCTTTCTGGTGCATGCCTCTAGTGCACCCTTGGTACAGGACGACTCCTCCTTCCAGGCCTGCGCTCAAGCGGTTGTGAGGAATCAATAGTCTCTGAGCAACGCAAAATAGTTGCGTTAGCTGGATGCATTAATATCGCTTTCCTATAAACAACTGCCTTTGTGGGCTTAGTCATGTCGCTGCCTGTCGAAGCAATCATCTCCCCAGAGCCATGGGCGGAAGATTTAGCCACAAGGTCTGGAGAGGATGGGATTATCAACTATGCAATCATCTCAAAAGCGGGTCAGTATGCCCGAAATAACTACGGCGTTTCCTCCCCAGAGGCAGCTGGTATCCGATCAGTTTTTGCGGAGCTGGACACTCTCACTGGCGTCTCATTCGCCGAGAGCAGTCCCGAAGACGCGGATATTATTCTCTATTCAGTCAAGAAGTATAGAAACCGCAACTGGGTTGGCCTTACAGAAGACACCGGCGCACAGTATGTGGCTACATGGCAAGACTTTGCAGGCAAGCGCCTGACACCATTTGAAGTTTCAGTCATCAAGCACGAAATAGGGCACACACTGGGCCTAGATCATCCGTATGGCGACGGCTACTACGAAGGAGTGACCACACAAGACACGATCATGTCGTATAACGACACTAGGCCAGTTGCGACCAACTACTCCCCATTAGATGTGCAGGCGCTTCAACTCCTTTGGGGAGCACCAACCTAATCATTGACAGCTGGTTGGGTGCAAAAGGGAACACAGCAGGTGCCGAATGCGCTGAGGCCGGCTATGACCAAAGAACCTGCATACCAATCATGAAAGGCCCACTCGCAGCGACCGTTGCTCTGACCGTTCTGGTTTTTCGTCTGGCGCTGCCTGAGCGCAGAACTGCTCGTCGTTCCAGACCTGCACTCAAGCGGTTGCCTCGATGAAGGCCAGCAACACCAAGCTGGACCGGGATAAGGACGGCATCCCTTGTAAGTCGCTGTGCGGCAGCAACGGGGAAAATATGCCGAGATAACTGTTGACATCCACTCCCACAGGAGCTTCGTCCGGTTGCAGCCCTTTAGCTCTTCTGCCGGTATGGCGATGGTGCTCGCTCCTGGATATTTGGATTTAACCAGGGCAGCGGCTGCCTGAAAATCTGGAGCTGTCATCGTTTTCACTCGGCCAGCGCGGTGAACTAGTGAGAACACTGCGTAGTCGAGCACGGGACAGACGTATCTAGCTGTGTTTTCTCACCAGGTCATTCAGTAACCCGCAACAGTCTGAGCTGCTGAATGGGGGTGCGGCCAGCCAGGACCATATGACACCTGCGGCCGTTATGGATCGCCAGATAGCGCGGTAGCCAGTGGTTGCGCTCGGTTGAGGTCTGAAAGGCCATCGAGTACGCCCACTCCGCCAACAGGGTCTTGATGAAGCGCTCGGCTTTGCCGTTGGTTCGTGGGGTGTATGGCCTGGTGCGTTTCGGGATCAGGCCCAGTGCGCTGCAGGCTTCTCGCCAGGGTTTGGACCGGTAGGCGCTGCCGTTATCAGAGAGAACCCTCCTGCAGCTGATGCCCTGGCTATCGAACCAAGCCACGGCCCGCAGCAGAAAGCCCACTGTCGTCGCCTGCTTTTCATCCGCCAGCACCTCGACGTAAGCCAGTCGCGTGGCGTCGTCGATGGCCACATGGGCCTTCTCGTAACCAGCACCACGGGAGGAGCCCAGGCGGCGATCTCCGGTGATCCGGTGACCGACGCGCTCAAAGCGAGCGAGCTGTTTGGTGTCGACGTGGATCATGTCGCCTGGCCGTGCCCACTGATAGCGACGCACCGGCTCTGCAGGCTGCAAGTTCTTGAGCCGTCCAAGCCCTATGGCCTTGAGCACTCGGCCCACGGTGGAGAGCTGTTCCGCCAACACCCTGGCCACTCTTCTGAGCGTGCAGCGCTCATGGCGCAGGTCAATGGCGCGTTGCAGTTGCAGTGGATCGAGCGTCCGCCGCTGGGTGCGGCGAACACTGCGTCGATCCACCAGAGCCGAGGCATCGCCTGAGCGGTAATGAGCCAGCCACTTGTAGGCAGTGCGGACACTGATCCCCACCTGAGTAGCCAGGAAGTCCAGCCTTTCACCGTGATTAATATGTCGACTAAGTAACCGTTCCCGGCCGAGGGGTGTCAGCCGAGCACCCGGATGGGTATGCATGGGGTGTGAGCTCAGGCGACGGGGGTGACACACCGACCCTGACGAGCTCACACCCCTTTGTCAGCTGAACAACCTGGTGGGATTACACACCTAGACCCTTCCTCTGGTTCTTCAGCACCCAAGGCAAGCGCCTCTGCCTGATACCTGCTTCCATTTAAAGCCTCCCCTCCCCCTGGTAGCTACACGAGAAATGCCGGGGTACCCCATGGGGGTGTGCGGCCGTGATCCAGCGTTATATAAGGGTTAGGAAATTTTCGTTGTTTTCCTTGCCGACAGCCTGCTGCACCCACCAAGAAGCAAACGTTCAGTACCAAAAAAGTAATCTTGTTAGACCGCTCTATTAAAGCTATCAACAGCACCGCCTGAGGCACGTGCTTGGAGCAGGGATGCTCCGACCTGATGGCCTGAAGGTGTCAATTTACTTTTAGAGACTAATCCTTGTGATTTGGCAGGTCAGTTTAATCGAATAAATCTTCAAAAGGATCGCGCTTTAGCGATGCTATTGCTCTATCACGGGAAAACTTGTCATTGCCACCGGTCACAGCCTCCAGATCTTCTTCTTGAAGGTCATGGAGACCATCGTTAGGTTTATCGGCTTCGGCTTCAGCCTTGATTTGTTTTTCTGACATGTCAGGACGACTAAGCATTTCCAATTATAGCGCATTCTACTGCTTTCCCGGCACTTGGCTCAGCCTGTCTCCAGGCCGAGGATATATGGGCGATTGGATTGATTTCCGTGCCTGTAATCCTGGTGGCAAAGGAGCGGGGACTACCAAAGCAGCACCTTAAGCCCTATGCGTTTGACCTACGCGCCACTCAAATTCCCGAGGTGCTGCATCAGCTTGCGGTGAGATTTGGACGAGCTAATACCACTTGCGATAGCAATAGTGAAAAAATATCGGTCAGCTTCTTAAGGCTTGTGACAAGATGTTTAGTGCTTTCTGGGGTAAGCAGACAGGTAAGTTGGGTGAAAAAAACATAAAGTATGGCATTCCACTTGGGAGTCTCAATAGATGCTTGAAGAATAAAGTACCTGCAAACGGAGACGCTCTCGTGGCATAGTCCTACATTTCTACTTTTCTTTAATTCAGCCTTTGCCTAAGGTTAGTGGTACTGCAGAAAGTTCCATACTCGTTCTACGGTTTCCACCATTTACATCTTCAAGTTGTTCGTCCGAAAGTTCAGATTGAGCTTCCTGGAGTTCATCGGTTGAAATGCAAAAGCCTGCCTCCTTGGCAATCGCAACAACCGCATCAGGATCAGCCGCTGTTTTGAGCTTCTCCTGAAGCCCCGCATCAGCCTGGACCGCTTCTTGGAAGGCCTTGAGTTGTTCTTCTGACATCTGTGGCTAGGTTTGAGCCACATACCATTATGGACGAAATCTCTGCAATAGCCAGCAGGCGATGAAAAAACATCGTCACTGCTTGATTGACCACAATAGCGCCGGGTAAAAAGGGGCGTCTTTGGGAGTGATTGAAGAAATAAAACCCTAGAACGCAGGAAGGGATTTTCTGTGGACTAAAGGAAACAACCAAAATGTTGGCTTATGGCTCAAACATACCTGCCTTTAACAGGGTCATAAAAAGCAAACATTCCCCCGTTCACGCTTTCCAGCTCCTGATCTGAAACCTCCGCCTTAGTGTTCTTGAGATCCTCAGCGGATACCTCATATCCAGCAGCCTCAGCAATCGCAACAACAGCATTGGCGTCGCCAGCTGCTTTGGGCTTCTCCTTAAGACTAGTGTCCGCCTTGGACCTTCTCCAGAAATGCTTTGAGTTGTTCTTCTGACATGATCAACTGAGTAATGCTACCTTTTTAGCGGTGATCAGCAATGTTGTCAATAAACAATAAAAGTACGCTCAATGAGGATGATATAGTCGGGTGTAAAGTGTCGCCAAGTTCTTTGTAATACGGAAGAATAGATTAACAATCCCTGCGGTTAGAGGGGCTTTGAAATCTAGGATCCGAGGGGAGTTGGGCTAATGGAGAATAGGCCTGCAAATCAATCAAAAATACTGTGTCGGCCAGGATACTTGCTCAAGTCTACTCTTCCATATGCGTCCATTTCGTATGCTGTTCCGCCCGCCACGCCTTGTAGCTCTTCGTCTGGAATCTCTGCCTGGTCGCTCAGTAGCTCTTCTGCAGACAGTTCGAATCCAGCTGCCTTAGCAATCGCCACAACAGCTTCAGCATCGGCAGCTGCTTTGAGCTTATCCTGAAGACCCGCATCAGCCTTGACGGCTTCCAGGAAGGCCTTGAGCTGATCCTTAGACATGTCAATAGCGGATAACTGCTATCCATTATGACCCAACACGCCATAGATGTCACCAGTATTTGTATTATCTAATTCAAGCCGAGTAGCCACTGGTGGGGCCAGAGGAGGTATTCGTCTAGATCGAAATTGTCGGTGGCGTGGTTATGCTTCGATTTCCGAAGTATCTAAACATGTTCTTAGTGGATGATTTCTACAAATCTTTTCAGTTGTTCTGCTGTTGGTCTGACGTATCGCTGAGTCACCTTTGACGTTCCTGGGACCCTGTGACCAGTGATGTAGAACGCAAAATACGGGCTTACATTCGCTTCCGCCATCTGGGTCTCTATGATCCGTCTCAGGTCATGGCTGTTGAAGCCGTACTTATCTGGGAAGGTGTCTCCGTAGCGGTCTCCCCAGCTCTGCTCTGTTGCCTTGTATTGCTGTGACCAGATTGGTCCGTGTGGCATCTGATCCTTCGCTTTGGTCAGGAACGGAAGAAGCCTGGAGTGGATTGGCACATGCGCCTCTTGTCCGTTTTTCAGGCGTCTGATCCGTCCTTCTTGTTCGTACTCCACAAAGTGGATCAGGCCATTGGCCAGGTCGATGTCCCTTCCTCGCAGACCACACACAGCCTGCTTCCGACAGCCTGTAAACCTTTGTATTAAGTAGATCAGGTCCCCTGCTTCCATTGCCTTTGCGTCGGCTGCCTCTACCAGTTCTCGTGAGGGCAGTGATGTTTTGTTGCTCGCCTCTAGACCCCTTGCCAGGCCTTCCCAGATGTTGACTGCCACCCATTCGTGTCGCTTAGCCCAGTTCCAAAAGGCGCTCAGATCCCTGATGTCCTTTGCAACTGTCGATTGTTTGGCGGGCTTCCCGGTTCTGCTTGTCCTGGTCAGCAGGTGCTTTTTGTACTCGACCGCTAATTGCTTGGTGGCTCTGCTTGGGTATTCATCGTGCGACCATTCAACAAATTTCTTCAGTAGTGTTTCCCATCTTTTCTTGACTAGAGGTGTCACCCTTCCTGTGGTCAGTTCACGTTCCTGGGTCCATTCTTCCCAGTGGTGAAGACCTTCTCTGAGGGCTACTGCAGTCGCAAGTAGCCGCTCATCATCCTGCGTTAGGAGTGGTTCCCATGGTTTTGGGGATTCTCTTTTAACCAAACTCTCCTATCTATTTCAATTTCTAATGCTTCCTCCGCTGTCAGTAAGCCGTCATCTTCTCTGTTATCTGCCCTTGCATACGCTTGCTTCCATTCCTGAAATCTAGTCCTTAGATCAGCTGTCTCGGTTAGCTCTGCTTTGACTTTTGCTAACAGCTTGTTGGCCGCCACTTGCTCCTCGGCCAGGACGGTCTTGGCTGCCTCGAGCGTGTCAGCAGCCTTCTTCTGAATCGCTGCTTTCCCAATGATCTTCCGAAGCTTGTGAGGGACCGTGATGTTCAGGTAGTACCCCTTCCGGCCTTTGATCTGGATCAGCCCTGTGGGGAGCCCCATCCGCGAGTTGACTGACAAACTGACTGACAAAGCCCAGTTGTGGCAACCGAATTAAGCTGTGACAGGCTTCTTGCTGTCAGTCAGTTTATCCAGGTCGGAATCTGGCCAGAACGGCACAGCGGTTCACCCCCTTCATCCCATGGGTCCAGCGCCGAACAGTGCGTTGTAGGCCCCTGGATTGCTGCCCCACTCCCCTGCATCCAGTGACTCCAGCAGAGAGTGCTGGCTGATGCGGCCAGCGGCCAATCGTGTTGTTGGATCGCCGGCAGCGTTGCTGCTGAACATCCGAATGCGCCGGCCTTTCACTTTGAACCAACCGGTGATGTCATCCTGGTCACCGCTTGACCACTCGAGCCATCGCTTCGAGGTGCCATCCCGTTCCCAATCGCCGGTGATCGCGTACTGCTGCATGGATTGAGCGCTTTGGCTTCAGGCTAGGAACGCTGAATCCCTGTGCCAATCTCGCTGCAGCAGGGGTTGGGCTGGATGGATCGTTCCGTGCTGGTGCGGCCCCGTTGGCTGCGTGGGGCGTTGCGCAAGGGGCTCTATCCCTATTACTGGCTCACGGCGCCGCTGCGCCCGCTTCCTGCGGCCCTGATCATCGGCACGATGAAAGGGGGCACCAGCACCCTGAATGCCTGGTTGCGTCATCACCCGCAGGTGATGTTTTCAGCCATCAAGGAGGTGCATTACTTCAACGACCACTACGACCGCGGTGCGCGTTGGTATCGCACCTATTTCCCGCTTTGGGAACAGTGGTTGGGTGGCCGTTGTGCCCTGGAGGCCACACCCGCCTATCTGTATCGAGCGGCCGTGGTGATGCCGCGGATGCATGCCCTGGTGCCGGAGGCGCGGCTGATTGTGCTGCTGCGCAATCCAGTTTCTCGGGCGATCTCCCATTACGGGCATCAGGTGCAGCGCGGTGTGGAGCCTCGCTCCCCAGAGGAGGCTCTGATGTGCCCCGATCCGCCGGCCAAGGGCAAGCCCAACCACTACAAGCGCCGGGGGCTTTACGCCGAGCAGATCGCGCAGGTGCTGCAGCACTATCCACGCGAGCAGCTGCTGGTGTTGCGCAGCGAAGACTTTTTTGCCCAGCCCGCGGAGGCCTACGCCCGCGTGCAGGCCTTCCTGGGCCTTGAAGAACAGCCTTTGCCGCCGCTGTCGTCTGTGGAGAACGTGGGGCGAGCCAAGACGCCCATCCCTGCGGAGGTGCGTGAGCACTTGCGGGAGTTCTACCGGGTGCCCAATCAGCAGCTCAAGGCGCTCCTGCCATCCTTCCCGATCTGGACGGAGGAGGCCTGAACGGCCCAGGGCTCAGCGCTTCAGGGCCTCACCGATGCGCTCTTCCAGGGCCTCGGCGTTCAAGCCCGTGACCACAAACACCTCCTGGGCGCTGCTACCCCGCCGCGCCACCAGCTTCCAGCCCCCCGTGATCGGCGTGGACACCCGCAGCCGCAGCTCCGGTGACCGGCCTTTCACCCGCGCGATGACGGCTGGAGTGATCGTGTCGATGGCCGGATCCAGCACCAGCCGCTTCAGCAGTGGGATCAGCCCTTCCAGGTAGGTGCTGTGGGTGATCACCAGCCGGCCCATCGCTGCCGCATGTGGTCGTCAACCCTAGGGATTCCTGCTAAACCATGAATCCCTTTTGGGTTGCCATGGCCGTGCGGGCTCAGCCTGAGATGCGCGAGGTGCTGCGGCGAGAACTGTTGCGGGAGCTGGGTTCTCCCTCGCAGGTGATCAGTCTTGAGCAGCGCGGTGATCGCCACGTACGCGGGGTGGCGGTGTGTTCCGGGCGGGTGCTGAGTTTTGTGCTCGACGCCCAGTCGCAGCGTCTGCGCACCCGCCCCCTCTTTGATCTGCTGCTGCGCAGCCGCGCTTAGCCCCTCTCGAGCGGCGCCATCGTGAGCCCTTCGGCTCCGAGTTGCTGGTGATACAGCTCGGCCTGTTCGAGCGGGCCGCTCCACACGAGGGCCGCCCCCTGGCCGTCGATCTGATGGGCCAGCGCCCAGGCGCGATCCGCCGTAATGGCGGGGATGTAGCGCACCAAGACCTCCACCACGTGCTGGAAGGTGTTGTGGTCGTCGTCGAGCACGATCACGCGGCCATTCGGGTAGGGGACTTCAACCCGCTGCTTCTCCCGTACCGCCTGCTGTGCCATCTGATCACAAGCCGTTCTGTGCCCTCAGTTTGGCGCCCGGCGCTGGTTACACTCCAACTACATTCGCAACAGCTCCATGCTGATCACCGTGGGTTGGGCCGCGCTCTGCGCCACATTCACCTTCTCGATCGCCATGGTGGTGTGGGGTCGTAACGGCGACGGTTCGATCAACTTCTGAACGTGAGCGACGTTGTTGTTGCTGGCCTCACGCTCAACAACGTGCTGGCCATCCTGGCGGCCTCCCTGCTGGTGTTCGTGAGTGGAGGGGTGATCTATCTCTCCACGGTCGAGTGGCGTGATCGTCGTCGGCGTCAACAGCCTGTGGCAGCCCCTAGCAAGCCCCGCACCAAATCCAAGGCCCTGCGGTGATCGCTCCACAGGAGTGGTTGGACCCCTGGGCCTGGCGTATGGCGGAGCAGGTTCTCCCCGCTCCTTTGCCGCCAGAGCTCCCTTTACAGGGCCATCCACCCCATTGGAGCGATGCGCTCCAATGTGAGCTCTCGGTTCAGCTCAGTCTCGATCCAGTCAGTGCCAGCAGCATGGGCCTGGCTGATCGTCTCCTGGCTGTGCCGCCATCAGAAGCACTGCGTCAGCAGGCGGATCGGTTGCGTCAGGAGCTGGTGGGGGAGACGGTGACCTACGTGGTGAACCGCAACCTCAATTTCACCAACCACTGTCTGCAGCACTGCAGCTTCTGCGCCTTTCGCCGCGATCCCGGCGCGGCGGGGGCCTACTGGCATGGCTTCGACACCCTGCAGGAGCGGGCCGCCGCCGCCGCTCGGCTTGGGGCGACCGAGTTGTGCGTCCAGGGGGGCCTCAATCCTGATGCCCGCCTCGACGGTTCCACGCTTCGCTACTACCAGGGTCTGTTGCAGGCCCTGCAGGCAGCGGCTCCGGGGCTGCACCTGCATGCGTTTTCGCCGCAGGAGCTCCTCTTTATCGCTGAGCAGGATGCAGTGCCGCTTCAGGCGGTGATCGATGGACTGCGCGACGCCGGCCTCGGTTCGATTCCCGGCACTGCTGCGGAGGTGCTGGACGAGTCGGTGCGCGCCCGGTTGTGCCCCGAAAAGCTCAGTGCTCGCCAGTGGTGTGCTGTGGTGCTCCAGGTGCATCGCAGTGGGCTGCGCAGCACCGCCACCTTGATGGCAGGCCACATTGAATCCTCCCGCCAGCGCGCGGCCCATCTCCTCACCCTGGTGGCCCTGCAGCAGGTGGCCTGGCAGCATCACGGCGGTGGGTTCAGCGAGTTCGTGTTGCTCCCCTTCATCGGTGCGCAGGCGCCAGCGCCCTTGCGGCAGCGCGTGGGCCGCGATCAGCCTGATCTTGAGGAGATGCTGGCCCTTACGGCCCAGGCTCGCTTGCTGCTGGATCGCTGGATCGTGAACCACCAGCCCAGTTGGGTGAAGCTCACCCTGGCTGGGGCGACCGAAGCGCTGCGCTGGGGCTGCAACGACCTGGGCGGAACCCTGATGGAGGAGAGCATCACCAGTGCCGCCGGAGCTCTCGGTGGCACGGCCCAATCGGTGGAGGCTCTGCGCAGTGCCGCTGGTTCGCTTCAGCGCCCGGTGCGTCAGCGCACCACGCTCTACGGGGCAGGTCTGGCGTGCGTCTGAAGCCTTTCGCCCTGAAACCCCTGGCTCTGCGGGATCTGCCCTTGCGGGTCACCGCCCTCACCAGTGCGGCCCTGCTGCTGATTCCGGCTGCGCTGGTGCTGTTGGTGCCCCGCCGTTTGGCCAGCGGCCTCGATCGCCTCATGCCCGATGCAGCGCTGCTGCAGAGCTTTGCGGCACGGCCGGCGCAACCGGCTCCGGCCCTTTGGCAGCAACGGCTTGGGCCGGAGCTTGCCGAGCGCTACTGGCGCGCCCAGCGGCGCCTGTGGTGGCAGTTCTGGGGCCCTCACGCTGATGCCGGTGCCTACTTGGTGTTCTCGGCCACCCCCGGCGATCCCCTGCCGGCCGATGGGCTGCGGGTGGACGATCTGATCGTGGTCGCCCCGAGCCCCCTGGCCCGTCAGCTGCTCGAGCAGCAGCTCAAGCTGCGCCGCCGACCGCCGCGTGGCCTCGATCAGCGCTGCAGCCAGGCGCTGTTGCAGCAGGAGGCCGTGCATTGGAATCCAGCCGCTCTCGCCCAGATGCTTGGCCCCCTGGCGCCTCTGGCGATGACGCTCCAACTGGGCTGCATCACCCTCCGCAGCGACAACCGCGCCCTGCTCTGGCAAGGGGAAGCCGAAGCCAGCGCGGATGCGCTGGCGGCTGCGCCTGCTCGCTTAGCCGTGCCGTCGTTTGCCAAGGCTGCCGATCCGGTCCAACCCCTTGAGCTACGCGGTCAACGTCTCGAGCTGCTGCTGCGGGGGCTGCTGAGTACGGCCCTGCTGCGCAATGCCCTCGCGGAGCGCTACGGGCTGGGCCCCGAGCAGGTGCGCCGCCTCCAGAGTGCACCCTTCAGCCTTCAGCTCCAGGCTCAAGCGCAGGGGCCCTATCGAGCCGGCGTCCAGCTCTTGGTGCAACTGCCCGGCGAGCGCTCCCTCTGGGACCGCTGGCTCCGCGACCTCAGTGCTGCCCTCGAGCAGCAGGGCCTGAGCCGCTCGCAACCGGCAGCGGGTCTGAGCTTGTGGAGCCGTGAAGACGCCGCTGTGGTGGGGGGCTGGCGCTGGTTGGACGCTGATGCGCTTTTGCTCTTCCTCGGCCCCAACCCGAATCAGGCACCCAGGCTCACGGCGCTGCCAGGAGCTGACTGGGAGCTGCGGTTGCAACCCCAGGCGTTGGATCGATTGCAGTTGCTCCCGCCCGGGCTGCCCCTGGTGGTGAAACGCGCCTCTGAGCTGGTGCTACAGGGGCGCGGGTCGGGATCCACGGCCCTGAGTGGACGCCTGGAGATCAGGTAGCGCTGCCTTCAGCAGCCCGTTCACGGCGGCGGCGTTCGGCGGCCACCGTTTCTTCCATCAGCTCCACCGCCTGGCTCATCTTTTCGATGTTGCCGGCATAGAGGCTGATGTCCTTGTCCACCCGGTCTTTGATCAGGCCCATGGCCTCGCCGATCTCATGGGCAGCGCTGCGCAGTGCCTGGGGATCGAGGGCATCGGCCCCCTGGGCGCTCTGCAGGAGGCTCAGCAGACCAACGGCCACCAAGCGCGAGTAGTGGAAGTCGTCGCGCTGCACGCCCCGGAGCAGCGATCCGATCAGCTCAGGTGCGCCTTCCCCCTGGTTCGACAGCCAGCCCTTCACCTCGTCGAGGCTGTGGTGCCCCACCTGCTGGCGGGCCTGCTCGGCCTGGGCGCGCAGCGCGCTGCCATCGAAACCATTGGCGCTGCAGAGGGCCTGGAAGAGCGGCTCACGCTGGGCCTCGGGGCGGTAGCCCTTCGAGAAGCTGTCGAACACCTGGGTGAGCCCCACGGCGAACAGGCCATCGGCCTGAAAACCCTTCTGATGGCTGAGCAGATGCAGTTCCACCAGCAGCTCATCCACCAGGCGCCGGTAGAGGGGGGCGATCACATAGGGAAAAGCGCTGTGAAAGGCACGCTTGCTATCGGCAACAGTGAGGCCCACGCCCACGCTCTCATCACTTGAGGTGCTGGGACCCTAGCTCGCGAGGATCGCTGAACTCGGCTGAAGCTCAGTAGGATCCCGCCAGCTGCAACGCCCCCTGTGTCGATGATCCCGATCGTGATCGAAGAGTCGGGCCGGGGCGAGCGGGCGTTTGATATCTATTCTCGTCTGCTGCGCGAGCGGATCATCTTCCTGGGTGAGCCCGTCACGGCTGAATCCGCCAATCGGATCGTCGCCCAGCTTCTGTTCTTGGAAGCGGAAGACCCCGAGAAGGACATTTACCTCTACATCAACTCCCCCGGCGGCTCGGTTTACGACGGGCTTGGCATCTTCGACACGATGCAGCACATCAAGCCGGACGTGCACACCGTGTGTGTGGGCCTGGCCGCTTCGATGGGTGCCTTCCTGCTCTGCGCCGGCGCGAAGGGCAAGCGCAGCAGCCTTACCCATTCGCGGATCATGATCCACCAGCCCCTGGGCGGGGCCCGCGGCCAGGCCAGTGACATCCGCATCCAGGCCGACGAAATCCTTTACCTCAAGAAGAAGCTCAACCAGGAGCTTGCTGATCGCACCGGTCAGCCCCTGAGCCGCATCGAGGAAGACACCGACCGCGACTTCTTCATGTCTCCCGCTGAGGCCGCCGAGTACGGCCTGATCGACAAGGTGATCGACAAGCGCCCGGTGCGCGCTGTCTGATCCCTTCCGCTGATTCAGGCCCGTGGGCCGCAAGCGTGGTGGTTCCGCAGACAAACCAGGTGGCAAGGGTTTGCCGCCCAGCCTGCGGCCCAGCAAGGTCTGTCCGGTGTGCGGCAGGCCCTTTGCCTGGCGCAAGAAATGGGCAGCGGTGTGGGAGCAGGTGATCTACTGCTCCGACCGCTGCCGCAATCAACGCTGAGGCTCAGCTGCTGGTGAGGCTGGGGAAGCGATTGCCGGTGTAGAGCTGCGGCATGCCGCTGGCCAGGGCTGAACCCACCCGCATGCACACGGCGTCTTCATAGGTGGGCGCCACGATCTGAATGCTGGTAGGCATGTTCTGCGGATCCAGGCCCGTGGGCGCTGCCAGCACGGGGTTCCAATTGAGCAGGTTCCAGAGCGGTGTGAGCACCCAGCCAGCCAGGGGGTCGACTTCCACGCCATCCACCATCAGCTTGTCGCGGAAGGGGTCGAGATCAGCCGGCACTTCACTGGTGGTGAGGGTGGGCATGATCAGCGCCTGATAGCCGCTCTGGAACACCTGATCGTCCACGCGGCGATAGATCTCGGCCGACACCTGCGCTGCATGCCGCGCCTGTTCCGGTCCCATCGAGGTTGCCGCCAGCTCGGCGAAGTGACGGCCGTAGCTGGTGAGTTGATCCTTCTGGCTCACCAGATCCGCCATATCGGCCCCCTGAATGCCGGAGAGCAGTGCTTCCAGCAGCACCTTGCGGATGTCGTTGCCGTTCACACCGAGATCCAGATCCACCTTGGTGATCAAGGCCCCCTGGCGCTCCAGCACCGCCAGGGCGGCCTCGGTGTTGCGCCGCACGTTCTCGCTCACCCGCGCCCAGCCCTGATTGGGGGAGTACGCGATCCGCATGCCCTTGACCCCCGCGTAGCTGAGCGGCAGATCAAGCTTCGGGCGCAGGGAATTCATCACCCCTGGTGCCGGGCCGGAGATCACATTTTCCAGGCGGATCATGTCGGGCAGATCCCGTGCAATGGGTCCGAGCACGGAGGGAAGCAGGCTCACGTAGTTGGGCTCCACGGGCACCCGGCCGTAGGGCGGTTTGAAGCCCCAAAGGCCGTTGAAGGCCGAGGGGATCCGGATCGAACCCCCCATATCGGAACCGGTGGCGAGGGTGGTGAGTCCGGCTGCCAGCGCGGCGCCGCTGCCGCCTGATGAGCCCCCTACCGCGTACTGGAGATTCCAGGGATTGCGCGTCACGCCCCAGAGATCACTCCAAGTCACCCCGAGGAAATACATCTCCGGCACGGTGGTTTGCGCGTGCAGCACGGCACCGGCATCCAGCAGTTTCACCACGATCGGATCGTTCGTGGTCATCACCCGGTCGCGGAACACCTTGGAGCCGGCGGTCATGGGCCAGCCCTTCACCGCCATCTCATCCTTGAGGGCCACGGTGATGCCCTCGAGGGCACGGGGGTTGCCCTGCTGCCAGCGGCGCTCCGATTCCTTCGCCTGCGCCATCGCCTCCTTCGGATGGAGGTAGGTGAAGCAGTTCACAAGCTTGCCGCGCTGTTCGGTGAGCCGCAGCTGGGCTTGGAGCACCTCCACGGGCGAGAGCTTCTTCTGGCGGAACAGCTTCAGCTGTTCGCCGGCGCTCATGTACGCCAACTCCAGATCACGGCTCTGGCCGGCAGCGGCCGGTGCTGCGTTCAACCTGGAGGGCGACACCACGCCCATCGCTCCAGCCACGCCGAAGCCTGCTGTGGCTCCGAGCATCTGGAGGGCATTGCGGCGGCTGAGGTTCACGGCGGCGGCGTGCGCGTTGCTGCGCAGTTTGCTCAGCCTGCGGCGGCGCTGCTCGAGCTTGAAAGGCGTTGATGCAAAAAAAAGCCCGCGCAGGGCGCGGGCGGTGAGGCTTGGATCAGGCTTCAGCCTTGATCGGTGTGGCCTCGGCGGCTAGATCCGCTTCGCTGAGGAATGGTGAGAAACGCTCTTTCTCGGGGATGGCGGTGAACTCGCTCACGAGGGCGCGGAACTCATCGCCGTCGAGGCTTTCCTTCTCGATCAGCACATCCACCACGCGGTCCATGCAGGCGCGGTTCTCAGCCACGAGCTTCACGGTTTCCTCATAGCAGTTCTGCACGATCTGGCGTACGGCCAGATCGACGCGGGCGGCGGTGGCGTCAGAGCCATCGCTGCGGGTCATCAGGTCGCGGCCGAGGAACACCTCTTGGTTGCCGGCTTCGAGGGAAAGCTGGCCCACTTCGCTCATGCCGAAGCGGGTCACCATCTGGCGAGCGATCGAGGCCACCTGCTGGATGTCGCCGCCTGCACCGGTGGTGACTTCGGCGTGGCCGAACACCACGTCCTCCGCGGCCCGGCCGCCGAGGGCGCCCATGATCCGGGCGCGCAGCTGAGCGCGGCTCACCAGCATCTGCTCCTCATCCGGGGAGAACCAGGTGAGGCCCTGGGCCTGGCCGCGGGGGATCAGGGTGACCTTCTGCACGGGGTCGTGGGCCTTCACCAGGGTGCCAACCAGGGCGTGGCCCACTTCGTGGTAGGCGATCAGGCGCTTACTGCGGCCATCGGTGAGGGGCTTGCCCTCCATGCCGGCGATGATCCGGTCCACGGCATCGTCGATCTCGGCCAGGCCGGTGGCCTCTTTGCGGCGGCGCGCGGTGAGGATCGCGGCCTCATTGAGCAGGTTGGCCAGGTCGGCGCCGGAGAAGCCGGGGGTGCGGCGGGCGATGGCCTCGAGGCTCACGTCGTCGGCCAGCTTCTTGTCGCGGGAGTGCACCTTCAGCACTGAGAGGCGGCCCTTGATGTCGGGTACATCCACTTGCACCTGGCGGTCGAAACGGCCCGGACGCAGCAGGGCCGAATCGAGCACGTCGGCGCGGTTGGTGGCCGCAATGATGATGATGCCGCTGTTGCCCTCAAAGCCGTCCATTTCCGTGAGGAGCTGGTTGAGGGTCTGCTCGCGCTCGTCGTTACCGCCGCCTACACCGGCGCCGCGCTGACGGCCCACCGCATCGATCTCGTCGATGAAGATCAGACAGGGGCTGTTCTCCTTGGCGCGCTTGAACAAATCGCGCACGCGGCTGGCGCCCACGCCCACGAACATCTCCACAAATTCCGAACCGGAGAGGGAGAAGAAGGGCACGCCGGCTTCACCGGCAATCGCCTTGGCGAGCAGGGTTTTACCGGTGCCGGGAGGACCCACCAGCAGCACGCCTTTGGGGATCTTGGCGCCCACAGAGGTGAAGCGCTCAGGCGTTTTGAGGAAGGTCACCACTTCCTGGAGGTCTTGCTTGGCCTCTTCCACACCAGCCACGTCGTCGAACTTGACGCCGGTTTCGGCTTCCATCGCAAAGCGGGCCTTGGTTTTGCCGAACTGCATCGCCTGGCCGGGGCCGCCGGGCATGCCGTTACCGCGGCGGGCCAGGAACACCAGCACGCCGATCAACAGCAGCGGGAAGAGCAGGTTGCCCAGCAGGCCCAGCGCCGGAGGAGCCTGGCGGGGCGGATGAATATCGAAGCTGATGCCCTGCTCCTTGAGGTTGTTCACCAGCTCAGGAGCCAGGCCGGGGAGATCCACGCGCAGGCGCTGCACCCGGTTGTCGAGGTCGGGATCCACCGCTTCCACCACAGCGGTGCGGCCGCCATCAAAAATGTCGACGGCGGTGACCCGGCCGGCTTCCACGTAATCGAGGAAGCGGCCGTAGCTCATGCGGGCCACCGCAGCATTGCTCGGAGCCACGGTGGGGCCGCTGGGAGCGCTGAAGCGGTTGGCGCCGTTGCCAAGCACCTGCCAGCCGAGAAACAGGGCCACCCCGATGGGCAGCACCCAGAGGGCAATGGTGCGCCAGCGCTGATTCATAGCCGCCTCAGAAGCAGGTGGAGATGTTTACAAGTGTAAAGCGGCTCCTGCCGGGATCGGGATTCTCAGCCCCAATCGGCTCTCATTCAGGAGGCTTGCTGCCAATCCAGGGCCATGCCTGCGCTGTCCGCCATGGCGGCCGGTGCCGCGGGCTCGCTGGCGCTCTCCAGCCCGGAGAGGTCCACGCACAAGTCTTCAACCTCGATGCTTTCACGCAATTCAGCGCCCCCCAGGCTGTGGGTCCAGATCTGAACGATCGATTCCGGTGGAGCCAGAAAACTGAGCAGCTCGAACGGGAAGACCACCCGCTCGAGGAAGAACTCATCCGGGCCGATGCAGCGAACGATCACCATTCGATCGCTGCTGTTTCGGTAGCCACAGGTGAGCTGCGCCAAGGGAAGGATTGCCGAAAGGGAACCTTATGAAGCCATTCCCTGATCGGAGCGATGGTCGCAGTTGAAACCGTTTAGGGCGATCGAAGGCTTCTTTCGATTTTCTTTCTTATTGCCTCGCGGTCAGGGTTGCTTAAAGGCTGCGCAGAGCCGTGATCGGATCCAGCCGTGCGGCGCGCCTGGCCGGCAGTACCCCAAACACCAGGCCGATGGAGCCTGAGAGTCCCACGGTGATCAGCACGCTTGTGCCGCCGATCGCCGCAGGCAGGGGGGTGATCGCGGCGACAGCCGCGACGGCTGACAGGCCCAGGGCGCTGCCGATCACGCCGCCGAGGCTGGAGAGCACCAGGGCTTCCACCAGAAATTGAGCGAGCACATCGCTGCTGCGTGCACCGATGGCTTTGCGCAGCCCGATTTCGGAGGTGCGCTCACTCACCGACACCAACATGATGTTCATGATCCCGATGCCACCCACCAGCAGGGAGATCGCGCCGATCGCGCCCAGCATCAAGGTGAGGCCTCCGGTGATGGTGCCCACAATGGAGAGCGCATCTTTCTGAGAACGCACCGCGAAGTCGTCTTCCCGCAAAATGTTGTGCCGCTGGCGCAGCAGATTGGTGATCTGAAACTTCGCTGCGCCGGTGCTCGCTTCATCGCGGGCTTCCACGCTGATGAAGTTCAGGCTGACGCCATAGGTGGGATCGCGGCCTGAAAGCTTGCTCACCATGGTGGAGAGCGGGATGTAGGCGGCCTCGTCTTGGTTCTGGCCGAACACGGCACCCTTGGGCGCCATCACCCCGATCACCTCAAAGCTCTGATCACGGATGCGCAGCTGCTTGCCGATCGCCGATCCCATCGGCAGCAACTTGTCGCGCAGGTCCGGGCCGATCACCACCACGTTGCGCGCCCCATCCAGATCCCGCTGGTCGATGAAGCGCCCTTGGGCCACTTCAAAACGGCGCACGGTGAGGAAGTCGGGCGTGATGCCCGACACGGTGGCGCTGGAGCTCTTGGCCCCCGCCTGAAGCACGGCGCTGAGGGTGATCTGGGGCACCACCCGCTTCACCGAAGGCACCTGCTCGGCGATGGCCTCGGCGTCTTCGAGCACGAGGGTTTTGGGGAAATCGATGCCCTGGCGGCGGCTGTCGTTGTTGCCGGGCACCACAAACAGCACGTTGGCGCCGAGCGTGTTGAGCTGCCCCTCCGCCAGGTTCTGGGCTCCGCGGCCCACTCCCACCAGGGTGATCACTGAGGCATTGCCAATCACGATGCCGAGCATCGTGAGCAGGGAACGCAGGCGATTGGCCTTGAGGGTGGCCAGGGCCATCCCCACGGTTTCAGCCATCGCCAGTTTTGCGGCCATCGTGCTCAGCTCAGCGCTGCAGGATCACCATCCTGCAAGCCTGCTCAGAGAATTGCGGGGTCGAGCACCGTGCCTTTGCCCACGATGCTCACCTTCACCAGATCCGTGGAACCGCTCACATCGGCCACGGTGCCTGCGGTTTGGATCACCAGATCGCCATCGCGCAGCAGCGCTTGCTCGCTGGCGATCTCCATCGCGCGGTTGAAGCTGGCGGTGGCGTTCTCGGCGTCGTCCACCAGCAGGGGGTGCACACCCCACACCAACTGCAGCTGGGAGGCCACTTTGGTTTCGCTGGTGATCGCCAGGATCGGCGTGCTGGGCCGGAACTTGCTCACGTTGCGGGCCGTTGCACCGCTCTTGGTGAGGGGCAGGATGGCGGCCGCCTCGAGTTGCCGCGCAATCGAACTCACGGCGTGGCTGATCGCGTTGGGAATGGTGGAGGCCAGCTGGCCGTCGTTCTCGCGGCGCGGGTAATCGCGTTCGATGCGGCGTGCGATCTGACTCATGGTGGCAACCGCTTCCACCGGGTAATCACCCACGGCGCTCTCGTTCGAGAGCATCACCGCATCGGTGCCATCCAGGATCGCGTTGGCCACATCGCTCACCTCCGCGCGGGTGGGTCTGGGGCAGCTCACCATCGAATCCAGCATCTGGGTGGCGGTGATCACCGGAATGCCCAGGCCGTTGCACTTGCGGATCAGCTCCTTCTGCAGCAGCGGCACCTCCTCGGCGGGCATTTCCACGCCCAAGTCGCCGCGGGCCACCATCACCCCATCACACAGGGGCAGGATCGCGTCGATCTGATCGATCGCTTCGAATTTCTCGATCTTGGCCACCACCGGGGTGTTGTGGCCGTGGGACGCGATCAGGGCCTTGATCTCCTCCATGTCGGAGGGGTTGCGCACGAAGCTCAACGCCACCCAATCCACGTTCTGCTGCAGGCCGAAGGCCAGATCCGTGCGGTCCTTGTCCGTGAGGGCGCGGATCGAGAGCTGCACATCGGGGAAGTTCACCCCCTTGTTGTTGGAGAGCACCCCGCCCACGGTCACCGTGCAGTAGAGCGTTTGTTCGGCCTTGTCGACGCGATCGACCACCATCTCCACGCGGCCGTCGTCGAGCAGGATGCGGCTGCCGGAGACCACTTCATCCGCCAGCTTGTCGTAAGTGACGGTGGCGATCTCCTGGGTGCAGGCGACATCGCGGGAGGTGAGGGTGAAGGCATCACCTTTGGCCACGGTGATGGGCCCATCCTTGAAACGGCCGAGGCGGATTTTCGGGCCCTGCAGGTCTTGGAGGATGCCGATGTGCACCTGCATCTCCGCCGCCACCTGGCGAATGGTGCGGATGCGGGCGGCGTGCTCGCTGTGGTCGCCGTGGGAGAAATTGAGGCGGAACGTGGTGGCGCCCGCTTCAATCAGGCGGCGCAGCTGTTCCGGAGATTCGGTGGCAGGGCCGATGGTGGCCACGATCTTGGTGCGACGCGTGAGATCGGGCAGGGCCATTCGGCGGAGCCAAAGATGCCAGCGACCCTATCATCGGCGGTCGCCAGCCCTGTTCTGCCAATGGATCTCAATGCCTATCAGCAGGGTGCCCGCAGCACAGCCCGCTATCCCGACGTGGGCTCCAATCCCATCTACCCCACCCTTGGCTTGTGCGGTGAAGCCGGCGAGGTGGCCGACAAGGTGAAGAAGGTGCTGCGCGATCAGGGCGGCCAGTTCAGCCCGGAGGTGCGCGAGGCCCTCAAGCTCGAGCTGGGGGATGTGCTCTGGTATGTGGCCCAACTTTCCAGTGAGCTGGGCTTTGAGTTGGGGGAGATCGCCGAGGCCAATCTCAACAAGCTCGCGAGCCGCGCCGCCCGTAACGTGATCTCCGGCAGCGGCGACCATCGCTGATCGCGCCGTGCGTTGCCGGATTCTTTGCCTTGACGCTTGTGCTCCTCCGGCCCCTTCGCTCTCTGTTTGGTGCCGCTGCCGTGCTCTGGCTTGTGCTGGCTGTGGCCTGGGTGCAGCCGGCCTGGGCTGCCTCACTCAGCGTGAGCGAGGTGAGCCTGGAACCCTGTCCCAGCGCCGATATCGGAGCCCAACCGCAATTGCGCCGCCCCAGTGGTGCCAGCTGTTACGTGTTGCGGGGCACGGTGACCAACCCTGGACGCAAGCCGGTGGTCGATACCGATGTGTTCGCTCAGATCCTTGATGCCAGCGGCGAACCGGTGCTCCAGAACCGGTCCCGGGTGGGCTCCATTGGCGATGTGGCGCCAGGCGATTCAGCCTTTGCCTTGCGGCTGGCGGTGCCTGCCGGTACGCCGGGGCCGTTCACCTTCTCCAACGTGAAAGCGCGTGGATTCGCCGCGCCGGTACGCACCCGAGCTGGAGAATTCGACGACCTGCTGCCGCTGGAGCAGGCCGTGGCTGACGCTCAGTAGAAGCTGGGGTAGAAGAACCCCCGGCTCTGCTGCAGCAGGTTTTGAATCAGCTGCAGGGCCAGAAACGCCAGGATCGCCGAGAGATCGAGGCCACCCAGCGGCGGGATCAGCCCGCGGAAGGCATTCAGATAGGGATCGGTCACGGCACTCACCGTGGAGAGCACCGGATTGCCCCAATCCAGGTTGGGGAACCAGCTGAGCAGCACCCGCACCAGCAGGATCACCGTGTAAATCTCGATTGTTCTGGCGAGAATTCCAATCAGAACACCAACCAGTTCAGACATGAGAAGGAAGCGCCGTAGAACGAGTGTATGGAGCTGAGCTTCGAGCTGCTGGCCGGCTCAGGGGAGATCAGGCGGCCTGCTCCCAGTCGTCGTCGGTTGCGGCTGGTTCGGACCGCTTGGGTTTGAGCTCATCCGTTTTGATCGCAAACGTGCGGTGGAACTTCTCACTGAGGGTGAGCCAGTAGGAACGCCCTTCGCTTTGGCGCTTGCGTTCGATGAAGTTCTGAGCGAGCAGCTCTTTGATGTGGTCGTAGGCGCCTGAGCCCCGCAGCTCCACCAAATCCGATTGCAGGATCCGCTTCTTCAGAGCGATGGTGGCCAGGGTGCGCAGGGCGGCGGTGGACAGATCCACGGGCAGCAGGTTCTGCACCAGTTCTCCCAGGCCATCGCGGAGCTGCAGGCTGTAGCGCTGCCCCTCCTGCCGGATCTCGAGGGCGGTGTCGCGATGGGCGTAATCAGCCATCAGGGTGATCAGGCCCATCTCCACTGCATCTCGAGCCACCCCACTGATCTCGGCCAGTTCGCCGAGGGTCATCGAGCGGCCTTTCAGATAAAGGATGGCCTCCAGGCGGGCCGGCAGCGACAACTCAGCCGAGGGGGGCGCAGCGACCTGGGGGCCCTGGGTTGTGTCGTCCATCACGCCCCCAGCTGTGCTCGCAAGTTATCCCACGCCCACCGTGCCGGCCACTTCCCCCAGGAAGAGGCGGTAGGCGGGATTGTCGGTCTCATCCACGTATTGATAACCGAGGCCATCGAGGAAGGTCTGCCACTCGCCGGCCTCCTCGGGCGGCACCTGCACCCCCACCACGATGCGGCCCACGTCGGCGCCATGGTTGCGGTAGTGAAAGATGCTGATGTTCCAGTTGGGGTGAAGGCTGGTGAGGAAACGCATCAGCGCTCCTGGCCGCTCCGGGAATTCGAAGCGGTAGAGCAGTTCACGGGTGTGGCTGCAAGCCTCGGTGGCGGCTGCCGGCATCCGGCCTCCCACCATGTGGCGCAGGTGCAGCTTGGAGAGCTCATCGTTGGAGAGATCCAGGCAGGGGAACCCTGCGGCGTTGAGCCTCTGGATCAGGTCTTGTTCATCGCTGCTGCCGCTGGTTTGCACCCCCACAAAGATGTGAGCGCGGCTGGGATCGGCAAGGCGGTAGCTGAACTCGGTGAGGTTGCGGTTGCCCAGCAACGTGCAGAACTCCCGCAGGCTGCCGGCCCGTTCGGGGATCTCCACGGCCAGCATCGCCTCGCGGTCTTCACTGATTTCGGTGCGTTCGGCCACAAACCGCAGCCGATCGAAATTCATGTTGGCCCCGCAGGCCACCGCCACCAAGGTGCGCTCCTGCAGGCCGCGCCGGGCCACATCAGCTTTCATGCCGGCTACCGCCAGGGCGCCCGCCGGCTCCAGGATCGAGCGGGTGTCCTCAAATACGTCTTTGATGGCGGCGCAGATGGCATCGGTGTTCACCGTCACCATGGCGTCAACGTGGCGGCGGGCCAGGGCGAAGGTTTGCTCTCCCACTTCGCGCACGGCCACGCCGTCTGCGAACAAGCCCACCTGCTCGAGTTTCACCCGTTCCCCGAGGGCCAGGGAGCGGGTCATGGCGTCGGCATCTTCCGGCTCCACCCCGATCACCTCCACCTGAGGCCAGAGCGCTTTCACGTAGGCAGCGATCCCAGCGATCAGGCCGCCGCCGCCCACGGCGACGTAGATCGCATCGGGCGGCGCTGAGCACTGCCGCAGGATCTCCAGGCCGATCGTGCCCTGCCCGGCGATCACGTCGGGATCATCAAAGGGGTGAATGAAGCTGAGACCGCGCTCCTCCGCCAGTCGGTAGGCCTCGCTGCAGGCCGCGTCGTAGTTGTCGCCGTGCAGCACCACCTCGGCTCCGCGCGCCGCCACGGCCCGCACCTTCATCTCGGGTGTGGTGACCGGCATCACGATCACGGCGCGGCAGCCCAACCGTTGCGCTCCGAGCGCCACACCCTGGGCGTGGTTGCCGGCACTGGCGGCAATCACACCGCGCTCGAGCTCAGCCCGGCTGAGGCTCGCCATTTTGTTGTAGGCCCCCCGCAGCTTGAAGCTGAACACCGGCTGCAGGTCTTCCCGCTTGAGCAGCACAGTGTTGTTGAGGCGCCGCGAGAGGTTGGGAGCCGGATCGAGGGGCGATTCGATCGCCACGTCGTACACGCGCGCGCGCAGGATCCGCAACAGCATCGTCAGGTCACTGTCCTGGCTGGTGGTGTTGCTCATCGCTGCTTAACCGTTTCCCCAGTGTGACAAGCCTCTGCCAACGGCTTCGGTTTCGTGCTCTACGCCACCAAAGGCCTGAGTGCAGACCGTAGGCTGATCCCCAATCAAGGCCCAGGGCATGCATCTCAGCGAGCTGACGCATCCGAATCAGCTGCACGGACTGAGCACTGCAGAGCTCGAGGCGATCGCGCGTCAGATCCGTGAACGCCACCTTGAGGTGGTGAGCACCAGTGGCGGCCACCTCGGTCCGGGTCTGGGGGTGGTGGAACTCACCCTGGCGCTTTATCAAACCCTCGATCTCGACCACGATCGGGTGGTGTGGGACGTGGGCCACCAGGCCTATCCCCACAAGCTGATCACCGGTCGTTACAACGACTTCCACACCCTGCGCCAGAAGGATGGCGTGGCGGGTTATCTAAAGCGCTGCGAAAGCCCGTTTGACCACTTCGGTGCCGGCCATGCCAGCACTTCGATCTCAGCGGCCCTGGGCATGGCCCTGGCCCGTGATCAGCGCGGTGAGGATTTCAAATGCGTGGCGGTGATCGGGGATGGATCCCTCACCGGTGGCATGGCCCTTGAGGCGATCAATCACGCCGGCCACCTGCCCAACACCCGCCTGCTGGTGGTGCTCAACGACAACGACATGTCGATCAGCCCCCCGGTGGGGGCGCTGAGCACCCACCTCAACCGCATGCGGCACAGCAAGCCGTTGCAGTTTCTGCAGGACAACGCTGAGGAGGCGATCAAGCACCTTCCCTTCCTGCACGGTGAGCTGCCGCCTGAGCTCAAAAATCTCAAAGAGAGCATGAAGCGCCTGGCGGTGCCCAAGCTCGGTGCCGTGTTTGAGGAGCTGGGCTTCACCTACATGGGTCCCGTCGATGGTCACGACATCGCCGGGATGATCCAGGTGTTCCAACAGGCCCACGCCCATGAGGGCCCTGTGCTGGTGCACGTGGCTACCACCAAGGGCAAGGGCTATGCCTACGCCGAAGAAGACCAGGTGGGCTACCACGCCCAGAGCGCCTTTGATCTGGCCACCGGCAAGGCCTATCCCTCCAGTAAGCCCAAGCCCCCCAGTTACAGCAAGGTGTTTGGCCAGACGCTGGTGAAGCTGTGTGAGCAGGATCCGCGCGTGGTGGGCATTACGGCGGCAATGGCCACGGGCACCGGCCTCGATCTGCTCGAGAAGGCTCGCCCTCATCAATACTTTGACGTGGGCATCGCTGAGCAACACGCCGTGACCATGGCGGCTGGCATGGCCTGCGAAGGCCTGCGGCCGGTGTGTGCGATCTACAGCACCTTCCTGCAGCGCGCCTACGACCAACTCATCCACGACGTGGGCATTCAGAACCTGCCCGTGACCTTCGTGTTGGACCGCGCCGGCATCGTGGGCGCCGATGGACCCACCCACCAGGGCCAGTACGACATCAGCTACCTGCGCTGTGTGCCCAATTTCACGGTGATGGCACCGAAGGATGAGGCCGAGTTGCAGCGGATGATGGTGACCTGCCTCCAGCACAACGGCCCCACAGCCCTGCGCATCCCCCGCGGCGAGGGCGAAGGAGCTGCCCTGATGGAAGAAGGCTGGGAGCCTTTGGAGATCGGCCGCGGTGAACTACTCGCCGATGGCGACGACCTGTTGATCGTGGCTTACGGCGCCATGGTGTATCCCGCCATGGCCACGGCCGGTCTGCTGCAGGAGCAAGGCGTGCGCGCGGCCGTGATCAACGCCCGCTTCCTGCGTCCTCTGGATGAGGCGCTGATCCTGCCCATGGCCCGCCGGATCGGTCGGGTGGTGACCATGGAGGAAGGGTGCCTGCCCGGCGGTTTCGGCGCGGCCGTGGTGGAAACCCTCAACGATCACGACGTGCTGGTGCCGGTGCACCGCATCGGCATCCCCGACCAGCTGGTGGACCACGCCACCCCCGATCAGAGCAAGCAGGCCCTGGGGCTCACCCCGGCCCAGATGGCCGACAGCATTCTTAATCGCTTCGGATCCCTGCGCCGCCAGCCGGTGGGTGTCTGACCAGCAGACCTTTGAGGTATTGATCGCAGGCGCTGGGCCGGCGGGTTTGCTGTTGGCCCGCCGCCTGGCCCAGGCCGGTGTGTGTGTGGCAGTGGTGGATCCGCTGCTGGATCTCCATCAGGCCGCCTTCTCCAGTGCGGCACTCCCCCTCTCGGCGGTGAAGGAGTTTCAGCTGCCTGCTCAGGTTCAGGCGGCCCGATGGCATGGATGGCAGCTGCATGGGCCCGGCGACCAGCAGCGCCAGTGGATGGCGGATCACGATCTCGGCGCCGTGCTCGATTTCGGCGGCCTGCGCCAGTGGTTGGCGGACCAGGCCACGGCCGCAGGAGCGCACCTGCAGCTCGGCTGGGCGGTGCGCGGATGGTGCTCCGCCGCTTCCGGAGCCATCGCCAACCTGCGGGGGCCTGGCGGTCAGGAGCGCTCTGTGGCGTGCCGTTGGTTGGTGGATGCCACCGGCCAGCGGCGTGCCCTGCTGGGTGACCCCCCAGCGGAGTCCGGCGCACTGGTGGCCGGCTCCGGCGTGGAATGGTTGCTTCAGCTGCCGCTGCCGCAGTGGAACCAGTGGTCTGAACGGCTCAGTTTCATGCTGGGCAGGGCCTGGGTGCCCCAGGGCTATGGCTGGGTGTTCCCAATGCAGCCTGGCCAGCTCAAACTCGGCGTTTGTCGTTTGCACGACGCCAGCCGGCGGCAACCCCCGCTGCATCAGTTGCTCAGTCAGCTGCAGCTCCGCCTCCACCTGGCTGACGCACCCGTGCTCGATCGCCATGGCGGCTTGATCCGCAGCACGATCCGCCGGCGCGAGCCCCATCAACGTGGCCCGCTGCTCGGTCTTGGTGATGCGGTGAGTACCGGAAATCTGTTGGGCGGTGAAGGGATCCGCCATGCGATGGCCAGCAGCGAGGTGTTGGCGCCGCTGCTGCTGCAGGCTCTCGGTGGGCGGCCGGACGCGCTGCGGCGCTATCCGCTTCAGCTGCGCCGCCGCCTCGGCTGGCGTTGGTCGCTCAGTGGCCGCCTGGCGCGGCGCACCTGGCTGGGCCTCAACAGCTCGGCCGGCGATCAGCGGCTGGAGCGGCTGCTGGAGGGCCTGCAACAAAAAAGCAGTGCCGAAGAGCTCTCGGCACTGCTGTTTCACTATCGCTTCGAGCGCTACGGCTGGAAGGCGCTGCCCTATCTGTTGGGCTGGCGCTAGGGCTTCAGAGCACGCCGCGGGCAGCCAGGCCCAGGATCGCGCCCATGCCGAGCACGTGGCCGAAGGAGGTGGTGGCCAGCAGCGAGGCGTGGCTCATGCCGCCGAACATGGCGGAGTTGGGCAGCTGAGCACCTTCGTTGGGGTACTTGATGGTGGCCTTGCCGATGCCGATGGCAATCACGTTGGCAGCGATCATCACCAGGCCCACCTTGGGCGACCAGGACACGGATGCAGGGGCGATGGCCAGCAGGGGAGCGAGCATCGAATTCACGGGCGACGCTTCATCTTCCGAGCGGCACTGCCCTGGTGCACGCGTCGCTTAAGACTTGTTCACTGCCTGGTTCACGGTTCATCGTTGGACGGCAGCCGGCTGAAGCCCAGCAGCACCAGCACATTGCTCAGGGTGAGGAACAGCTCTGCCCCGCCATGGAGTGGATCCACATCCGCCAATTGCAGTCCGTAATTGCGTTCCGCCAGGATCGCCGCCGCGATGGTGACCAACACGAACAGCAGCGTGAGGCAGAAGCCCCAGAACGCGAGCCGTGGCATCCGGCCTGACCGCCAGCTCCACCACAGAAACGCCAGGTAGGGCAGCAGTGACAGGCCAAAAAACGGCGCTGGATCGATGGCCCCCAGGGCCTTGAGCAGGGCTGAAGCCGAGAGATCGCTCATCGGGCCCGCCGCATGAGGGTCCACGCTGCTCCGGCCATGGCCGTATTGCCCAGGGCGGTGCAGGCGGCCTGCAGCACCACGAGCCCCTGCAGTTCGGCGGCGTTATCGAAGAGGTGCCAGGTGCAAGCGGCCATGGCACTCACCAAGGCTGGCGTCATGGCCAGGGCTAACCAGCTCCATTCCGGTTCCTGCCGCCGTTCGCCCCAACGTTGGATCGCCAGCATCGCCAGGCCCCACTCCAGAACGGAGGCCACATGAATCCACCAAGTGGGCAGGGAGAGGGCGTGCATGCCCTCCTTCTACAGGCCCGCCTTACACGCTGTGGCTGCTGAACTGTTCAAACACGGTTTGCAGCAACCGGCTCATCTTGTTGTTGAGGGTGCAGCCCGGTGCGTTCTTCGACGCCAGCAGCAGCAAGGCGCAGGCATCCACCAGCTGCGCGGCTTCCTCGCCGCTGAGCTGGATCAGATGCTCATCGCCGCAGTGGGTAACGCGCAAGGAACCGGGTGTGGATGTATCGCACGCTACGGAGTGTGGAGCGGCTTGCCGAAAACTGAAGGTTCCTTTCCGCTTTGCCATCAGCCGCCGTTGGCTTCATGCCGTTGGAAGCTCTGCCGCAGATGGAAGTCGGCTTGTTCGCCCCGGTGCTGCCAGGCCCAGTAGCTGCAGCCGGTGTCGCGGTGATCCAGCACGGCGGTGAGTGAAAGTTCCAGGGCCTGATCCGCCGCGATCCAGCTGCTCAGATCCAACGCACAGGTCAGCTGCAGCTGCTCGCTGGTGCGCCGCAGCGTGTAGCGAAGCTCCTGTACAGCCCTCCATTCCTGCAAGTTGGCCCGGTAACCCGTGAGGGCATACACATTCCAGTGCCCATTGGGCGCCAGGTTCAGTTCCCGGTAGCCCTTCTCGCCGGGGAGGCCGATGAAGGCTTCAAAACAGGTGCTCTCCCAGAGGTTGTGCTGCCGCGCTGGTGCTCCCGTCGACGCGGGCATGCGCAACGCATCGGCTGGGCCGTTGAGCGCGTAGCGAAGGCTGAGGACTCCGCCCGCCCAGATCGCCTCTGCGGCCAGTTGGATCCCCCGCAGGTCGGGGTCGGGCTCAAACGGCTGCAGGGGCTGCATGGCGCTCCACCAGTGCTCTCAGCTGCGGCAACTGGTTTTCGATGCTGGCGCTGAGTTGGAACTGCACCAGAGCCCGCTGCAAATTGTGATCGGGGTAATCCGCCTTGAAGTAAGTGTCGCCCTGAAGGTGGTCGCAGAAGAAGCGCAAGCCCAGTTCAAAACTGATTAAGCGTGCGGCCTCTGGGATGTAGCCACGTTCCACCTCGCTCAGAAAGCTGCCCGCTACCCCCAGATACCCCTCCAGCAGGGCATCGGCCAGATCCAGATCAAACTGAACAGCCTCGAGCTGATCGGTTTCTTCACCCAGGCGGTTGCAACACGACCGCAGGCAGTCGCCGATGTCGTAGTGCACCAGTCCAGGCTTCACCGTGTCGAGGTCGATCAGGGCCACCGCTTGGCCGCTGCGGCAATCCAGCAACACGTTGTTGATCTTGGGGTCGCCATGGATCGGTCGCATGGGCAGATCCCCCCGCTGCTTGGCCCGCTCCAGGACATCGCAGGAGGCTTCGCGTTCACGGATGAAGGCGATGCAGCGCTCCCGGGCGGCATTGGGTTGGCGATCGGTTTGCACGAGCGCCCGGTGATACGCCTCGAGATAGGAGGGTGTGATGTGAAAGCCCTCCAAGGTGTCGGCCAGGGCAGCGGGGGGAAGATCGCTGATCAGCTGGTGAAACAGCCCTAGGCCAATCCCCAGTTCCCGCGCCTGCTCAGCCCCCTCCACCACATTCACACAGGTGCAATCGGGCACAAAGCTGATGGAGCGCCACACATGCCCTGCGCTGCAGCGATGCCAGCTCTGGCCGTTGGTCTTGGTGCGCAGCAGGCTGGGCAGTTGCCAGCGACGCTGTTGCAGCAGGGGATGCGTAGCTCCACTGCTCAGTTTTTGATCAATGTGCGACCCCAGCACCTCCAGGTTCTGCAGCACCAGCTCAGGCTGTTGGAACACGCGGGTGTTCAGGCACTGCAACACCGTGGATCCACTGGTGGACTGCACCAGATAGGTGTCATTGACATTGCCGTTGCCCAGGGGCTGCACCATCTGTACGCAGCCTTCGCCTTGAAAGACTTCCGCGATGGCGATCAGATCGTCCTGGGAGCGAGCTGGCAATGGACGAGACGGAGTCTCAGTTCAACTTGACAGTGAGCAGCCGCTGAAATGGCAGTCGGGGGTCAGTCAGTTGACCGGAGTGACGTGCAAGAGGGATGCCGTTGCTCAGCGGCTGACGGCGCTGCGCTCAAGATTTTCACCCTGCTCACGCTCGATCTCGCGACGCAACTGGTGGCGGATGTGATCCGGTGATTTGTATTGGCGTGGCAGGCAGTTGTGCAACGTCTCCAGACGGCTCCAACAGAGGGTTTTCTCAATATTGGCGGCGGGACGACCCTCAAGCAGCAGTTGTTTCAGGGCTTTGCGATACAGGAAGTATTTGGCCTCCAGTTCAGCGATGGTGAGTCCTTGGCTGTCGCTCATCGCAGGCCTGCCCGGGGGTTGCAGCCCCATCACCGTACGCGAGCTAAGGGCCCCCCCGGTCAAATGCATGTGGGCTGTAGCACTGAGCACAGCCATCCCCTCATCACAACCAGAGCTGCAGTCCAGCCCAGAGTTGAGGGGAGGGATCGCCCACTTCCAGATCGATGAAGCTGTTGGTCGCTGGATTGCCTCCGATCGGGAAGGCCGCCCGCAGGGCCACCAGCCAACTGCCGCTTCGTCCGAGATCGAAGCCAAAGCCAGCTCCAGCCAGGCCGTAGCTGTTGGGTTGGAGGGAGCCGGGGAAGGGCTGACGCCAGCGCTCTCCCCAGGCCAAATCTGCGAATCCGATCAGCGTCAACCACGGGCGAAGCCGCCAGTTCAGATCGAATTGGCTCACCAGACAGCTGCTGGAGGAATTTTCCCCAGGCGGATAGGCGCGCACGCCATTGGGCCAGCCCAGGCCGCACTGCTCGTAGCCCGAGAGGTTGGTGAAGGCCCATTGACCGAGCACCAACCAGCGGGCACTCCACGTTGAATTGAACCGTTGTTCGCGCACCAGGTTCAGATTGAGCGCTCCGTAGGTGCCCTGGAAGCGGGTGGTCAGCGCATCGAACCCCTTAAACGCGGGATTGCCATCCAGATTGAGGCTGCCCATCGATCCCCCCAGCACCCAGCTGGTCGATCCTTCACCCAGCCAGCGATCGCTGCTGCTGCCAATCAAGGCACCGCGCAGCACACCGCTGCGTTTGTCATCCACGTTCACGTGTTGCCGGTCATCGCGGAATTGCAGTCCTTCGCCGCTGAGGCGCACCCACAGGCTGCGTTCATCTCTGCGCCAGAGCGGTTGCAACAGGCTGATGGAGAGTCCGGCGGTGTCGCCGGTGTAGAGCGTGCTGCCGGTGTTCACCAGGCGATACCGCCCGGCGTTGGCCGTTGCGCTCAGCAGCAAGCCGTTGTCGCCCAGCGGCCAATCAACCCCAAGCTGCAGCGGTGCGGTTCCGGTGCCCTGGCCGCTGCCCCACCAGGAGGGATTCACCCACACCCGTTCGCCTTGGCCCAGGCGATTGGCGGCAGTCAACGTGGCCAGGGTGCGGAGGGTGCCGACATAGCGGTTGAGGTAGTTGTCCACCTCCAGCAGCGCACCGGTGCGGTTGAGATCACGGATCACGAGCACCAGGATTCGCCCCGCTCCACCGGAGTCGGATTCCAACCGCGCTCGAACGTCAACCCCCCAGAGATCATTGAGCTTCAGCAGGGCAGATTCGATCTTTCCCGGTCTGAGCTCCGATCCGAGGGGCACGGCACGGGTCACCATCCCAATGGCCAGGGCATCACTGAGGTGATGGGCTGGATCCGGGGCCACGGTCACCGCATCCAGCACCAGCGGCGTCACCAGAAGGATCAAGGCTCCCTCTTGGCGGTTGGCCTCGGCGATCGTGACGCTCACGGCACGATCGCGTTCCCAGTACCAGGTTTCGATCTCCAGCCGAATCGCGCTCAGCTGCTGATCGTTGATCGTTTGCCCCACCCAGCGCTGGAGCTGTTGTTGCAGCGCCTGCGCTTCGGGCAGGGTTGTGCTGAGCGCAAGCGTTTTGAGCTGCAGTGGGCTGCTCCAGGGGGTCTCCGGTCTGGGAGCCGCTTCGATCAGCGGTTGCTCACTGCGTTGGTCGTCGTCAACCTCGAGCAAGCGCAGCCGCAGTTGATCCTCCTGAAGGCGCTGTTGCAGGGCCTGGCTTGGGGTGATCTGGGCTCGTACGGAAGCGTGGTGACTGATCAGGGCAACCAGGGCCGACGCGGTCAGCCGCCATCCCCAGCGTTGCGCGGATCTCACACGCCGTTGATCCACTGCCGCCCGAGTGGCACCAGGGAGCGGCTCACTTCGTGCCATGGAAACGGCTCTGCGGCGTCCTGATCGCTGCAGCGCAGTTCATAGCCGATGCCCTCGTGCACATCCTGCAGGGCTTGCTCAAAGGGCATCTCCCGCAAGCTGGCGTAGGTGCGGGCGATGGCATTGATCTCGCCGGGGCTGCTCAGGCCCTGTAGGTAGCGATCGCGCAAGGCTTGGGGGCTATGCATGGCCTTTGGACCTCACTGGATCGCTGCCTGCAGGGTCGACCCACGGCTCTGAGCCTGCAAGCTCCGTTCATCTCCTTTCACACCAGCACCAGTTCGTCGATGGCGTCAGCTGGAGGCCGATGTGTAGTGCCGTAGGGCCAGCTTCCAGAACAACCGTGTGCCGATCAGGCTGAGGGCTGCTGCAACCAAGGAGCCGAAGGCCCATGGCCATGACCCCTGACCCAGGAGCGCTTCGGCCGGCACCGTGGTGAGAAAGGCCACTGGCAATACGAAGGTGAACAGCAGCCTGAGCGCAGGTGGATAGGCGCTGATCGGATAGCGACCGGCCACGAGCGTGTACCGCAGGACCTCGGTGGCATTCCAGATCTTCACGAACCAGATCGAGAGCCCTGCCAATAAAAACCAGAGGCTGTAAAGGATCACCGCCGCGGCGACCATCAGGGTTGCCGCCAGGATCACCGCTTCAGGCCTGATCGCTGCATCGCTGTGCATCACAGCCCAGCTGATCAACACCAACCCCGCAGCGATACCCGGCAGTCCCCAGGGGGAGAAGCTTCGGGTGGACAGCCAGAACTGACTGTCGATCGGTTTGAGCAGCACGAAATCGAGCGTTCCGTTTTGCACATGGTTCACGATGCGGCTGAGGTTGGGTTGCAAGACGGCGCTGGTGAAGCCATCGAGCAGGGTGTAGATCCCCACCACCACCAAGGCACTGTTCCAACTCCAGCCGCCCAGTTGCCGCGAGGGGCCCGCCAACAGATTGAGCACCAACAGGCTGCCGGCCAGATTGCCCAGCACTGCCAAAAGTTCCACCACAAGGTTGAGTTGGTATTCCAATTCGGCTTCGAGTGAGCTCGCCCAGAACCGCCGCAGGCTGCGGGCGTAGCGAAGCCAGCGCTGTTGACTCATGCGCCCATGGCTCCGTAGCGGCGGACACCCGCCCTCCAGAGCAGCATCAGCAGGGGATACAGCAGGAGGCTCCAGAGCGCCAGCTGCAGAAATCCAGGGCCGATCGCCACCGGCTCTCCCGCCAGAACCGCAGCGGGAAAGGCCACCATCGAGGGAAAGGGGGTGAGCCAGGCCAATTTCTGGATGGCGGGTGGATAGGTCTGCAGGGGAGCCACGAGCCCCGATAGAAACAGATAGGGAATCAGCAGCAGCCGATCGAGTGCAGCAGCCCGCTCACTCCAGAAACACAGCATGGCGATCACGCTTTGCAGCAGAAAACGCAGGATGAAGGCGGCTTGAATTGCTGCAATGCCGAGGATCAGCTCAAGGGCACTTGGCCACCACAGCAGCTTGGGCTGCGCCAAGGCCAACACCCCGAGCATGAGCCCCACGAATGGCAAGCGAGTGCATTGTTCGGCCACATGGGCAGCGAGATAGCGCCATAGCGGCTGCAGCGGTTGGAGCAATTGGGGGGAGAGCTTCCCCTGGAGTGCGTCGTCTTCAAACACGTGGATCATCCACACCACGCTGAATTGCCGCACCACAAAGGCTGCCAGGAAATAGTGAGCGAGGCTGGAGGAGCTCAGCCCAGCGGCGGCCGCACCATCCGAGCCCTGCCACACCGCGAGCATGATCAGGGGCAACACACCAGAGAGGGCCCACAGCGCAATCTCAGCTCGGTATTCGAGCATCAAGGCCATTTGGCTCGTGAGCAGGGCCCTGCCGATGCGTTGGATACGCCTCACCATCTCAGTTGGGTTGCGCGGTGAACAGCGCCCCGATCAACTCCTCAATCGGTGGATCATTCACCTCCAGATCCACGACCTCAAATTGCAACAGCAACTGGCTCACCTGCTGCGTGAGTTGGTCGCGCGGCACCAGCAGTCGCACATGATGGCCTTGATGCACCTCCACGGTGCCAAAGGCTTCCAAGGCGCTGCGCTCCTGCGGCTGACGCAGTTCCAGGCGCACCTGCCGGCAGGGGGCCAGGCGTGTGGTGAGGGCATCGAGGGGGCCGTCATGAAACAAGTGCCCCTGATGAATTAACAGCACCCGCTCACACAGGGCTGTGATGTCGCCCATGTAATGGCTGGTGAGAAGCACTGTGGCCCCATAACGCTGGTTGTAGTCGGCTAGAAACTCCCGCACCCGTGCCTGCGCATTCACATCCAGCCCGAGGGTGGGTTCATCCAGGAACAACACGGCCGGGCGATGCAGCAGGGCTGCCAGCAGTTCGGCCTTCATGCGTTGACCGAGCGACAGCTTCCGCACCGGGCGGTGCAATTCATCCCCCAGCTCCAGCATCTCTGCGAGGGTTTCAATGCGCCGCTTGGCTTCGATTGGGTCAATCCCATACACGGCTGCATTCACACGCAGGGAATCCATCGGTGGCAGATCCCACATCAATTGCTGCCGGTTGCCCATCACCAAGGTGATCTGCTGCAGGAAGTGCTCGCGGCGTTGCTGCGGCCGATAGCCGGCCACCTGTAGATGGCCGGCGCTGGGATGAATCAGGCCGCTCAACATCTTCAAGGTGGTGGTTTTACCAGCCCCATTGGCACCGAGAAAACCCACCATCTCACCCGGTTGAATGGCAAAACTCAGATCTCGCACAGCTTCAACGGGCCGCAGCTGCCGCCTGAGCAGGTGCCGCAGTGTGCCGGCCATGCCGGGCTGTTTATCGGCAACGTGAAAGGTTTTGGATAACCCTTCGGCTTCAATAATGGCGCTCACGGTGTCTGGCAGGCCTGGCGGAAACGCTCCAATTCGCTCGGCGCGGCTGCAGATGCCGAGCGTTGCCAGCGCTCGGCGTTGGCAACCTGTTCACAGGCCAGATCGTTTTCGCCGCGATTGAACAGATCCGCTGCTGCGACCAGGGCTCGGCTCACCTTGGCATTCGCTTCAGGCGGCACCGGGGTGTTGGGCGGTCGCGCGGGTTGTTGGGTTGGCGTGGTGCCGGGTTCTGGTTTCGGTTGCCGGGGCGCGCATCCCACCAGCCCCAGCATCAGGGCGGCCAGGAGCAGTGGGGCTCCTGCTCCTGGGGCCAAACGCGCAGGCCCTTGGGGCCGCTGGGAACACTCAGCCATCGCTCCATTCTGATGCGTTCTCAACCCAGCAGCGCCGCCTGGCTTGCATCCAGTCGTCCGGCTTTGAGCAACACCTGGGTGATGCGAGGAATATCGAGCACGGCGTGCACCCGGTAGCCCTGCTGTTCCAGTCGTTCACGGGCATGCCGATCCCGTTCACCACCGTGGTCGATGAACACCACCACATCCTTCACCACCAGGCCAGAGCTTTCGAGCTTGGCGATCCCTTCGAGCACGCTGCCGCCGGTGATCAAGATGTCGTCCACCACCACCACCTGATCGCCTTCGTTGAAGTCGCCTTCGATCAGTCGCCGCGCGCCGTGGGCCTTCACTTCCTTGCGCGGATAGATCAGAGGCTTGTGCAGAGCCAGCGACAATCCCGTCGCCGTGGGTAGCGATCCGTAGGGGATGCCGGCGATCCGATCGAACTGCAGCTGCTCGAGCAAACCGCTGTAGCCGTGCAACACCCGATGAAAGAGGTTGGGATCAGAAATGATCTGGCGCAGATCGATGTAGTAGTTGAACACCGCACCGGAGGCCTGCACATACTCGCCGAAGAGCAGGCAGCCGATGTCAAAGAGATCGACGATCAGCGCCTCCATCGCATCTCCAGCGGGGGATGCCTCCCCAACGTCTGGAGGGGGATCGGCCAGCCAGAGCTCACAGCTGTTGGCGGATTGCTCGGGTTGTTGCTCCAGCCACCGTTGGCGGCGCCGGTTGATCAACGCCTTGAGTGCCTCGGCCTGTTCGCTCAGGTCGTCATCCACCAGGAGGTTTTGCGGCAGGGGCAGCAACAAGCCATCGGCGGCGTCATTGAGACCAGCCTCCAGCAAGCCATCGAGCCGTTCCTCCTCGCTCCAGATGCTGCGCAACATCAGCACGCGCTCCGGCGCGGCCTGGCGCACCTGGGCCAACACGGCCGGGTCGCTGGTGCCCACTTCCAGCAGCAGTTGATCGGGCGTGCCCCAGAGCTGGCTTTCGCGCACGATCTGGAGAAACAGTGGATCGCTCTCGCTGGGGTGGTACTGAATCCGTTTGGCGGCTGGATTGGAACTGCGGCAGGTGATCACCACCGCCTTGTCGGCGTAGAGCAGAAACGGTGCGGCGATGTCTTGCCCGGCCATCGGCGAGAGGGTGACCGCATCCACCCCGAGATCCCTGAACAGGTAGTGGGCTAGGGCGGTGGAGGAATTCAGATCGCCATGCTTGGCGTCGATGATCAGCGGTAGATCGCGGGGCACCAGATCGCGCACCTCCAGCAGGAGCTCCAGCCCAAGGGGCCCCAAGGCCTGGTAGAAGCCCAAGCTGGCCTTGATCGCACAGACATGGGGGCTGGTGGCTTCCACCACCGCTTTGATCCAATGCCGGGCCTGGCTCAGGAAGGAGCGGTTGCCCATGCCATGCCGCAAGGCCCAGTTCTGCAACATCTCCGGATTGGGGTCGAGACCCGTCATCAGGAGCGACTGGCGCTCGGCGATGGCTTCAGTGAGTTGAACGAAGAAGCCCATCCGCCGGACTGCGGCATGGTTGTTGATAGGAGATCAGCCACCCCCAGCGGTGGATGTGGACACAGCTCGTAGCAAACCGGCGACAAGGCCCGGCGGGCAGGCTGTTGATCTGGCCCTGGCCCGTGGCCGTCATGGTCCCCGGCTGATGTGATCCGGTCGCTGAGCCCATCCTGTGAACCGAGAGCTCGATCAACGCTGCCTCGAACTGGCCCTGGCCGACTTGCTCGAGCTGCACCCCCACCAACGTCGCCGTGCCTTGGCTCAGTTCAGGGCCATCGATTCAGGCCTGGCCGACAAGCTCCAGCTGGAGCTGCTGCTGCATCTCGCCTAAACCATCATGTTGGAGCTGTTTCACGCCGCGCCCTCCTACTACTCGATGGTGGCGCGCCTGGCCCTCGCGGAAGCCGGGGTGTCCACCATCAGCCGGCTGATGGATATCCACCTGGCCAAGCAGCAGTTGAGCCCGGCTTACCGCCAGCTCAACCCGAAGATGACCGTTCCAACCTTGCGGGGATCCGGGCTACTGCTGACCGATAGCGCGCAGATCCTGGCCTACGCCGCTGAACACGCTTCGGTGCCGTGGGCTGATGCGGATCCCAGCCGGCGCGAGGCGATTCAACAAGCGGTGGCTGGCCACTACGCCCTCTCGATCGAAACGCTCACGTTCAGCAAACTGCTCTCAAGCCGGCCCTGGTTCAAACGGGTGATGGTGCCGATGCTCAGTGGGATCAACGCCAAATTGGAGCGCGAGGCCCAACACGCCCCGGATCAGGCCGCTGTGCTTGAGGCCAAAATCCAGGTGAATCGGGCGCGGTTGACGGTCTTTCGTGATCGGCCCGCTCCGCAGGTGCTGGCTGAACAACGGGAGCAGGTGTCGGCCTACCTGGCGTCGCTGCCGCCTGTGGTGGCCAGTGGTTGGTTGTTCGGCGGCGCGATCAGCAGCGCCGATGTGGTGCTGGCGGTGCTCACCTCGCGGCTGGCGATGGCGGGTGAGCTCAGCCTGCTGAACCGGAACGATCTCCAGGGATGGTGGCAGCGTTATCAGCAGCGCCCAGCCTTTGGCCAGGCCGACGTGTGGACACGCTTCCAACGGCGCCGCTTCCTGCAGGCAGCCCTGGACGCTCGCCACACCAGCTTCAACCCCTGAGCGCTTGTGCTGTTGCGCAGTCGCGTTCCAGAAGCACCGGAGCCTGGCCCTTGCCATCGCGGGCCACAGGTTGGGGATCAAAGGCGTCGTCGCTCACATCGAAGCGGCCCGTGCGGCAATCGAGCGTGAGCCGCCGTGCTGTGTAGCGACCATCGGCTCGCCCTTTGCCCTGCTGCGCCGCCATGCCGATGCATTGCTGCTGGTTTCCCCAGACGCAGCTCGCTGCTCCCAGCAAGCCTCCGATCAGGTTGGTGGCGATTTGTTGGTCGCGGTCGATTTCAAAGCGGCGCACCTCGTAACGCCTCCGCCCGAGTTGGCGATCCTCGGCGGACACCCGCAGTGGTCGGCTGAAGGTTTCGCTGGTGTCAACCCGCCACTCCCCCAGTTTCTGCCCCGCGCGCAGCTGGCTGCTCAGACCGCGGGTCAGGGCCTGAAAGCGATCTTTGGGATAGCCGTGGTGTTGGGCTGCCATCCGCTCGTAATCGCCCATCTCAAACATGAGATTGGCCGTCTGCGTGAAGTCGTCCACGTTGATGGCTCCCTGGTTGAGCATCCAGCCGAGGAACACACCGGTGCGCCAATCGGCCGCGAGTTCCTCCTGTTTCACCGTGAGTCCGAGGCCACCCTGGAACGGACCACGCCCCAGTTCGCGGTTCACGTGGTGCCCCCATTCATGGGCCAAAACGGCCAGGTCGAGCAGCAACAGCTCGCGATCTGTTTTGCCCTTGGCGCTGCGCACGCTGCTGCGCAGATTCAAGGCCATGGCCAACTCGCGGCTGGGCGGGCAGTAATAAGCCATGGGGTGGGCCACCTTCTTCACCCCACAGCCTTCGGCGCGATCGCCGGCCAGGAGCAATTTGGGCTGCTCTTGGCTGGCCCAGAAGCGGTGCAGGAGGTTGTGGGCTTCCCGCAGGTAACGCTCGCGCAGTTGTTTCGGTTCACCGGTTTGGCGCAGCTCCTCCAGCTGCTGGGCCTCGGCTCGGCTTGGGAGGGTTAATCCGGGCGGTGGACCCTGGCCTGGCGCCCAGGGCTGGCCAACGGCAGCGGCCTGGCTACTGAGCCATGCGATCAGCAGGGGCCTTAAGCAATGGCGGCTGAATCGGAACATGCCCGGTGAATTGGCGTGGCTGAGTTTTACCGCTGCTGGCCGGATGGTGGTGTGGGCTGACGTTGCACGGCCCAGGCCGCCAGCACGCCGCCCGCAAACCCACTCGCGTGGCCGATCCAGCTCACACCTGCTGGTGAAAACAAGGGAATCAGGCTGGGGAGTACGCCCCCGTAGCTCACCAGTGCGATCACCGACAGCAGCAGGGATAGCGGTTGTTTCTCCAACCATCCGATCACCAGCAGATATCCCAGGAGCCCGTACACCACCCCCGAGAGGCCATGACTGGCTCGGGGCCAGAACCACCACACCGGAAGAGCGCTGATCAACACACCCAGCCAGACGGCGACGTAGTCGCGGCGGCTTTTGGCCAGCACGAGCCACGACAGCGGCACGAACATCAGGCTGTTGGCCAGCAGGTGGCCAAAGCCGCCATGGCTGAAGGGGGCCGTGAGCACCCCGAGGACAGGGCCTCGCGGTGTCATCGGCAGATTCCATGAGCCGCGGAAGACGAGTTGATCGATCAGCTCCTGGCTCCAGGGGATGAGCAGGATCAGTGGCGGGATCAACAGATTGGTGCCGAGTTTGGCCAGTCGTTCACGCATGCTTGCCCTCCTTCAGGCTGAGTTGACAACGCAACACCGCCAGCGCTTCATCCGGTAATCCCAAAAAGCGGTCGAGCCAGGCTTCACCGGTGGGCTCGATCAAGGCGGCTCCTACCAGCACCCCTGGTTGGGAGGCCAAGAGCCGTTGCCCCTGGCGTTGGTGCCGCCGGCTTTGCATCGCTTCGGTGCTGAGCACCGTGTTCACCACGAGATCCGGTGCGGTGATCTGTACCCGCCCGCCGAGTGCAGCGCGAAAGCGAAAGCGTGCCTGGAACTCCAGCTCCAGCTCGCCGGTTGCGGCGATAAAGCGACCGCCTAACGCCACGGGATGGATCGCCACGGAGAGCCCTGGCGGCAGGGGCAGGCCCAGAAAGCGAGTGGAGCTGCCGTTGAGTGGGGGAATGGCCGTTTGTTCCGGCGAGAAGTGCAGCGTCAGCGCCTCAGCCGGGCCGCTTGCGCTGCAGCCCAGCGCCTGGCCACCGCTGGCGTCATAGAGGAACCGTGGATAGCGGCCGATCACCAACTCACAGCCTGCGAGGGTTGTGAGTTGACACTCAGCCATGGCGAAGGCTTTGGAGATCGCCCCGGGTTTGGAGGGCTGCCAGCTCGGGATACCCACCGATGGCGTGCCCGTCGATCCAGATTTGTGGCAGTGCCCCTGGAGCGGGTGCGACCAGTTCGTAAGCAATACCCAGCCCCTGTAGGAGCCGTTCGGTGCGGCGCGACCAAGCGCAGCCCTCGCGCAGGGCCACCTGCACCCGGGCAGCCGTTGGGGCTGCAGCGGGGCTAGGGACGCTGACCTGATCCAGGAAGCCCACCAACAGATCGGCCCCCTTCAGCACCACGCTGCCGTGCTCCAGGTGGCCGCCCCACACCTGGCAGCCCGGATCCGACAAGCTCAGGTGAAGGTGAACGCCCTGCGGAGACAGGGTGCCCTGCAGGGTGATGATTTCCAACTCGCCTTGCACCCGCGTGGGCTCATCCAGCCCGGGGCAGGCGAAACAGGCCTGGCGGAGGTTGCCCACCACGCTCAACACGAACCCTGAGGCTTGCTGCTCGCGTGCCAGCTGCTCCAGGCTCGCCCTCAGATCAGCGCCGGCCTCGAGGTGGAGGGGCAGTGCCCGCATGGCCGATCAGACGCTCAGAAGCTCCGAGGGTACCCACTGAGCCAGGCGCTGTTCGTGCCGCACCAGCTGGTAGCGGTTGAAGTCGCTGGGTTGACGGTGGTACCGACCCTTCAGCTCCTGCAATTCCTGGCGCATGGCATGGAGCACGGGATTGTTTTCGTTCAACGCAACCTGTCAGACCTTGAGAAAATCTTAAGACAGGTGATCCGGGTTTGTCTCGTTCAGGGCTCCGGGTTGGCTCTGGCGTTTGATCTCTTCACAGAGGAGTGCTCAGCGGGGCTCGCCGGCCTTGGCTTCAGTGCGGCCAGAGCAATTCCAGTGTGAGCGCCCCCGCGGCCGCCAGGCCGGACGCGATCAGAATCCGCGGCCACGCTTTGGCCAGCACCAGGAAGCCTGTTGGAATCACCGAGCAACCTCCAAGAGGAGTGCCCTCACTCCAGCATTGGCATGTTGTCGATTGCCGTGTTGTCGCGCACAGCCGGAGGTGAGGCCTGGGTGTTGGTGCGGCGTGGCGACGGCTCCATGGCCACCACGTCCACCCGGCAGGCAGGAAACAGCTCGCGTGCCGCCAGCTGCGCCTGAGCGTGGCTCTGGGCGTGCATCACCATCGTGGTGACCCCGGCGCAGCCGGTGTACACGTGCAGCTGACAGAGAAACGCCACAGTCATCACCGGTGGACGCTTCCCAGGTTGTCACAGCTCCGGCGTGATGGCTGCCCGCGCGCCTTGTTTGTGGCTGAGTGCTGCAAATGAATTGACAGCACTTTGGTGAATGTCTACGTATGTGTTGCGAGGATCCTTTCCCATGTTGAAACCTTTTGCAGTTGCCGCCGCCGCCGGCATCGTGTTCGCCGGCGCAGCGCAGGCCATTCCCCTCACGGCACGCACGGTGTGTGTGAATTGCCTGGGCCCGCGCTCTGATGTGCTGAATCCCCTTGATGGCACCAACGACACGCCGGTTCCCGGTGGTCTGATCGCCGGCTCCGGTTACAGCCAAGATGAGCTCCAGGCTGGTCTGTCGAAGTCGTACTCCGTGGATGTGGTCGCTGTCGCCGACTTCCTCTATAGCGACAAAGGTGTGCAGTTCCTCAGCGACAGCATCGGGCAGAACAACTACACCCCTTATTACAGCCAGCAGAAGGCGCTGGAATCTGTCCGCAGCGCCATCATCTTGGATTCCGTTGATGGTCAGCTGTCGGGTTTCGGGATGATGAACCTGCTGCCCGTGGATGAGCGCCTGCAGGGTGCGATGAACGTGTGCAACGTGGATGCCTCCAACACCCAGCGCAAAACATCGCTGCTCAGCTGGTATGTGAACACCCCGGCTTGCATCGCTGCTTACACCCAGGTGAGCGAGTCTGCAGCTCCTGCCGCTCCGGTTCGCGGCCTCTGGTGAGGTCTGGGCGAGACGGATCGCATCTCTGCCACCATCCAAAGCTCCGGCGCTGCCGGAGCTTTTTTTAGGTCTTGCCGCTTCAGCTGATGAGTCGTCTGCGTCATGGCATGCACCGCGCTGTTCTGGTGGGGGCGTCGCTGCTGCGGGATGCCGGCGCTGGCGTGCTCGATGCCGTGGCGGAGCTTTCGGCTTCCCAGGGGCATGCAGCCAACCTCGAGCGTGAACTCGAGCAGGCGCGTCAACACGGGCGCTGGCTCAGTGATGAGGAGCGCGCTGAGCTGCAGCTGCAAGGCCAGCGCCAGGCTCAGCGGCGACGCACGTTGTTGGTGCTGGCGGCGGCCTCGCTGTTGATTCCTCTGCTGTGGCCGTTGTTGCCCATCTGGATTGGTCTGCTCTGGTGGCCCGTCACAACCCGTCGGGTGCTGGTGGTGGTGGGGGCGGGAGCGGGCGCCACGATCGCCCTGTTGGTGCTGCTACTGGTTTGGCTGTTGCTTCGATGACCTCCCCAATCAGCCGCTCAGCCTTTCTGAATTGGTTCCATCCCGATCTGCTCGACGATCGGCTTCTGCACGGCTGCGCCCTCTGGCAGGTGATCACGGCCTTGGGCCTCCCCAGTGATGCCACGCCACCTCCCGCAAGCTGGCCCCTCAGCGAGGTGTTCTGGCTTGGTTTCGGCTTGGCGGTGAGCTCAGCCAGGGCCGATCAGCCGCGGCCTGCCGTGTTTCGGTTGGGACCTCGCTCCCTGCAGGCTCAGCTGTTTTGCCTTCTGGATCCCCTGCAAGCTGCCGCTGAAGCTGTGGATCCAGATCCCCTTGATCCGGAGCAGTGGCGCTTCTGGCTGGTGCCCTTGCATCAGCTGCATCCCCAGCGCCAGAGCATCGGCGTACCAGCTCTGCTCCGCGCCCATGGCGAGGGCCTTCACGCGGCGACTCTGCTCAGTGCCGTTCATGCGATGGTTCGCCCATGACAATCAACGCTGGCTTTCGGATCACGCGTGACGATGGCCTCAGCGACGGCATCGCGGGGTGTTGTTTTGCGTCGTACGACGAGGCTTACGCGGTCCTCGAGCGCTACTACGCCGACCTCTGCTGCTCCGATGATCGTGAGTACTACCGCATTGAGCCGATGGAGTCCCCTTAGCCTGATCGCCCACGCTGGCCTGGGGATGCATTGGTTGTTCCGTTCCGCTGCGGTGCTGGCGTGCATGGCTGGCACCTGTGGTCCGGCCCTGGCGCTTGACGAGGTGGTGGTGGAGCTCCCGCTGCTGGAAAACACGCTGAAGGTGAAGCTCAGTGAGTTGAAAACTCCTGAGGCTTTGATGCAGGGGAGCAGCGATCTGGCTGAGCTGGATCGTGCCAGCAACGGCGAACTGGGCCGCAATTTGCTCAAGTTCCTCAACCATCCGGTGCCGGTGAGCTTTCGCCAGCTGGTGGATAGCTCCACCGGTTCGCCGCTGCTGGAGCAGGTGCTGCTGCTGGTGTCCTCTTTTGGCACGGTGGAAGGCCACAGTCCGGATCTCAGTGGTGAAACCCTGAAGCAGGCCCTCGAGCAGGCCACCGCCCGGTCTTCTGACGGTCAGCCCACGCTGTTGCAGCTGATGGAAGCGATTCCCGGAGAGCGGGTTCGCCTCAACCTTTCGCAGGCCCAAGTGGTGCTGGCGCGGATGTTGCGCCACCGGCGCCGGGCTGAACGCTTGATGGCCTCCGCGCTGCCCGCACCCGCAGCCCCGGACGGCGTTGCCACCTCACCTGTTGCCGTTCAGCGCACCAAGCTGCCGGTGCGTCACCGATCCGAACCCCTGGAGCTGGTGGTGATGCGGCCAACCGACGGCGGCACGGGCCGCTTGGTGGTGATTTCCCATGGTCTTTGGGATAGCCCCCGCAATTTCGAAGGTTGGGGCCAACGCTTAGCCGCACAGGGTTACAGCGTGGTGTTGCCTCGCCACCCTGGGAGTGACAAGCATCAACAACATGAGGTGCTCTCCGGTCAGGCTCCACCTCCCTCCCCGGAGGAGCTGGCCCTGCGCGCTCAAGACATCACCGCGATCAACGATGCCGCGGCCCAAGGCCAGTTGAGCGCGTTGGCGGGTGTGAGTGCTGATCGCGTGGTGGTGATCGGTCACTCCTGGGGGGCGACCACCGCCCTGCAACTGGCCGGGCTCAAGCCCGAAGATCAGGCCCTGCGGGCGCGCTGCACCAACGTGGATGACCCTGAACGCAACCTCAGCTGGACGCTTCAGTGCAGTTGGCTCTCAGCGGTGAGCCAAGCGGCGGTGGATGACCCGCGCGTGATCGCCGTTGCGGCGGTGAGCCCTCCGGTGTCGTTGCTCTTCCCCAAGGGAGCGGCCCAACACATCACCGGCCGCGTGTTGCTGGTGAGCGGAACCCACGATTGGGTGGTCCCTCCCGACCCTGAAGCCGTCGAGCCCTTCTCCGAATCCAATCCCCGCGGCAATCAGTTGGTTCTGGTGCAAGGGGGTGATCACTTCAACCTGCGCCCGGGCCAATCAGCTGATGGCGGCCCGCTGGCGCCCTTGCTGGTGGAGTGGACGGATCGCTCGTTTGCCGCCGGGCCAGCGGTGAAGCCTGCCCCGGGTGCACCTCCTCTGTTGCCCCAGGGATCCTGGGGGAGCAGCGGCAAGCCGATGGCTGATGTGAGCGACCTGGTTCATGGCCGCTGAACCACCTGTAGGTATCCATCCCCATGGCCTGGTGCCACCGCGCTCGCTTTGCTGGCGCTGAAGCCTCCTCACACAGCCCGTCAGGGCTGTTTTTTATGGGAAAGCCAGCGCCTGTGCGTGGCTTCTGCTTAGCGTCAGTGCCCCTGTTGCTGCGGTGTGCGCCCGTATTTCCTGCTTGAACCGGGCGATGGGCTGCTGTTGTGTGGTCCCGACGGTTCCATCAGCCATGTGGATCGCACGGCCGCCCTTCGCCTCGGCATCAAGGACGGTCACTGGTGCGGCCAACCCCTGAAGCAGTGCTGGCCAGCCCTGGCCGAACTGATTGTTCAGGAGCGGGATCGCCTTATGGCTGGCCCCCGCGACCATGTGGTGGCCCTCGCCCAACCCACCCAGTTCGAACTGGCCACGCGCATTCGCCTCTTCCGCACCGATTGCGGGTTTGGAGTTGGGATCTTGCGGCGCCGCGCTCAGCGCCTGCACGAAGCCGATTCGGATGCTCCTGAAGACACCTACCGCCTTTTGCTGGAAGCGGTGCTCGACACTGCCCAGGATGCAGTGTTGGTGACGTTGGCGGAACCCCTGGACGTGCCGGGCCCGCTGATCGTGTTCGCCAACCAGTCGCTGTTGGATCAGACCGGCTACGGGCTTCATGAGGTATTGGGTCGTAGCCCGAGGCTCTTCCAAGGGCCCGACACCTGCCGGGAGGCGACCGGTCGCCTACGGCGAGCCATGGACCAATGGGAACCGTCGCGGATGCAGGTTCTCAACTACCGACGGGATGGATCGACCTGCTGGATTGATCTCAAGGTGGCGCCACTGGCGGATCCCAATGGATGGCACACCCATTGGGTGTCGGTGCAGCGGGATGTGAGCGATCGTGTAGCCCATGAGCAGAGGCTGGCCCAAGAGGCGCTGGCTCTGGCGGAGCGTCTGCACGCTGGAGCCCCGATCGCTTAGGCCTGCCCTGTGTGCCCGGTCACCGCGCCCTGCCGTGCAGGCTGCTTCCCACTTCGATGAGCTCGGCTGAGAGTGGAGGTGTGAGCGCCGTTCCATGACTCCCGCGACTCCCTGGCCTGTGGTTGTGACGGCCGAGCCGATGCACGCCAGCGATGTGTTGCCGCACGCCGAGATGGTGATCACCATTCCCTGTTCCAGGTTGGAGTTGGGGGCGGATGAGCCGCTTGGGCCAACCTGGCTTGAGCTGTTGGGCCAACGCTGAAGACAGCTGCCCAACGGGCACAGGATCGATTGTGATCTGGTTCGGCTGCGTTGCAGTGCAGAGGAAGCTGCAACAGCTCATGTCTGCCTCAGCGCCACCTCCCTGCTGGCTCCACCGGGGTTGCCGTATTCAGTTGATCGGCTACCCCCGCTGCGACGGTGCTTATCTGATTCAGCACTCGAGTGGCGCTGTTTTGGGTCGCACCGCCAGCCTCAGCGCCGCGCGCCTGTTGATCGACGAGCAGATTGCCCTGCTGCGCCAGCGCCTGGCTGCAGCGGCTTGAACCGCTGGGCTGGTGCCAAGCTGGACCGGATCTGAGCGGCCCCGTGTGACGACACCCGTGCTCCTGTGCGGCTACTACGGCGAGCACAACCTCGGGGATGACGCGCTGCTGGAGGCGTTGCTGGCCCAGCTGCCGCCCTCGTCTGTGCCGCTCGTCACCGCCTTTGATCAGGAGGAGATCAGCCGCCAGCACGGTGTGGCCAGCGTGAATCGGCGCAGCCTGTCGGCGGTGCTGTCGGCGTTACGCCGTTGCCGGGCCCTGGTGCTGGGCGGGGGCAGTTTGCTGCAGGATTCCACCAGTTTTCGCAGCCTGCTCTACTACGCCGCTTTGATCAGCGCGGCGCGGCTGCAGGGCAAACCGGTGTTGCTTTGGGCCCAGGGCTTGGGCCCCCTGCGTCGCCGCCGCAGCCGTGCCTTGGTGCGGTTGCTGCTGCCCATGGTGAGCGCCATCACCTGGCGTGATGCGTCTTCCGCCCAGTTGGCCCGGCAGTTGGGGGTGGCCGCCCCCCACGGGACGGATGCGGTGTGGAGCCTGCCGCGGCAGCACTGGCTGGGGCTCGGGGGCCCGATCGTGGTGTGCTGGCGGCCCACGCATCACCTGCAGGCGCAAGCCTGGTGCCCGTATCTGAGCGCCCTGGAGCAGCTGGCTGAGCAGACCCAGCGCGAGGTGATCTGGCTGCCCTTTCATCGCGATCAAGATCAGCACCTACTTGATCAGTTGCACCAGCAGGGGCTGATGGGTGAGGCCTTGCACCGGCGCAGCCGAGTGGTGCAGGCCAGCACGCCTGCGGAGGCGATGGCGCTGTTCCGCAGCGCCTCACTGGTGTTGGCGATGCGTTTGCATGCTCTGATCCTGGCTGCATTGGCGGGCAGTCCAGTGAGTGCCTTGAGTTACGACCCGAAGGTTCAGGCTTGCGCCACAGAGCTGGGCTGCGGTTGCCTGGATCTCGCCGACCGAGATGTTGACCCTGCCGTGGTGTTGGCTGCCTGGTTGGACGCCTTTGAGCACCCGCCTGCGTCGGCCTCGCTGCAAGCCATGGCGCAGTCCACCGCCCTGCATCGTGATCTGCTGCTGCAGCTGGAGCGCTGAGTGGCGGTATTTCTACCGATGGTGCAAGCGTGACGGGTTAGCGACCCTCTGGCCGTTGATGGCTGGGTGTTCAGCATGACCTCTCAACCGGTATTGATCGGTGCCCGAGGCGGCACGATCCATCAGCTCCATGCCAGTTCCGGGGAGCTGTTTCAGGTGTGTTTTCAAGGCACCTGCCTCTACTGCGACAGCCTGCATGTGGGCATGGCGCACCTGAATCGGATGGAGCGTGCTACCAGGAGGGAAGCGGCCTAGAGGCCATGACTCTCTCCACCGGGCAGCACCTGTTGCTGCCCGTGCACCAGTACTACGTGCAAACCGACAGCCGGATTCCCGGCCAGGCCTATCGCATGTGCTTTTCCAGCACCTGCGCCATGGCCGTGAAATTTCTGAGACCGGAGGCGTTGAAGGGCTCCAACGCCGACGACACCTATCTGCACACGCTGCGCCGCTACGGCGACACCACCTCAGCCCAGGCTCAGATCCAGGCCTGCGCCGATTACGGCGTGGCGGCCCAGTACCGAACCACTGGTGATCGGCAGCTGCTGGAGGCTGAATTGAAGGCTGGTTATCCGGTGGGTACTGGGTTTCTGCACCACGGGCCTTCGTCCGCACCGCGGGGCGGTGGCCACTGGATCCTGGCTGTGGGGTTCGAGCCCGGCGCCGGCATCTTCAATGACCCCTACGGCGAACTCGACAACGTGCGTGGCGGCTATGTGCGGGTGGGCTCAGGCGGCCACAACGTGGCCTACAGCTGGCGCCACTGGCTGCCCCGCTGGGAGGTGGAGGGCCCAGGCAGCGGCTGGTGCATGACCTTCAGGCGGACGGATGGTCTGCCGCCAGGATCTTGAGACTGCTCAGCACTTCCTGGCTGTGGCCGCTGGGCCGCACGGCCACCCAGATCTGGCGGAGCACCCCATCGGGATCGATCAAGAAGGTGTGGCGCTGCGAAAACGGAGCGATCCAACTGCCGTAGGCCTTGCTCACCTGCCCGCCGGGATCGGAGAGAAGCGGATAGGCCAGCGCCTCGCTCCCGCAGAACTCCGCGTGGGATTCGGCGCTGTCGGCACTCACGCCCACCACCTCGGCTCCGGCCTGGTGGAAGGCCGCCAGATCACGCTGAAAACCACGGGCCTCGATGGTGCAGCCCTCGGTGAAATCGCGCGGGTAGAAGTAGAGCACCAGCCAACGGCCGGCGAAGTCGGCCAGGCTTCGGTTCGCTTCGATGGCGCTTCCATCCGGACCTGGCACCACCCCATCCAGGTGAAAGGCCGGAGCCGGTTCCCCCCCGGTTGGCAGCACACCACCCAATGCAAAAGCCTGCCGGGACCAACCCAGCAGGCTCATGGAGGTGATGGCAAGCCCGCTCAGAACTTGGCGGCGCTGCATCTCATCTCTCAGTTCGTTGGAACTCAGATTTTGGCCAGGTTGATGCCCAGCTCTTTGGCGTAGGCACCGAGACCCTTCTTCTGGATGGTCTTGAGGGCGCGGGTGGACACGCGCAGCTTCACGAAGCGGTTGCCCTCAGCCCACCAGAGGCGGCGCTCCTGGAGGTTCACCTGCTGGAGCTTTTTGGTCCGCACGTGGGAGTGGGACACGGCCATGCCGTTGTTGGCGCGCTTGCCGGTGAGTTGGCAGACCCGGGACATGACCGACCTTCTGGGGAAATGTTGACGACGTGGCCCCATGGGAGCCAAGCAGCCACCTTATCAGTTGGTGGAAGGCTGGATCAGTTGAACGGTTCGGGTGGGGAAGGCGAACTCAATCTCCTCCTCGGCGAAGCGCCGCACGATCTCCAGGTTGATCCGCTGTTGCACGTTCATCGCCTGCAGAAAGTCTTTGCTGGGCACGAAATACACCAGTTCGAAATCGAGGCTGCTGTCGTTGAAGGCCACGAAATGGCACCGGTCAAACTGGGCGTCGCCACCGCTGTTCACGATCCCCTGCAGCAAGGCGGGGATTCGCGCCAGGGTGCTGTGGTCGGTGTCGTAGGTGACGCCCAACCGATAGATGAGGCGGCGGCGTTCCATCTCCCCGTAGTTCGCCACCACCGACGTGGTGAGGGAGCTGTTGCTCATCACGATCGCCTCGCCGTTGATGCTGCGTAGCCGCGTGCTGCGCACCCCCACGCGCTCCACCGTGGCCCAAACCGAGCCCACGTTGATGAACTGCCCGCTCACAAAGGGCTTGTCCAACAGGATCGTGATGTATTCGAAGAACTCAGCCACCGGTTCCCGCAGGGCCAGACCAGCACCGATGCCGCCGGCGCTGAGCAAGGCCCAGATCGCCGCCATCTGCACGCCGATGTTCTGCAGATAAAACACGGCGCCGATGGTCCACACCAGCGCGCGCATCAGGGGCGCCAGCGATCGAATCATCGTGGCAACGGCCTCCTCACTCTGCCGGCTGGCCCAGCTCCGCAGAAGCCGGATGCCGATGCGGTTCACCAGCCGCACCAACAACACCACCAGGATCAACTTGGCGAGTCCAAAGGCCACCTGATCCCCGGCAGCGCTGGTGGGAACGATCTGCCAGGCCAGGGCGGCGCTCAGCACCCAGCCGGCGGGAGGAATCGTGTCGCCCAGCACCTGCACGATGAAGTCGTCGGTGCCGGAGCGGGTCCGCCACACCACCCGCCCCGCCACCACGGTGACGACCCGAGCCAGAAGGATCGAGAGGAATCCTCCACCCACCAGGGTGAGTAGCGCGGGCAGAAGGGTGGTCGGCTCCAGAGGCATCGCTGGCGTGTTGTGTCCGTTCAGCCCACTGTCGCCTGACAGTTCCGGGCTAGCGGCCTAACTGTGTGGGGAAAGGGATCTGCTCGATGACAGAACCTCTGCTGCTGGCACTGGATCAGGGCACCAGCAGTTCGCGTGCCGTGGTGTTCAACCCCCAGGGTGAGCCCCTGGCTTCCGCTCAGGTGCCGTTGGCGATCCACTACCCGGCCGATGGCTGGGTGGAGCAGCAGGCGCAAGCGATCTGGGCGAGCCAGCTGCAGGCGATGCAGGAGCTCGAGCGGGCGCTCACTGACAGCCAACGCCGCGCTGTTTGCGCCTGCGGCGTCACCAACCAACGGGAAACCACGGTGCTCTGGCGGCGCAGCGATGGCGCTTCCCTGGGCCCGGTCCTGGTCTGGCAGGACCGCCGCACCAGTGAACTCTGCCGCCGCTGGCAGCAGCGCCCGGATGCAGCCGAGTGGCAGCAGCGCACCGGCCTGGTGCTCGATCCCTATTTCAGTGCCAGCAAGATTCGCTGGTTGCTCGATCACACGCCTGAGGCTGCGGCCACTCAGGCTGCGGGAGATCTCTGCGTCGGCACCGTCGACAGCTGGCTGCTCTGGCAGCTCAGCGGCAAGCAACTGCACGCCACTGACCACAGCAACGCCAGCCGTACGTTGCTCATGGATCTCGAGCAGCGCGTCTGGCTGCCGCAGGCCCTGGCCGCGGTGGGGCTCTCCAGCGATGAGCTGCCGCAGCTGCTGCCCAGTCGCGGCAGCTTCGCTTGCATCGCCCCCGGGCTGCCTTTCGCGGGCGTGCCGATCACGGCGGTGCTCGGCGATCAGCAAGCGGCCACCTATGGCCAGCTCTGCTTGTCACCAGGCCAGGCCAAGTGCACCTACGGCACCGGTGCATTTCTGGTGGTGGCCTGCGGCGATCAGCCCGTGCGGGCGGAAGGCGGGCTGCTCAGCACAGTGGGCTGGAGTGATGCCAGTGGCCGTACCACCTATTGCATTGAGGGCAGCCTGTTCAATGCCGGCACCGTGGTGCAGTGGCTGCGCGATGGGCTGGGACTGATCGAGTCGTCTGCCGAGATCGATGCCCTGGCTGCTTCGGTGCCCTCCGCTGGTGCGTTGATGCTGGTGCCGGCCTTCACCGGCTGGGGCTCGCCCCACTGGGATCCAAGCGCCCGCGGTTTGCTGATCGGCCTCACCCGCGACACCAGTGCCGCTCATCTGGCCCGCGCTGCCCTCAATGGAATCGCCTTGGCCGTGAGCACGTTGGTGGATACGGCCGAAGCCGCCTTGGGCCAGCCCCTGCAGGAGCTTGCGGTGGATGGCGGTGCCGCAGCCTCCAATGTGTTGATGCAGGCCCAGGCCGACAGCACGGCCCTGGCGGTGCGCCGTCCCGCCCATCTGGAATCCACCGCCCGGGGCGTGGCCCTGATGGCCGGGCAGGAGGTGGGCGTGGTGCGTGATCTCGATGCGATCCGCCAGCGCGTTGTGGCCAGCTCCAGCCGCTTTGAGCCCCAGTTGTCAGCCGCGGATCGTCAGCTCTGGCGCCGCCGCTGGCAGGAAGCCGTCCGTCGTTGTCTGCATTGGCATGGTGATGCAAACCTTTGACCTGGTGGTGATCGGCGCCGGCAGCAGCGGCGCTTGCCTCGCCCTCGAGGCTGTGCGGCGCGGTTTGAAGGTGGCCCTGCTCGAAGCGCACGATCCAGCCATCGGCACCAGCTCCCGCAGCACGAAGCTGCTGCATGGCGGTGTGCGTTACCTGGAGCTGGCCTTCAAGCGGGCCGATCCCGCGCAGCTGAAGCTGGTGCGCGAAGCGCTCGCCGAACGGCGCTATTGGATCGACCAGGCGCCTTATCTGGCCCGAGAACTGCGCATTGCGCTGCCGACGCGCCATGCCTTCGAGCAGCTCTACTACCGCCTGGGGCTGGGCATGTACGACCAGCTGGCTGGGGCCGCCAACCTGAAACCCACCCAGGGCCTCAACGCCGCGCAGCTTCAACAGCTGTTGCCGGGGCTCCAGCTGGAGCTGCATGGCGGGCTGCTCTACAGCGACGGCCAGTTCGATGACGCCCGCCTCAACCTGCTGCTGGTGCTTACCGCTCAAGCGGCTGGCGTTGTGGTGCAGCGCGACTGTTCGGTGGTGGGTTTCGAGCAGAGCAACGGCCGCCTGCAGGCGGCGATCAGTCAGGGCACAGACGGCCGTCAACAGCGCTGGGAGGCGCCGCGGATCGTGAATGCCACCGGCATCGCAGCTGATCGGCTCCGGCAGCTGGCTCAGCCCGATGCCCCGCCGCGGCTGCTGGTGAGCCGCGGTATGCACCTGGTGCTGCGTGCGTCGCTCTGTCCCGCTGGCGTGGGGCTGCTGATTCCGCACACCCGCGATGGCCGGGTGTTGTTTGTGCTTCCTTTTCTCGGCCGCACGCTGGTGGGCACCACCGACCAGGCCTGCCCAGCGGATGCGGCCACCCAGGTGACGCCGGAGGAAACCACCTACCTGGTGGAGCACCTGCAGCAGTGGTTTCCCGGCTTCAGCGCTAAGGCGATCAGCGCCAGCTGGGCCGGTGGGCGCCCCTTGATCCAACCGGCGGGCGGCGCCAGCAGCAGCCGCGTGGTGCGCGAACACGAGGTGGAACAACTCCCCTGCGGCCTGATCAGCCTGCTGGGCGGCAAATGGACCACCTGCCGCACCCTTGCTTTGGATGCTCTGCGCGTGATGGGCGGCCAAGGGAGCCAGGCTCAGCCCCTGCCCCTGCTGGGTGCTGCCGCCACGGCGGCGGAAACGGGCAGTGCTGTGCAACAGCTGCGCGCTCAACTGGTGGCTGAGCTGCCTGGTGGTGCCCAGCAGGCAGCTCATCTGATCGGCAGCTATGGGCTACGGGCGCGACAACTGCTGGATGAGGCTCCCGATCGCGCCGCCCTAGAGCCGCTCAGTGCCGTGGTGCCTGTGAGCGTGGCCGAGTGGCGCTTCAATCACCGCCATGAGCTGGCCCGCAGCAGCGATGACTTGCTGCAACGTCGCTCCCGCCTCGGTTTTCTGGATCAGGCCGAGGCGGAGCGGCTCACCGCTGCAGCATCTGGCCTGCTGGAGGAACTCAATTCCGCATCCCCGAGCAGCCACCAGCCGAATCCGTAGGCCGGCAGATACACAAACCACTCTCCTGTGGCCTCTGGAAAGTCACAACCCCAGAGCAGTTCACGCACCCGCTGCCCCTGCCACGGCTCCAGGTTCAGCTGGGTTGACGCGCCGGTTCCGCTCAGGTTGACGGCCACCAGCACGGTCATTTCCGGGCTTTGGCGCACGTAGCTCACCATGCTCGGGTGGCCGCTGGGCAGCATGTGGAAATCCCCGTGGCGCAGGGCCGGCAGGAGCTTGCGGCTCATCAACATGCGGCGATGCCAATTCAGCAGGGAGCCGTTCAGCGATTTCTGAACCTCCACATTCACCACGCGGTAGTCGTATCCCGGCGCGGTGATCGGCGGTAGCACCAGCAACGGATCCGCCGCGGAGGAAAATCCGCCGTTGCGATCCGGTGTCCAGGCCATCGGCGTGCGATTGGTATCGCGATCCCGCAGACCGGGCCAGTCGCCCATCCCCAGTTCATCGCCGTAATAGAGGCACGGCATGCCGGGCAGGCTGTACAGCAGGGCATGGAGCGCCATGTTGGGCCTGGGATCACCGTTGAGCAGGGGTGCCAGGCGGCGGTTGATGCCCCAGTTGAGCCAGTGCCCCTGAGCGGCGGGCAGGCCGTTGCGGATGCGATGGATCACCTCCTGCGGCACCAGGTGCCCATCGCCCAACCAGAGTTCATCGTGGTTGCGCAGTGGCAGGGCCCAGCCCCGGCCCACATCACGCTCGCTCAGCTCGTTGAGGAACTGCACCAGATGGGCCGCCTGGCCATACGACACCGCAGCGAACAGATGGGCGGTGAGCGCGAAGTTGAAGGCGGCGTGCAGCTCTCCCTCATCGAGGTAAGGCATCGCCTCATCCATCGGCTGAATCGCTTCCGCCAGCAGCAGCACCTCTGGCCGCCCGCGGCGACGGCTGCACGCCTGCACGCGGCTGCGCAGACGCTTCAGGAAGGCGTGGGTCTCCGGGAGCCCCTCACAACGGGTGTCCTCCCGTTCAAATAGAAATGGAATGGCATCGAGGCGGAAGCCATCCACACCGCGCTCGAGCCAGAACTCCACCACCTGGAGCATCGCCTCCTGCACGGCGGGGTTGTCGTAATTGAGATCGGGCTGGTGATGCAGAAAGCGATGCAGATAAAACTGCCCGGCCAAGGCATCCCATTGCCAGTTCGAGCGCTCGAAATGGCGGAACAGTACGGGCGCACTGCCGTAGCGCTCATCGCTGTCACTCCAGACGTAGTAGTTGCGCTCGGCGCTGCCAGGAGCTGCGAAGCGGGCCCGCTGGAACCAGGGATGCAGGTTGCTGGTGTGGTTCAACACCAGATCGAGGATCACCTTGAGCCCGTGGCCGTGGGCGGCCTCAATCAAGCGATGCAGCCCAGCCAAATCACCCAGTTCTGGGTGCACGTCGGTGAAATCCGTGATGTCGTAACCGCCGTCCCGCAACGGTGAGGGATAGATCGGTGTGAGCCAGATGGCGTCCACCCCCAGCCAGCGCAGATAGCTCAGACGGTTCTGGAGGCCCTGCAGATCACCGATGCCATCGCCGTTGGCATCGCTGAAGCTGCGGGGCATCAGCTGATAGATCACCGCACCGTCCCACCATGGCTGGGCGGTGGGTACCCCAGCGTCCGCATGAACCGCCATCGGCCTGACCTGCGCCTTCTTCAGACATAAGGCGGCCGGGCGGCGCTGTCAGCCCCCGGCCATCCTCCACTCAAACGTTTCGCTGTCGGCTGAGCTGCTCAAACCAGTCGCAATAGGCCGCGGGCCCGCCTGGCACAAGCACATTGAGCTGCAGTGGATCCTCTGGATCGGTGAGACCGCGCAAGTGGGGATCGCGATGGCTGGGCCGCTCCAGTTCCCCGCCACTGCTGTCCACCAGCATCACCCTGTTGGGCCGCCCATAGGCGTTGCCCAGCTGTTGCACCAGCGTGAGAAAACCACGGTCGCTACCGCCCCGTTGCCAGCCCCGGCCATCGGGTGTGGGTTCTGAGGTGATCGTGTCGCCCACGCCTGTGAGTGTTGGCATCAGCTCCGCTGGAATTCGCTCGACGCAGAGGGCCGTGAGCGCATCGAGATCCCGCGGCGCCGATCGCACATTGAACTCGTCTCCCAGCGGAGCCGAGCCGGTGCGGCGGCGCACATGCTCGTTGATCAGCACCAGCAGGCCTGCCTCCTTCACGGCGCCTTGCAGCATGAATTGAAAATCGGTGGTGCCGGACCGATCGGCGCAGGCCGGGCGCAGGCGTTCGCGGTTGCCCTCGAGCCCCAGATTGGGCGCTAGGTGAAGGAAGAAGCTGTTGCTTAGCCCTGCGCGTTCTGCTTGATGGAGCAGCTCGAGCAAGAGCTCCAGGCATTGCTCCTGGAGCTGCTGAATCCGCGGCAGATCGCCCTGCAGCTGCTTCACCACCAAATTGATGTTGGTGGTGGGGGAGACGGCGTTGTCGAGCACGATCCGATCCAGCAGCTGTTCGCGCTCTGCGCGAGTGCTGTGGGGCAAGGTCTGCTCCAGCAGCGGCGCCAGGCGGTCGCGCATCCGCAACGGCACGCTCTGCAGGAACTCCAGTTCGGCCTCGCTCACCCCCGGATGGCTCAGGACGCCATGCCGCGTTTGCAGTTGCACGCCACCGGCGGCCAGGCCCGGCAGATAGAGCCCTGCCTGTGCTGGATCGACCTCGGGTTGCAGCGCCTGCTCCACCAGTCGGTTCACGCCGCGGCGCCCGCCGTGTTCGCCGTTGGTGAGCACGCGGAAGCAGTCGCCTAGCCGCGCTGCAGCACGGATCGTCTGCGGTTGCAGCCTGCGGGTCAGCGGGTCGCGCACCAGCGGCATGCACACGCCATCGAGGTCCTGAACAAACAGCAGATCCTCCTCAGCCGTGAGTTCCAGCAGCAGTTCGTCCAGGCTGAGACGCGGCATCGGTGGGCGGCACCTGGGGGTACGGGTTGCTCCACCCTCCCATGCTTGTCGGTTCAGCCCGCAAGATGGAGGGGTGGTGTGCCTCCAACAGACTGGTTTTGCAGAACGGATTTTTTGAGCCCAACCTTGATCCCACACTGATCCGCGAGCGCTTGCTGGCGCTGGAGCAGGGAAAAGTGGGCTTCTACAGCGTTGGTCTGTATCCGGCTGCTCTGGCTTACAACTGCGCCATGCAGACCGATGGATCGCGGCTGCTGCTGGCTCCTCGCCCTGGTCGCCGGTTGCTGGGTGCCTTCTCGGAGCGAGATCTGGCGGGGATGGACCCCGAGCACATCGCCACGATGGAGCAGATGGGGAGCCACCTGCAGGGCACCAGCCGCGTGCCCAACACCCTGCGGGATCTGATCGAACGTTGCGATGTTGTGGTGCTGAGCGCCAACAGCAACCACGTCGAGGAAGATCTGCAGGAGTCGCTGGAACTGCGGCAGGTCCTGCGCCGTGAACATGTGGTGTTGGCCTGTCTGGCGGGATCGTTTTGCCACGATCCGATCACCAATGAGGCCTATGTCCTGTGCCAGAAGCAGCCCAACCTGGCCTTCTTCAGCGGCTTCCATCGCCATGGAGCCCTGCGGAACCCGCTCGATAGCTTCACCGCTAATTTCTGCCATCCCAATGCCCTCACGGCGTTATTAGGTGCACGCCTGCTGGATCGCCTGTCACCCAACATTCAAGTGTCGGCGGGAGTGCACAATATCGAGGGGCAATACATCAAGGCGGCCAAGAACATGGCCTCGATCTTCGCGGGGTTTGGTTACACCTACCACCGTGAGAATCCAGGTGTTCTGCCCACGCTGCTCACACTTCTGTTGGAGCAGTGCCTCGATCAGGCCGCCACGGTCTCAATGGCACGCAGCGACCGCCAGCGGCTGTATTACCGCCAGCCGATCGCGCTCACGGAGCTCGGTTACGGCGTGCAGCGCATTGAAGCGGCGCTGGTTCGCGATGGTGACATGGAAAAGGTGCGCGATCACACCTTCTCGCAGCTCACGGCGATGGTGGCGGATGTGCGCGGCAGCATGATGCTGCCCAGCACCGGCAGTCCCACCCGCAATTTTCAGGCCGGGGTGGTGCTGGCTGAGCGCATGCGCGACCTTGGCCGCTGCCCGGCCAGCCTGGAGGAATTCGAGCAGTGGTGTGAGCAGGCCGGTTTAGCGAAAGGTGGCCTGGAAGGTCTGCGCTCGCTGCGCTATTGGCCGCAGATCCTCCGCCAGTATTCGATTCCGATCCACGACGCCTCCCTCGGCAACTTGCTCTATATGGCGATCTTTGGTCGTCAGAGTTCCAAACAGACCGCTTTCGCGGTGATGACTGAAAGCCGCGAGCTGAGCAATTACTGCCAGGAATCGGTGCGCCCCACCCATAGCCGTCGTTATGCCGACGCTCTCCAGAATCTCGACAACCCAGCCGCCCTCGATTTGATGGTGAGCGCGGTGGTAGCCGATCTGGCCCGCCGCTCCGCTGGTGGCGACAGCTTTGTCGACGATGAATCGGTGAACAGCGACGATCTGCCGGCCTACCTGCAGGCGATGAACGTTATTGAGAACGTGTGGTGAGCGGCAGCAGCACTCCGCTCTCGCGCTCGAACCGTAGTTCTGCCTCCTGCCGCCAGCGCACCTGAACCGCATCGGCCACCGGGCCGGCATCACCGATCACCTTCAACGTGCCGTGGCCGGGGCAGTGCACGTGGGAGATCACGCGATCCCCCAGCCACTCTCGATGGCTGAGCTTCCCCTCCAGGGCCGACCAGCCCGCGCCGATCGCACTGCCTGCTGCGGCCAGCTGCAACCGCTCCGGCCTCAGGCCCAGCTGCAGTTCAGCCGTATCGATCAGATTGATTGTGGGATTGCCCAGGAAGCTCGCCACGAAGCGATTTGTGGGGGTGTTGTAGAGCTCCTCCGCGGTGCCGATCTGTTGCAGCTGCCCTGCACGCAGCACGGCGATGCGATCCGCCAGTCCCATCGCCTCATGCTGGTCGTGGGTCACATACACCACCGGCACCCCGGTGCTGCGCAACAGGGTGCGCAGTTCACCGCGCAGGTCTTCCCGCAGCTGAGCATCGAGATTGCTCATCGGCTCATCCAGCAGAAACAGGGCCGGTTTGCGCAGCAGGGCGCGTGCGAGAGCCACCCGCTGCCGCTGGCCACCGGAGAGGGCCGCCGGCCGGCGCGTGCGCAGCTCCTCCAGCTGCAACAGGGCCAGCACCTGATCAAGATCGCGGGCGATTTCAGCTTTCGGCACACCGCGCAGCTCCATGCCCAGGCTGAGATTGCGCTCCACGCTCAGATGCGGGAACAGGGCATAGCTCTGGAACACCATCGCCACTTGCCGCTGAGCCGGCGGGAGGTGGGTGATCGCCGCTCCACCGAGGCGGATCTCACCGGCGCTCACGGGGTCGAGGCCGGCGATCAGCCGCAGCGTGGTGCTTTTGCCGCAACCGCTGGGGCCCAGCAGAGCCAAGATCTCGCCAGGCGCCACCTCCAGGCTGAGCTGATCGAGCAGCGTTTGTTGCTGCACGCGGCGGCTGAGCCTGTGCAAGACCAGGCCTGCAGCCAGGGCGGGTGGGGTGGTGGTCATCCTTTGATCGCTCCCTGGGTGAGGCCGCTGATGATCTGCCGCTGGAACAGCAGCATCAGCAGGATCAGTGGGGTGCTTCCCAGCACGGTGGCGGCGGCGAAGGCGCCATAGGGAATGGTGTACACCGACGATCCGGCGATGCGGGCCATGGCTGGGGCAAGCGTGAGCAGATCGCTGCGGCTGAGCCAGGTGAGGGCGATTGGGTATTCGTTCCAGCAGAAGATGAAGATCAACAGGGCAGCGCTAGCGATCGCCGGGGCCATTAGCGGCAGCAGCACCCAGCGCAGGCGCTGCCAGAGGCCCATGCCCTCCATCACCGCTGCCTCCTCCAATTCCAGAGGCAGATCGCGGAATGAGGCCTGCAGCAGCAGGATCGCCAATGGCAGGCATAAACCTGCATAGGGAAGGCTCAGGGCCAACAGGTTGTTGGCCAGATGCCAGTCGCGTGCCACCTCCAGCAAGGCCAGGAACAGCAGCACCGCTGGGAACGCGGCGGCACCGGCCACCAGCAGCGATACACCGCGCGAGACCGTGCGGCCGATCCGGCTGAGGCCATAGGCACAGGGCACCGCCAGGGCCAGGGTGAGGGCGGTGCTGGTGGCCCCCACCACGGCACTGTTAACGAGATAGAGCAGAAACGGAGGCTCGCCCTGCAACAGGAGCTGGTAGTGGCTCAGGGTCCAGCCGGCCTGGCGACCCAGCCCTCCCGTGAGCGCTTCCGTGGGCCGCAGGGAGGTGTAGAGCTGCCAGAGCATGGGGCCCAAGCTCCAGATCAGCAGCACGAGGCGAGCCATCAGCGCACCCCTCCTGGCGTGGGTCGCGTGAGGCGAACGGCGCCTGCAGCGGCGGCCGCCACCAACAGCAGCACTGCAAATGAGCCGAGCATCACCGTGGCGCTGTAGCCGAAATCCAGGAAGCGCATCGCGTTGAGGTAGGCGTAGAGGGCCAGGCTTTCGGTGCTGCCGGCTGGTCCACCACCCGTGAGCACCTGGATCAAATCGAAGACCCCGAGGGCCTGGGCCAGGCGGAACAGCAGAGCGATCAGTAGATAGGGGGTGAGCAACGGCAAGGTGATGCGGCGCAGGCTCTGCCAGGGGCCGGCGCCCTCCAAGGCCGCTGCTTCATAGAGATCCGACGGAATCGTCTGCAGCCCTGCCAGCAGCAGCAGCGCTACGAATGGGGTGGTTTTCCAGGTGTCGGCCCACACCGCGGCCATCCAGGTGATCGCTGGATTGGAGAGAAAAGGAATCGGGCCCAGCCCAAGCCGGTTGCTGAGTTGATTGATCGGCCCGTAGGGATCGTTGAAGATCCAGCGCCAACCGAGGGCCATCACGGTGGTGGGCAGCGCCCAGGGCAACAGGCTGATGGTGCGCAGGGGCCCGCGACCCCGCAGAGGCTGATGCAGCAGCAAGGCCATGGCCAGTCCCAGCAGCATCTCGAGCCCCACAGATGCAGCGCTGAAGCGCAGCGTCTGCCAGGTGTCTTGCCAGAAGCGGGCATCGTTCCAGAGCCGCAGCCACTGCTCGGCACCGACCGGCCTGGGCTGAAGGCCGGTGAGCACCGTCTCGGCCTGGGTGCTGAGCCAGGCGTAGTGGAGCAGCGGTGCAGCAAACATCGCCACCAGCCAGAGCAGAGCCGGCGCCATGAGCAGCCAGAAGCGCCAGCGCATCACCCTGCTGCCCCCGCCGTAAGCAACAGTCGCTCGCTGTTGGTCTGCAGCTGCTGCATCGCCGGCGCCGGCTCCACAGCGCCGCTGAACACGGCGTTCACGTCGCGGTAGAGCAAATCACTCAGCTGGGCGTAGATGGGGGTGAGCGGTCGCAGCACGGCATCGCCCAGGGCGAGCTTCAGCTCGGCCAGCACTGGGTTGGTCGCTAACAGTTCGGGGTCGTTGAAGACGCTGACCCGCGTGGGGGTGTAACCCCACTGCAGATTCAGCTGCTTCTGCGCCTCCTCACTGGTGAGGAAGCGCAGCGCCTCCACAGCGGCCTGCTTGTGGCGAGAGCCCGCCAGCACGGCCAGCCCCCAGCTGCCCTGGGTGGCGGCGTGGGGTTCCCCGGGCTGACTCACCATCGTGGTGATGCCCACCTTGCCGCGCAGGGGCGACTCGGCCCGATTCAGTTCAGCCCAGGCATAGGGCCAGTTGCGCATGAACGCGGCATCCCCCGCCTGAAAGGCCTGCAGCGCCTCCGGTTCAGCCATGTTGGTCACCGTGGGCGGCGTGATGCCGGCCTCCACCAGATGGTTCAGCCAGGTGGTGGCCTCGATGGCCGCTGGGCTGCTCAGGTCGGGCTGGTTGTGATCCAGCCAGTGCCCCCCGAAGCCGCGCAGCATCTCCACCATCACGCAGCTCAGGCCTTCGTATTGCTTGCCTTCCCAGACGTACCCCCACGGCACCTCACCGCTGGCCTGAAGGCGCCGGCTGATCGCCTCGAGCTCCGCCGGTGTGCGCGGTGGGGCCTCCATCAGATCGGTGCGCCAGAACAGCAGGCCCATGTCCGCCACCAGTGGGAAGCGCCAGAGATGCCCGTTGAAGGCATTACCCAGCTCCGCCCCGGGAGCCAGATCGGCCAATGCATCGTCGCCCAGCCAGTGCTCCAGCGGCTCCAGCCAGCCCGCTGCTGCGTATTTCGGCGTCCAGGTGACGTCCATCAGCAGCAGGTCGTAGGGACTGCTTCCCAACAGCAGACTGCTGATCGCCAGATCCGATACCGCCTCGGTTTCCAGCGGTCCTCGGCTCACGCTCAGTTCAAGACCGGGATGCTCGCGGTTGAACGCCTTCACCAATTCTGTGGTGGCCTCAGCGAAGGGCGCCGGCATCAGCACAGTCACCCGCTCCACGGCAGTAGCGGCCAGGCCCCACAGCCCCAGCAACACGCTGGTGAGCATCACCAGCAGTACCAGTGGCCAGCGGCGCGCCATCAAGCGATGAGCGCCGGTTGCATCGGTTGGATGGCCCGCAGCTGTTCCTCAGCCCAGTTGTCCACGCTGAGGCGCTCCACCGCCTGCACCATCGAGGCCATACGGCTCGACTGCTGTTCAGGAGGCATCGCCAGGGCCGCTTCAATCGCCTCATCCATGCGGCGATGGGAATAGGGATTGGTGAGCACAGCACCCTTCATCACCACGGAGGCTCCAGTGAATTCGGAGAGCACAAGCGTGCCCCCCTTGCCTTTCCGAGCTGCGGCATATTCCTTAGCCACCAGATTCAGGCCATCGCGCAGTGGTGTGATCCAGCAGATGTCGGCGGAGGCAAACCAGGCCACCATTTCCTCGTAGGGAATGCGCTGGGTGGTGAGACGAATCGGCACCCAGTCGATGCGGCTGAATCGGCCGTTGATGCGGCCCACCATCTCCTCGATGCTGCGCTGGGTGTCTGTGTACACCTTCATCCCGGAATTGGCAGCCACGCAGGCAAGCACCAGCACCACCTCGCCGTGCAGATCAGGGCGCCGTTCCATCAGCCGTTCGTAGGCGAGGAGCAGTTCCTGATTGCCCTTGGTGTAGTCCACCCGGCTGGCGGAGAGGATCAAGCGGCGACCCCGCTTGCTGCCCTCCTCGATCTCGCTGATCAGCTGTTGCACGCCCGCGCTGTTGCGCAGGGTGGTGATCACCTCTGGACTGGTGCCCACCGGCGTGGACACCAGTTGCACGCGCCGTCCGCGGTACTCGATCCAAGGCGTGGCATCGGGTTGGGCGAGGGCGCTGCCGCAGGGCAGGAAGTGGGAGGCAACGGTGGTTTTCGGACCTTTCTCCACTGCGAGCAGACTGCTGGCGGCTCGGGCGAAGTTTTCGGCGTAGCGCGGGATGTGGAAGCCCACAGCATCACAGCTCAGCAGACTTTCGAGGATTTCCTCGCGCCAGGGCAGGATGCTGAACACATCACTGCTCGGGAAGGGTGTGTGGTGAAACAGGCTGATCTTGACGTCAGGCCGCAGCTCCCGGATGTAGCCGGGTGTGAGCCAGAGGTTGTAATCGTGAATCCAGATGGAAGCACCGGGTGCCGCTTCCTTGCAGGCCGCTTCAGCGAAGCGCCGGTTCACGTCTTGGAAGGTTTTCCAGTCGGCATTGTTCACCTCAAAGAAGCCGGGGAAGCTATGCAGAATCGGCCAGATCGATTCTTTTGAGGTCACGTGATAGAAGCTACCGATCTGCTGCTTGCGCAGGGGAATCCGGCGCAAGCGAATCGGCGGCGCACCATCCACCGACGCATCAACCGTGAGGGTTTCATCCTCCGCATCGGTCGCCGCGTCCTCGCGCCAGGCAATCCAGGTGCCGGAGGGCTGTGAGCGGAACAAATTGCGCAGCGTGGGGATGATCCCGTTTGGACTTTTCTGGTCCTGCCACTGACGCTGCCCTTCGGAGTCGATCACCTCATCAAAAGGTGAGCGGTGATAGACCAACACGAAGGAACTCGGCATGCTGCGCATTCAAGGGACTGCAGCTCATGGGGCCGTCGGACGCCGGTTGGCATCAGTGATCGGCCCTGGCCACCGTGCCGGTGTTCACCGGCACAACAGGGAAAGGTGGCCTGAGCGGGCTGTTTCCACCTTCCCCTGAAGCCCCGGGGATGTCAAATCGGGGAGCCGACCTAGAGCCCCCGATCCATCAACTGACCCATCAGATCGCAGCTGCGTTGCTGGAAGCCGGCGAGTTGATTCGGCTCCAGGCCGCCCACGGCCAGGCGTGCCATTTCATACACGTGACGGCTGAGGTCATCCGCCAGCTGTTGGCTGGGGGAGCTGGCGCCGCCACCGGTGATCACCGAGCCGGCGGAGAGCTTGAGCAGACCTTCCACCAGACGGTGCTTGCGGTTCACCAGCAGCACGTGGTGATCGGGCAGGCCGGGGAGGCGCTGCTCCATCAGGGCGCCCATGTCGTTGATGCGGCGCATCTGCTCCGGCAACAGGATCAGGGCGGCGGGGGCGTTGTCGCCCTTGAGGGCCTGCACCTGAATGGTCACCTTGTCATTGTTCAAGGCGCTCTTGAACAGGTCGCGCACCTTCTCCGAACTGTCTTTGCCGTCGGCATCGGCGAGTTCGCTCTCCTTCTCCTGCAGGGAGTCATCGAGTTCGCTGTCGACCCGCTGGAATTTCAGCTCTTCATGGCGATATTCCAGCCAAGGGATGAACTGGGTATCGATGAAGGTATCGGCCAAGAGCACCTCAGCGCCCTGCCCCTTCCAGAGGGCGAGGGCACCGGCCTGACCTGCCTCATCGGTGCAATAGAGGATGCGCTTGTCGTTGTCTGGGCTTAGGCGGGAGCGGTAGCCGGCCAGGGTGGTGAAGGCTTTGTTGTTCTCGCCGGGGATGGGGTCAGGGCTGTCGCCGTCGCCCGACGCCGCTGTGGTTCCAAACAACACCAGATCCGCCACCTGCTCGGCGAACTTGTCGTCTTCCATGGCGCCGATCTTGATGAAGGGGGCCAGGGATTCCCAGATCTCGGCGTAGCGCTTGGGCTCATCGCGGTGCAACTGCTTGAGCCGATCCGCCACCTTCTTGGCCACGAAACCGCCGATGGAGCGCACGCGCCGGTCGGTCTGCAGGGCTGAGCGGCTCACATTCAGCGGGATATCGGGCGAATCGATCACGCCCCGCAGGGGCAGCAGGTAGCGGGGCACCACCTCCTTGATCGAGTCGCTCACGAACACGTTGTTGCAGTAGAGCTTGATCTCGCCTTTCTCCCAGTCGGCGCGGCCGCTGAACTTCGGGAAATAGAGAATGCCCTGCAGGTTGTAGGGGTAGTCGGTGTTGAGGTGCACCCAGAGCAGCGGATCGCCCTGGAAGGGATAGAGGTAGCGGTAGAGCTCGATGTAGTCGTTGTCGGTGAGGTCGCGGGGGCTCTTGCGCCAGGGGGCTTCCCGCTTGTTCACGGTTTCACCCTCGAGCTGCACCTCCACCGGCATGAAGTCGCAGTAGGTGGTGATCAGCGTGCGGATGCGCGCCGGCTCGATGTACTCCTCTTCCTCATCCATGAGGTGCAGGATCACATCGGTTCCGGGTTCCGATCGCTCCGCCGCCTCAAGGCTGAAGTTGGGGGAGCCATCGCAGCTCCAACGCACCGCTTCACTGCCCTCGCGGGCCGACAGCGTGACCAGCTCCACCTGCTTGGCCACCATGAAGCTGGAGTAGAAGCCCAGGCCGAAGTGGCCAATGATGGCGTCGTCTTCCTGCTTGTACTTCTCGAGAAAATCTTCGGCGCTGGAGAAGGCCACCTGGTTGATGTAGCGCTTCACCTCATCGGCGCTCATGCCGATGCCGTTGTCGGAGATGGTGAGGGTCTTGGCTTCGCGGTCGATGCGGATTGAGATCTTGCCCTCGCTGCCCTCGCTGCAATCGCCGGCCATGGCCGCCATGCGGCGCTTGCTGATCGCATCCACGCCGTTGCTTACCAGCTCCCGCAGGAACACCTCATGGCCGCTGTAGACGGCCTTTTTGATGATCGGGAAGATGTTCTCGGTGTGGATCTGGATCTGGCCCTGTTCTGCCTGCAGCACCACAGCGTTCAACGCAACGTGGCACCAGATTCCTCTGGATCAGGGCAGCCCGCCAAGGGGGCGCGATGGGCAGGAAACCGACCCCTCAGCTGGGGGGGACGACGCGCCGTTCCACCTGAACAAACACCAGCCAGGCCACGCCGGCGGCGATGCCCCCAGTCCACTCGGAGCGGAGCAGTTCAATCAGCGACACGGTGCTGGCGGCGATGCGCAGGGCTCGAAGCCCGAAGCGGCCCAGCTGCTGCAGCCGATCCTGGTCGGTGGAGTCAGTCACGCGTGGCGATGATCTGGGTGGCTGAGGTCCAGGCGCCGCTGGCGTCGTAGCGGCGGATCAGCCGTTCGAGCCGATCGGGTGCGCTGAGCCAACCGGCCTCCACCGCAAAAGCGCTGCGGTGGTCCACATGGCGCGGGGTGAGGTGATACCCGCCATCCGCCATCCAGGTGAGCTGCAGCAGCGGATCGGTGTTGCCGGCCTCCACGCTCTCGCTCTGTCCCCCCAGGTTCGTTTGGATGTGCAGGCTGCCGGGTGTGGTGGCACTCACCTCGAAGCGGCAAGCGGCCTGGTCGGGTTCAGGCCAATCGGCCGTGATCGTGGCGGCCATGCCACTCCAGCTGCCGAGGAGTTGATCCGGCGTGAGGGCCGGGAGTTCCTGGGCGTTACTGCCAGCCCTGAATTCACGGATCAGCACAAGGTTGGCGAAGCCGCCGTCATCGTTGTGCAGCTGCACTAGGCGATGGCGGCGGTCGCCGCAGATGAAGCCGAACTCGCCGCCGAAGGGCGTGCCCGGCGCCACCTGCAGGCGGCCTTTGCAGAAGGTGCCGCTCTCGAAGAACACCACCTGCCGCCCGAGGTTGCGGTAGTCCTCGCTCATGTCGCGGCTGGGTTCGCCGTTCAGGTCGCCATCGGCGAAGCGCCGCAGGCGGAAGTGCACCAAGCGCTCGTCCTCGCCCTGCTCCAGCGTGAGGATGGAGGCTGTCGACTCCACCACGGCGCCGTTGGCGTCAAGGCTGGCGAAGCTGCCGCGCCACTCCCCCAGGTTGCGCAGAAAGTTGTCCCACTGACTCGACATGAGCAGACCCGTTCTCAGCCCACCCGCTGCAGATCCGGTTTCTCTTCAGGCACGATCGCTCCGGCCACAGGACACACCTGCAGGCAAATACCGCAGTCGATGCAGGTGTCGAAATCGATCCAGTAGAAGGCTGTGCCCTTGGCGTTGGCCCCACTGCCTGGGTTGATGCAGGCCACCGGGCAGGCATCCACGCAATCGGCCACCCCTTCGCAGATGTCGGTGACGATCGTGTGGGCCATTGGGCAGCGCTGCGAGTGCGCGGATCCTAGGAACCAACCCAGTGGCAGGCGGCGCAGCCGCGCTCTGCAGCGATCGCTTCGGCGGCGGAGCGGGTGGTGCAAGGGCTCTGCAGCAATTCAGCCCGGGTTCCCTCCCGGTGCAGGGCTTCCAGTTGATCGAGCGCTTCGCTCAGCTGGCTGGATGCGCTGTAGGCGACCAGCGTGGCGGCAGGGCGCTGGGGGGCACTGGCGTCGGTGCCGATCAGGTCGCGAATCGCCTCCACATCGAAGCTGAAGCCCATGCCGCCGGCTGCGCCGCCGAAGCGGGCCACCAGGGCGTCGTACCGCCCGCCGTTGGCCAGCGCTACCGGCGCCACCGAGCCTTGGCAGACCAGCTTCAGCACCAGCCCGTCGTAGAGGTCGAAATGGGGTTGGAAGCTTGGATCGAGCTGGAGCCTCACGCCTTGCTGCGATGCCACGTCGGCCACGCTGCTCAAGGTGCCCGCCAATTGCTCCAGAAGGCTGGAGGGGCCCAGCAGCTGCTCCAGTTGATAGAGCACCGCCTTGGTGTCACCCCGCAGCCGCAGGAGCTGTTGCAGACCCTGGCGCTGGTGACCGGGGAATTCCAGCTCCGCCAGGGCCAATGGATCGAAATTGATCAGGGCCTGCCGCGTGGCGAGACGCTGTTGCGCGGGCACTTGATCGAGCAGCGCACTGAGGATGCCGTGGTGGCCGAGCAGCAGCGTGGGTTGATGCGCCGCGGTGATCTGCAGTTGGCGCAAGCAGGCGAGCAACAGTCTCAGCAGCTCCGCATCCGCCACCAAGGCCTGACTGGCATCGGCACCCAGCAGTTCCACCCCGCTTTGCAAGCGCTCGTCTAAGCGGGGTTGGCCCACGTCGTTGAGGGCGCTGCGGAACACCGCACCACTGCTCCACAGGCGCAGGGGGCGCGGCCGGCTGGCGAGCCGTGTGCAGGCGGCCCGGGCGATCGAAGCGGTCATCTCCGGCCGCAGGCCCAGGGGCTCATCCGAAGCCAGCCGCACCAGGTCGCGATCGCGAATGCCACCACCGGCTTCGAGGGTTTCAAGCCGCTCCACCAGCGGTGGGGCGACTTCGGCATACCCCCAGCGCCGGTACACATCGGCGAGCTGGTCGCACAGCCAGCGGTTGCCATCCACCTCGCGCGGATTGAGATCCCTGGCGCCGGCAGCGGGTTGCAGGGCCATCGGATCAATGCGCTCAAACTGGGGCTGATCCTATGGAGCGGCCCTGTCGAGTTCCGGTGCACCAAAGCTGGCGCCGCTCAGCGGCTGGCAAGCGGCCAGTCCATCGATCAACGCTTGGCGCAAGCCGGGGCTGCAGGCGATCAAGCGCCCATCCGCCAGTCGAGCGGGGCTGCCGTCGTAGGCGCACACCACGCCCCCGGCCTGCTCCACAAGGGCAACGCCAGCCGCCAGGTCCCACGGAGACAAGCCGCGCTCCCAGTAGCCATCGAGGCGGCCGTCGGCCACAAACGCCAGATCCACGGCCGCCGCACCGCCCCGGCGGACGCCGCGGGTGCGGTGGGTAAACCAGGCGAATTCGGCGTAGTTGTTATCCAGACGCTCGTGCCGGTCGTAGGCAAAGCCGGTGACCAACAGGGAGCTGGCGAGGCTCGAGCACTGGCTCACCTGGATGCGGCTGCCGTTGCACCAGGCCCCGAGCCCTGGAGCGGCCCAATACAGCTGTTGCAGCGCCGGCACGGCCAAGGCCCCCAGCAGCGGCTGGCCGTTCCAGGTGAGGCCGATCGAGGTGCCGAAAAAGGGATAGCGGTGGGCGTAATTGGTGGTGCCATCGAGGGGATCCACGCACCACTCCAGGGCTGAGCCCTGGCCGGGCCGGCGTCCGCTCTCCTCGGCAAGCACCCCCAGCTCTGGCGTGTCGTGCTCCAGCACCTCCAGCACCGCCTGCTCGGCGGCCACATCAGCCTCGGTGACCAGATCCCCGGCGCGCCCCTTTTCGCGGATGGATTCCAAGCGGCCAAAGTGGTGCAGCAGTTGCGCCGCTCCCGCTTCTGCGGCTCGGCGGGCCACATCGGCGAGCTGTTCCAGCTCACCAGGCCTCAGCCCACTGGCTTCGGCGCTCTGATCCGAGAGCCGCTGCTGCTCAGGTGTGCTCATTCCTCCTCGAGGGGTAGGCCGGCACGCACCTTGCCACGGCCGAAGTGGCGGCCGAACTGCAGCTCGTACACCTCGTCTTCATCCTGGGTTTCCACCTCCAGCGGACCGGTGGCCCTGGCCACACACAACAGGCCGTATCCCTTGGCGCGAATCTCGCGCGACAGGCCCAGGGCTTCGCGCTGATCGATGGACCCCTCCAGCACGCGCACGGCGCAGGCGGTGCAGCAGCCGTTGCGGCAGCTGAAAGGCAGCGGTTCACCCTGCTGCTCGAAGCTGCGCAGGATGTACTCCCCTTCCGGCACGTCCAGGGCGATGGTGCGGTTCTCCTGGCGCCAGTGGACCGTGATGGGAAAGGTGCGCATAGCCGCAACCAGCGAACGACGTGGTGACTGCTACATTCTCAACGTTGCCCCGCGCAGCCGCGTCACCTGTTGACGCAGCAAAAGCCCCCCTCCCGCGGAGAGGTGGCCGAGTGGTCGAAGGCGCAGCACTGGAAATGCTGTATAGGGGCAACTCTATCGAGGGTTCGAATCCCTCCCTCTCCGTTTCTAAGGTCTTCGGACCAGCCGCCCCCAGGGCGGTTTTTTTATGTCGACAGCCAGCCTGGTCTCAATCTTTTGGATCAGCCGAACCGGCCGGTGACGTAATCCTGGGTGGCTTTTTGTTTGGGGGCGTTGAAGATCAGTTCGGTCTCGGCGAATTCCTCCAGGCAGCCCACCTTGCCGTCGCTGTCGGGATTGGGGGTGACGTTGAAAAAGCCGGTCATGTCGCTGACGCGGACCGCCTGCTGCATGTTGTGGGTCACGATCACAATCGTGTAGCTCTTCTTGAGCTCATGCATCATCTCCTCGATTTTCAACGTGGAGATCGGGTCGAGCGCTGAGCAGGGTTCATCCATCAGGATCACTTCCGGCTCGATCGCAATCGCCCGGGCAATGCACAGCCGCTGCTGCTGCCCGCCAGAGAGCGAATAGCCGCTCACCTTGAGCTTGTCTTTGGTTTCATCCCACAGGGCCGCTTTGCGCAGGGAGCGCTCCACCAATTCATCCATATCTCCTTTGAAACCATTGATGCGGGCGCCGAAGGCGATGTTTTCGTAGATGCTCTTCGGGAAGGGGTTCGGCTTCTGGAACACCATGCCAATGCGCCGCCGCACTTCCACCGGATCCACATCCCGGGCGTAGAGGTCTTGGTTGTCGAACAGCACGCGCCCCTTCAGGCTGCATCCCTCGATCAAGTCGTTCATGCGGTTGAGGGAGCGCAGCACCGTGCTCTTGCCACACCCGGATGGACCGATAAAGGCGGTGACCTTGCCGCGGGGCACCTCCATGTACACACCCCGCACAGCCACGTTGCTGCCGTAGCTGATGCTCACGTTCTCGAGGTTGAAGCAGGGGCTGGGGGTGGCAGGCGACATGGAAATCAGGGCTGGGAACAGGGGCGAATGGGTGAGCTCAGGTGTTGCTGAAGCGGCCCAGCCAACGGGCCAAAAGATTGGCCAGCAGGATCATCACCACCAACACAAACGACGACGCCCAGGCCAAAGCAATCTGGGCCTCATAGGGCATGATCGCGAAGTTGTAGATCAACACCGACATCGATGCGATCGGATTGAACAATCCTTCAGGCCAGAACGGTGAGAACAGGGCCGTGAAGATCAAGGGCGCTGTTTCACCAGCCGCCCGTGCAATGGCCAGTACCACGCCTGTGGCAATGGAGGAGAAGGCCGCCGGCAAGGTGACGCGGGTGATGGTGACAAAGCGCGAGGCGCCCACGCCCATGGCCCCCCAGCGCAGCTCCTGGGGCACCAGCTTCAGGGCTTCATCGGTGGTCTTGATCACCGTGGGCAACATCAACACGGCCAGGGCGATGCCGCCGGCCAGGGCGCTGTAGCTCTGGTTGAAAAACAGGCGCGTGCTCACGAGCAGGCCGTACACGAACACGCCACAGATGATCGATGGCACACCCGCCAGCACATTGGTTCCAAAGCGCACAAAGCGGGCAAACCAGCCGACTGAGGCGAATTCAGCCAGATACACGCCGGCTCCCACGCCCACGGGCACGGCAATCAGGGCTGCCACCAGGGTGACGATCAGGGTGCCGAGGATGGCATTGCCGATGCCACCGCCGTCCAGCCCCGGCGGCGGTGGCAGCTCGGTGAGCAGCTGCAGGGTGATCAAGGATCCACCCTTGAACAGCACGTAGGCGATCACCACGATCAGCGGCAGCACCGCCAGAGCGGTGAACAGAGCTGCTGTAGCGGTGAGCAGCTGATTCCAGCGGTTGCGCGCCAGGGAGGGCTGCAGGGTTAAGGAGCCGCGGTTGAAGGACGTCATCGGGCTCAGTATTTGAGGCTCAAACGGCGCACGATCACCTGGGCCAGGAGGTTCACCAGCAAGGTGAGCACCATCAGCACCAGGGCGGCGTACATCAGCGCTGAGACCTGCAGTCCATCGGCTTCACCGAATTGGTTGGCCAGCATCGAGGAGATCGTGTTGGCGGGTGCCAGCAGGCTGAAGCTGAAGTTGTTGGAGTTCCCGATCAGCATCGTGACCGCCATGGTTTCACCCATGGCCCGGCCCAGAGCCAGCATCACGCCGCCGGTGATGCCAGAAATCGCCGCCGGCAGGATTACATGGACGATCGCGCCCCAGCGGGTGGTGCCCACGCCGTAGGCCGCTTGCCGCAGCGTGAGCGGAACCTGTTGCAGGGAATCGCGGGAGATGGCCGTGATGATCGGCAGGATCATCACCACGAGGATCAACACCGCTGGCGCCATCCCTGGCCCTAGGGGAGTGGTGGAGAAGAAGGGCAGCCAGCCAAGCCATTGATGCAGGCTCTCGAGCCCTGGCCGTAGGAAGGGCTCCATCACAAAGATCCCCCAGAGCCCCAGCACCACCGAGGGGATCGCCGCCAGGAGCTCCACCATCACTCCAAGCACCTGGCGAATCGCCAGGGGAATGATGTTTTCCGTGAGGAAGATGGCCGTACCCACGCCGAGGGGAACGGCAATCGCCAGGGCCAGTAGGGAGCTGACCACCGTTCCATAGATGGCGGTGAAGGCGCCGTAGTGCTCCCCGATCGGATCCCAGTTGGACGTAGTTAGGAACGCGAGGCCAAAGCGACCGATCGCCTCCCGGGCGCCGCCGAGCACCGTGAACAAAATGCCCACCAACACGAGGCCAACCACCGACGCCAGCACCACCGCCAGCTTCTGGAAGCCACGATCGATCAGCAGTTCCCAGGGGGGACGCCGCCGCTGCGAAAAGAGTTCAGGGCGGGCACCCACAGCCATGGGGATCTTTACCTGACCCAAATCTAAAGGTCTGGCGCAGGGCCGTTAGCGTTGGGTCTTAGGCAACAATCCCTGGGGCGCAGTCAGTCAGTTGGCACGGATCGTTGGCATCGACCTGGGTACCACCAACTCGGTGGTGGCGGTGCTGGAGGGCGGCCGTCCGCAGGTGATCGCCAGCGCCGAGGGCGGCCGCACCACGCCATCGGTGGTGGGCTTCAGCAAAGACTCTGAATTGCTCGTGGGGCAGTTGGCGCGGCGCCAACTGGTGCTCAACCCACGCAACACCTTCGCCAATCTCAAGCGCTTCGTAGGCCGCCAGTGGGACGAACTGGACGAGAGCAGCCTTTCGGTGCCCTACACGGTGCGGGCCAACGACCAGGGCAATGTGCGGGTGGTTTGTCCTGCCACGGAGCGGGAGTACGCCCCGGAGGAGCTGGTGGCCAGCATCCTGCGCAAGCTCGTGGATGACGCCAGCACCTATCTGGGTGAACCGGTGGAGGCGGCGGTGATCACCGTTCCGGCGTATTTCAACGACGCCCAACGCCAAGCCACCCGCGATGCAGGCCGCCTGGCCGGCATCAGCGTGGAGCGGATTCTCAATGAGCCCACGGCGGCCGCCCTGGCCTACGGCTTCGATCGCAGCACCGTGAAGCGGGTGCTGGTGTTCGACCTGGGCGGCGGCACCTTTGATGTGTCGGTGCTGCGCATCGCCCAGGGGGTGTTCGATGTGAAGGCCACCAGCGGCGACACCCAACTGGGCGGCAACGATTGGGACCGCCGCATCGTGGACTGGCTGGCCGACCAGTTTCAGGCTGAGCACGGCGTTGATCTGCGCCGCGATCGCCAGGCCCTGCAGCGGCTCACCGAAGCCGCGGAGAAGGCCAAGATCGAGCTCAGCGGTGTGCAGAGCACGCCCATCTCCCTGCCCTTCATCGCCACGGCAGACGCAGGGCCGCTGCACATCGAAACCAGCCTCGAGCGGCGCACGTTTGAGGGCCTGTGTCCAGATCTGCTCGACCGCCTGCTCCGGCCGGTGCAGCGTGCCCTGCGTGATTCAGGGCTTGCCGCCGAAGACATCGACGACGTGGTGCTGGTGGGCGGCTCCACCCGCATGCCGATGGTGCAGGAGATGGTGCGCACCCTGATTCCGCTCGAGCCTTGCCAATCGGTGAATCCCGATGAGGTGGTGGCGATCGGCGCAGCCGTTCAAGCCGGGATCCTCACCGGTGAGCTTCGCGATCTGATGCTGAACGACGTCACGCCGCTCTCGCTCGGGTTGGAGACCATCGGCGGCGTGATGAAGGTGTTGATCCCGCGCAACACCTCCATCCCGGTGCGCAAGAGCGACGTGTTCAGCACCTCGGAAGCGAACCAAAGCTCCGTGGAGGTTCATGTGCTCCAGGGTGAGCGGCAGATGGCGGAGGGCAACAAAAGCCTCGGCCGCTTCCGCCTTTCCGGTATCCCACCAGCTCCACGGGGCGTTCCCCAGGTGCAGGTGTCGTTCGACATCGATGCCAACGGGCTGCTGCAGGTGTCGGCTACCGACCGCACCACCGGTCGCCAGCAGAGTGTGAGCATTCAGGGCGGTTCGAACCTCAGCGAAGACGAGATCAAGACCCTGATCGAGGAGGCCGAGCAGAAGGCCAGTGAAGACAGGCGCCGTAAGGCTGAGATCGATCGCCGCAACCGGGCGCAGACGCTGGTGGCCCAGGCGGAGCGTCGTCTGCGGGATGCGGCTTTGGAGTTGGGGCCCTACGGCGCTGAACGCCAGCAACGGGCTGTGGAAATCGCTGTGCGCGATGTGCAGGATCAGTTGTCGTCCGGTGACCTGGGCGATCTCGATTTGGCGGTGAGCCAGCTGCAGGAGGCGCTGTATGGCCTCAACCGCCGGTTGGCCAGTGAGCGCAAACAGGACAGCAGCCCTCTGCAGGGTCTCAAGAACACCCTGGGTTCCCTCAAGGACGAACTCTTTGCCGACGACGAGTGGGATGACTGGGATTCCCGGGGTCGTGGGCGTGATCCCTGGGCTGAACCCTCCTGGAGTGCTAGCCGCGGTGGCTGGGGTGCCGACGACTGGAGTCGCCCGGCTCCTGTGCCAACGCCTCGCTATGACGACCTGCGCGAACGCGATGGCTACGACCGAGAGCCATTGCGCTCGAACGCCGGCCCCTATGAACGTGACGCGATCGAACGCGACCCGTATGACCGCGACTCGTATGACCGCAACCAGTTCGACCGCAACCAGTTCGAACGCGACTCGTATGAACGCGACAACTACGACAGCCGCTACGACGACACCAGCAGGGTTGCTCGCGACTGGGAGCGCGACGTGCGAGGCGATCAACCGGCGGATCGATTCGACGAGCCTTCCAGGCCATCAGAGCGCCGTGCAGAGCGGCCTGCCCCATTCGAGGGGGATCCCTGGGCTGAGGATTGAGCCCAGTGAGCCGTGCCCCCTCTCAAACGACCGTGAACCATTGGGCGGTGCTGGGCTTGGATCCGGGCGCCGATTCCCAGGCGCTCAAACGGGCATTCCGCCAGCAGGCGCGCCGCTGGCATCCGGATCTCAACGGTAATGATCCCCACGCGGAGGAGCAGTTCAAGGCCGTTAACGAGGCCTACGCCGTTCTGAGTGATCCGCAGCGGCGGCAGCAATGGGAACAGGGGCTCGATACGAACGAGGCGGCTGCAGCCGGTCTCGATCTCTTTGCCCATGGTTTTCCCGACTTTCATGACTACGTCGAGGAGCTGTTCGGTGCTCCCCAGCGCCGATCGGCACCTGATCGCAGCCGCGAAGCGCCGGAGGAGGAGGCCTCCCAGGCTCCCCGTGGCCGTAGTGAGGTGACCGCGGCACCCCCGCCTCCGCCGCCTGTGGTGGCGAGCAGCGATTGCGAGTCGCTGGTGGAGCTCACGCCGGAGCAGGCTTTGCACGGGGAGCGGGTGGAGATTGATCTACCCGATGGCACCGGCGTGGAGGTGTGGACTCCGGCGATGGCGGGGGATGGTTGGCGCTTGCGGCTGTCCGGGGTGGCTCCTGGTGGGGCGGACCACTTTCTGCAGTTGCGGGTGCGCACGCCGGAAGGGCTGAGGATTGATGGGCTGCGGGTGCTGTACCAGCTGGACCTTTCCCCTGCTGAAGGGGCGTTGGGGTGTTCGGTGGTGGTGCCCACCCTGGATGGTCCGGTGCAGCTGCGCATTCCGCCTGGCTCCTCCAGCGGACGGCTGTTGCGCCTGCGGGGCCGTGGATTGCAGCAGGGGGATCAGCGTGGCGATCAGCTGGTGGAGGTGCGTTTGGTGGTGCCCTCGGCCCTCACCGAAGCGGAGGAGGCGTTGTATGCCCGACTGCAGCAGTTGGCGGCGGAACTTGATGGTGAACGGACCTGAGCCGACATTGGCGATCAGTGAGACACTGAAGCCAGCGTTTGCTCCACGATGTCGGTTCACGTCCTGCTGTTCGATGCCGGCAGCGACAACGAGGGGATTCATTCCCTCGAGCTCAATGGCACCACCGTGGTGCTGCTGTTTGAAGACCGCGACGATGCGGAGCGCTATGCCGGGCTGTTGGAAGCGCAGGATTTTCCCGCTCCAACCGTGGAAGCGATCGAGCGGCGCGAGATGGAGGAGTTCTGCAGCAGCGCCGGCTATGAGGCCCGCTTCGTGCCGGCCGGTTTCCTGCCGCAGTCCGCTGAAGACCGTCTGCTGATTGCGCCGCCCGAGAAAAACATGGACGTGACCTCCTGGCGGGATCAGGAGGAGGCCTCTGCGGAGCCGGCCGTGGCCGCTCCCGAAGACCCGATCAGCACCGGCAATGCCGAACTCGAAGATTTCCGCCGCCGCCTTGAGGGGCTGCTGTGAGCGGTGCCTTCGCCGATGTGCAACGGGGGCATTTGCTCACGGAGCAGGCCAACCCCCGCAGCGCCGATCTCGATGCTCTGAGCACCCAGGATCTGGTGGCTGTGTTTGTGGAGGAAGATCGCCGGCCCCAGGAGGCGGTGGCCGCTGCAGCTCCGGCCCTCAGCGCTGCGATCGATGCGATCGCTGAACGTCTTCGCGCCGGCGGCCGCCTCTTCTACCTCGGTGCTGGCACCTCCGGTCGCCTGGGGGTGCTCGATGCGGCGGAGTGCCCGCCGACGTTCTGCAGTCCGCCGGAGTTGGTGCAGGGTGTGCTCGCTGGCGGGGCGCCAGCGCTGCTTCGCAGCTCTGAGGGGCTGGAAGATCTGTTCGATGCAGGTTGTGACGACCTGATCGCTCGGGATTTCCAGGCCAGTGATGCGCTGGTGGGGATTGCGGCCGGCGGCACCACGCCCTACGTGCATGGCGGCCTCACCCATGCCCGTCGCCTCGGTGCTCTCGCCATTGCCATGGCCTGCGTACCGGCTGAGCAGGTGCCGATGCCCTGCGACATCGACATTCGCCTGCTCACGGGGCCCGAGGTGCTGACCGGGTCCACCCGCCTGAAGGCTGGAACCGCCACCAAGATGGCCCTCAACATCCTGAGCACAGGCGTGATGGTGCGCCTGGGCAAGGTCTACGGCAACCGCATGGTCGACGTGGCGGTGACCAACAGCAAGCTCGAGGACCGAGCGCTGCGGATCCTCTCCGATTTAGCCGATGTGGATCGAGATCAGGGCCGGCAGCTGCTGCAGCAGAGCAAGGGTTCGGTGAAGTTGGCGTTGTTGATGGCCCGTCAGGGCATCAGCCCCTCAGCAGCGCACACCCTGCTGGAGCGCAGCGGCGGCCAGCTCCGTTCAGCCCTCGAATGACCCCCAGTAGGGCTCGGTGAGCAGATTCAGGTTCCGTCGCGTCGCGCCGGGCACTTGATCGGCTGGCGTCATCAGGGCATCGCGCAAGGCGCTGTGGGCGGGGCTGGCGGGCCGCTGGACCGCGATCCGCTCAGCGGTGGTGCGCACGATCTGGGTGGCGAGCGCGGCGTTCGCCCGCAGATTGCCGATCACCATCTCCACCGTCACGCTGTCGTGTTCGGCATACCAGCAGTCGTAGTCGGTGGCCATGGCGAGGGTGGCGTAGGCAATCTCGGCCTCGCGTGCCAGGCGCGCCTCGGTGTGATTGGTCATGCCGATCACCGAGCAACCCCAACTGCGGTACAGATTTGATTCGGCTCGGGTCGAGAAGGCCGGCCCTTCCATGTTGAGGTAGGTGCCGCCGCGGTGCAGGGTGCGGCCCTCGGGCATCAAGCTGTCGGCGACATCGGCCAGCAGGCGGCTGAGGCTCGGGCAGAAGGGATCAGCGAGGGCCACATGAGCCACAGCACCCTCACCAAAGAAGCTCTTCGGTCGGTCGTGGGTGCGATCGATGAACTGATCCGGCACCACCATGTCCAGAGGCTTGATCTCCTCCTTCAGCGAGCCCACCGCCGAGGGAGAGAGAATCCAGCGCACCCCAAGGGAGCGCATCGCCCAGATGTTGGCCCGGTAGGGCACTTCACTGGGCAGATAGGTGTGATGGCGACCATGCCGCGCCAGGAACACCACCTCCATCCCCCCGAGCCGGCCCAGTCGCAGGCTGTCGGAAGGCTGGCCAAAGGGCGTATCGATCGTGAGTTCCTGCACGTCCTCCAGCCCCTCCATCGCGTAGAGGCCGCTCCCCCCCAGCACGCCCAGACGGGCCTCGGCAAGGTTCAGCGCTGCGGGAGAAGCCATGGAACGGTGTCGGCTGCAACTCTTCTACCGGAGCACCCATACTGAAACCGTCTGCACCTGTTTTCTCTGTGACCAAAGCCGTGATGGTGACCGACGCCGGCACGATCGAACTGGAGCTGTTCGAAGCCGACGCTCCCAACACTGTGGCCAACTTCGTGAAGCTGGCCAAGGACGGCTTCTATGACGGCCTGGCCTTTCACCGCGTGATCCCTGGCTTTATGGCCCAAGGCGGTTGCCCCAACAGCCGTGAAGGCGCCCGTGGCATGGCCGGCACCGGCGGCCCCGGCTATCAGATCGACTGCGAGATCAACAGCCAGAAGCACCAGGCTGGCACCCTCGCCATGGCCCACGCCGGACGCAACACCGGTGGCTCGCAGTTCTACATCTGCCACGAGGCGCAGCCTCACCTCGATGGCGTGCACACCGTGTTCGGCCACACCGGCAACATGGATGTGGTGCTGGCGCTCAAGAACGGCAGCCGCATCAACAGCGTCACCATCAGCGACTGATCGCCCTGGAGCTGAAGCCCTCAGCTCCAGCGCATCAGCGTGCCTGCATCCACCCGGAGCTGGGGGCGCTTGGCCTGCAGCTCCACCAGCGGGCGTCGCTCCGCTTCCAGGGTGTTACTGGGATGCACCGTGCGCTGGCTGTCGGGGGCCAGCAGCAGGCTGACGCTGCCCGTTTGAGGCCAGCCGGCCATGGTGTGCAACACCTGCGCCAGTTGCGCCGCATCGCCACTGGCCACCAACACCGCCAGATCAGGCTGATTGAGCAGCGCCAACACGCGGGAATGCTCCTCCAGCTCCAGTTCAAGATCGTGGGCCGTGCACCAGTCGCGCAGTTCCTGAAAGTGGGCCGCTTTGGCTTCGCTGCTGAGGTTCTCGTCCCCTGAGGTGGTCCAGGCCAGCACCGCCGCTGGTCCGCGGCCGGCGGGTGTGTCCATGAGATGGCCGAGTTTGACCTGTTTGGTTTGCAAGTAGGCGGCGTTGTGTTGGCTTGGATCCATCACCAGCGGCACGCGATCCTCCACCTGCAGCCCATAGCCGCCGAGGCCCGCGATCTTGCGGGGGTTGTTGGTGATCAGGCGCAGTCGGTGGACCCCCAGGTCGCTGAGGATTTGTGCCCCCACGCCGTAGTTGCGCAGATCAGCGGGGAAGCCGAGGCGCTCATTGGCTTCCACGGTGTCGAGGCCACCATCCTGCAGGGAATAGGCCCGCAGCTTGTTGATCAGGCCGATGCCGCGCCCTTCCTGCCGCAGATACACCACGACGCCTTCACCCGCCGCTTCGATCATCCGCAGCGCCGCCTCCAGTTGCGGCCGGCAGTCACAGCGCAGGGATCCGAAGGCATCACCCGTGAGGCACTCGCTGTGCACCCGCACCAGCACGGGACCTTCAGCCTGTTCGGGCTGACCTTTCACGATCGCCACGTGTTCGCTGCCATCGAGCTCGTTGCGAAAGCCGATCGCCCGGAACTGGCCAAAGGCACTGGGAAGGGTGGCTTCGGCCTGACGGCGCACAAAGCGCTCGGTGTCGAGGCGATAGCGGATCAGGTCGGCGATGTTGATCAGCCGCAACCCGTGCAGCCGCGCGTACTCGACGAGCTGCTGGAGTCGCGCCATGGAGCCATCGGCGTTCTGGATCTCGCAGATCACTCCAGCCGGATACAAACCGGAGAGCCGCGCCAGATCAACGGCCGCTTCGGTGTGGCCCGCCCGCTTGAGCACACCACCCTGTTTGGCCCGCAACGGAAAGATGTGCCCGGGGCGGCGCAGATCAGCCGGCCGTGTTTGCGGATGGATCGCCACCTGGATGGTGCGGGCCCGGTCTTCAGCCGAGATGCCCGTGCTCACTCCGTTTTCGGGGCCCGCATCCACGCTCACCGTGAAGGCCGTTTGGTTGCTGTCGGTGTTGCGATCCACCATCAACGGCAGGTCGAGGGCATCCAGCCGCTCGCCTTCCATCGCCAGGCAGATCAAGCCGCGGGCCTCGGTGGCCATGAAATTGATCTGCTCAGGTGTGGCGAACTGCGCCGCGCAGATCAGATCACCCTCGTTCTCTCGGTTTTCGTCATCCACCACCACCACCATTTCGCCATTGCGAATCGCCGCCAGGCCATCGGCGATGGTGTCGAACTGGAATGCGCTCTGGTTCAGGGGTGGAGGGCCCGCCGGGCCCGGGTTGCAGACACTTTTATAGAGCCCGGTACGATCTGGCGTTCCTGACATCCCGGCATGGCCAGCAAGCGCGTTGCGGTGATCGGCGCCTCCGGGTATGGCGGCTTGCAGACCCTGCGCCTGCTTCAGGGCCATCCGGAGCTGGAGGTGAGCTTCCTGGGCGGTGAGCGCAGCAGCGGCAAACGCTGGAGCGAGCTCACCCCCTTCCTGCCGCTGCCCGGTGACCCGGTGGTGCAAAGCCCCGATCCGGAAGCCATCGCCGCTGCTGCTGATTTCGCGGTGTTGAGCCTGCCTAATGGCCTGGCCTCCACCCTGGTGCCGCCCCTGCTGGAGCGGGGCGTGAAGGTGGTGGATCTCTCCGCCGACTATCGCTACAGCGCGCTCGAGACCTGGAAGGAGGTGTACGCCTCTGAAGCCCGTAGCTTCCCGCGCAACGACGTTGAGCTCTGCCGGGAGGCTGTGTATGGCCTGGTGGAGTGGGAATCCGAGCGCATCGCTGCAGCTCGGCTGGTGGCGGCGCCCGGCTGCTTCCCCACCGCCAGCCTGCTTGCGCTCACACCGCTGCTCAAGCAGGGCCTGATTGAAACCAGCGGCATCGTGATCGATGCCAAGACGGGCACCAGCGGCGGCGGCCGTGCGGCCAAGGAACACCTGCTGCTGGCGGAAGCGTCTGAAGGCGTGGCCCCCTACGGCGTGGTGGGCCATCGCCACACCAGTGAGATTGAACAGCTCTGCAGCCGTGCCTCAGGCCATGAGATCGCATTGCAGTTCACGCCGCACCTGATCCCGATGGTGCGCGGCTTGTTGGCCACGGTGTACGGCCGGCTGCGCGATCCCGGACTTACCGCTGAGGACCTCACCACCCTGCTGCAGGCGGCCTACCGCCATGCACCCTGCGTGCAGGTGCTCCCCGTGGGTACCTATCCCTCCACCAAGTGGGTGCGTCAGACCAACCGTGCCCTGCTGTCGGTTCAGGTGGATGGCCGAACCGGGCAGGTGATTGTGATGAGTGCCATCGACAACATGGTGAAGGGCCAGGCTGGGCAAGGGGTTCAGTGCCTGAATTTGATGGCGGGGCTGCCGGCCGAAACAGGCCTGCCCCTGCTGCCCTTCTATCCCTAGGGCAGCCCGAGGCGTTCGGCGGCCAGTTGCACCGCGAGGGGCAGGATCTGGTGCTCCTGGGCATGGATGCGTGCGGCCAGGCTCGCTGGCGAATCGGTGCTGAGCACCGGCACCGCTGCCTGCACAAGGATCGGCCCGGTATCCACCTCCAGACTCACCAGATGGGCCGTGCAGCCGCTGAGTTGCACCCCTGCGGCCAAGGCTTGTTCGATCGCCTTCGCGCCGCGGAAGCTCGGCAGCAGTGAGGGGTGGATATTCACCAGGCGCTGGGGGTAGGCATCGATCAGGGCCTGGGTCACGATCCGCATCCAGCCAGCCATCACCACCAGATCCACGGCAGCAGCTTGGAAGCTGGCGATCAGGGCCTGATCGAGGGCGTCGCGATTCGGGAACAGGCGGTGATCGTGGAGGGTGCAGGGAACGCCAAGTCGCGCGGCGCGCTGTTCCGCGCCGCAGCCGGGATTGTTCACCACCAACTGACACACGGTTGCCGCCAGCCGTCCGGTTTGGCAGGCCTGCACCAGCGCCTCAAAGTTGCTCCCCGAGCCCGAGGCCATCACCCCAAGGCGCAGGGGGCGCGCAGGATCAGGCTGGTGATCCGGTGGCAACGGCCACTGGATAGACCCGTTGGGCTCGCTAGGGTTCAGACGATCGGGTGTCGGGCCATGTCCCATCTCTCCATCCTGCCAACCGTCCTTCGTGATGAGGATGTGTTGCGCCAGGCGCTTGAGGATCTGGATCTCACGGTGATTCGCGGCGGTGAGCTTCGGGGCTTCGCCAATCAACGGGAAGCTGTTGCGTTGCGCGTGCAGTTGCCGGAGGGAATCTGGCTCGGTTGGCGGCAGGATGCCTCCGGCCAGCTGGCGCTGGTGGGTGATCTGCAGCAGCTCGGCCGCTCCCGCTCCCTGCAGCATTTGATCGGTGCCATTACCCGCCGTTACGCAGCCCGCCAGGCGCTGCGCAGCCTGGCCAGCGATCTGCCCTACGCCACGGCTGATCTCGCCCATGGTCTGAGCCGCTGACAGACACCGTGGTTCAGGTCCATCTCGATCTGAGCGAACCCCAGCGGCATCTGGTTTCGGTGCACATCCAGGTGCAGCCCCGCCTGGCGCGGATGCGGCTGGCGCTGCCGGGCTGGACCCCGGGGTCGTATCTGATCCGCGACTACGTGCGGCTTCTGGAGGGGTTGGACGCCGAGCAGGGCGGCCAGCCCCTGCCCCTTCAGCGCCTTGAACCCGCCGCATGGCTGCTGAACTGTGACCCCTCGGCTGGCCCCCTCAGCCTGCGCTACCGGGTGCTGGCCACGGACCTCACCGTGCGCACGTGCCACCTGGATCACGAACACGGCTTCCTGGCCCTGGCCGCTGTGGTGCTCGAGCTGGAAGGCGAGCGCTGGAGTTCCTATGCCCTCAGCTGCACCCTGCCGGAGGGATGGGAGGCCTTTGTTCCCCTCCCCATCGCCCAAGGCAGTTGGCAAGCCCGCAGCTTCGATCAGCTGCTCGATAGCCCGCTGGAGGCTGGGCCGCACCGGCCCCTCTCCTTTGTCGTGCATGGGGTGCCCCATCGGCTCGTGTGCTGGGCCGGAGCAGCGGGCGAGGAGGCCTGGCTGCTGGAGCGTCACCCGGAGCTGCTCGAGGATCTACGGAGGGTGTGCGAAGCCTGTTGCCGCCTGATGGGGGTGGAGCAGCCGCCCTCGCACGACTATCTCGTGATCCTCCATCTGGTGGATGAGGGCTATGGCGGGCTCGAGCACGACGAGAGCACAGTGCTCATCTACGGACGCCGCAATCTGGAGAAGCCCAATGGCTACCGCCGCTTCTTGCAGTTGGTGGCCCATGAGTATCTGCACCAATGGAATGTGCGGCGACTGCGGCCCGCTGAGCTCACGCCGATCGATTACCAACGGCCGCCTGTGGTGCCCAGCCTGTGGTTTGCCGAGGGGGTGACCAGCTACCTCGACCAATTCCTTCCCCTCAGCGCTGGTCTCACCCAGCCCGATGAGCTGCTCACCGACCTCGGCGACGATCTCAGCCGCTACCGCCTCACTCCAGGCCGCTTTGTGCAAAGCCTGCGTGAGAGCAGCCAGGAGGCTTGGGTGAAGCTCTACAAGGCCGATGCCTATTCGGCTGATTCCCAGGTCAGCTACTACCTCAAAGGGGCGGTGATCGCCCTGTGCCTCGATCTGCACCTGCGCCGCTGTGGTGGTTCGTTGCTGCTGGTGTTGCGCCAGCTCTGGCGCAGCCATGGCCGTTGGGGGCGTGGCTACAGCGAAGCAGACCTCATCACAGCCTTTGCCGCCGGTGCACCGGATCTGGCCACCCAGCTCCCGAGATGGCTGCAGGACCTCGACGATCCGGATCTCGATGGCTACCTATCGAGTGTGGGCTTGCATCTGGAGGCAGAGATGGCCAGCGTGCCGTGGGTGGGGCTGACGACGCGTCAGGAGAGCGGTGGCCTCACCGCTGCCCGCGTGGTGCGCGGTGGGCCGGCGGAGCAGGCCGGCGTGATGGTGGGTGATGAGTTGGTGGCCCTCGATCAGCAGCGTCTCAAGACACCAGAGGATTGGACGCAGGCGCTCACCAGCGAACGCAGCCAGACCCTGCTGATTACGCGGCGATCCCAGCTCCGCAGCCTCTGCCTCTGCCCGCTCGCCCCACAGGTGGAGCGTTACGTGCTCAAGCAGGTGCTTGATCCAAGCGCCGATCAACAGGAGGCCCAGCGCCGTTGGCTGCAGCAGCAGCCCTGCGCTGATCCTGCGGCGGTGGCCTAAGTGGTGCGCCCCTTCCCTGGACTCAAGCCAGCCCGGCCGATGGGATGGCCAGCAGCGGTGGCAGGAGCCACCGCTCTTCTGGCTCTGGCCGCTGCCGCTCTGCATCTGGTCCGTGAGCCGGTGCTGGTGCCGCTGCCTGAGGCTGTTCAGCGTGCGAAGACACCTGCACCTCCGCAGCAGGCGGCCTGGATCAGCCCGTTGGCCCGCCAGTGTTCCAGCCCAGACCGCGCCTTACGCGAACGCCTGCTGACCTTGCAGCGCAGCCTGCCTGGTGCCACCCGCCGCATCAGCATTGATCCAAGCAACTACGGCGAACGCACCGGCGTGGATGCCTACGGCAACACGGTGGACACCACCCCATCGCTGGTGGTGTTGCACGAAACCGTGTACGGCATCGGATCAGCCATCAACACCTTCACCACGCACCATCCCCATGACCACGACCAGGTCAGCTACCACGTGCTGATCGGTGAGGACGGGCAGGTGGTGCAAACCCTCGACCCGGCCAAACGGGCGTTTGGAGCCGGCTACTCCGCGTTCAAGGGCCGTTGGGATGTCACCAATCCCGCGATGGCCGGTTCAGTGAACAACTTCGCGCTGCATCTCAGCCTGGAAACCCCGCTGGATGGCGAGGACGCTGATGCGGGCCACAGCGGTTATTCCAGCCGTCAATACGACGCACTGGCCGTGGTGCTGGCGGATTGGATGCGGCGCTACCGCATCCCGTTCGACCACATCACCACGCACCGCCATGTCGACCTTGGCGCCGAGCGGGCCGACCCCCGCAGCTTCGATTGGTCGGCCCTGCAGCAGCGTCTGGCAGCGATCGGCGCCCTCTGTTGAACAGCCTCAGGTGACGCGCCTCAGCCTCAGATCAGAGAAGGAGCTGGCTTGCGTCGTTCTCCGAAGATCAGTCCATGCAGCTCAGGGTCCTGCATGTAGCGCAGGATCCGGGCCGGGTAATCGAGCTTGCCGTTGTGCAGGTAAGCCAGCGTGGCCACCGTTTTCGCCCGGCTGCGGTGCTGACTCACATCGAAGGTGGCGGCCGCTGGTTGGTCCAACAGCGTGAGCAAGCGTCCCATCTTGCCAGCGAGCAGTTCCACATTCCGCTCGGGATCGAGCAGTTGGTTGCGGGCTTCCGCCACTTCGGCAGGGGTGGCGTCTTCGCGCAGCAAGCCCTGCTTCACCATTTCGCTGAGGCCTAACTGGGCAGGACCATGGGTGCTGAACAGGCCTGAGTGGGCCGCCAGAGGAAGGTCTTCCCCTGGTTTGGCGTGCTGCATTTCGTCGAACAGGATCGCCGCCAGCAGCATTGGGTTGATGCCCGTGCGGTTGCTTTCGCGCCACACCACCGGCCGCAGCGACTCCAGACGCGTGACGGTGTGGCTGCGCAGGGGTGTGAGCTGATCGACGCCGCGGGTGAACAGTTGGGCCAGCTTGGGCTGCGGGCCGTGCACGCCAAAGCGACGCTGCAGTTCTTTCAGTTCTTCAGCGGTGAAGGTGGTGGGGTCGGCTTCGGGCTGCTCAGCGAGGCTCGATCGCTCGCGGATGGGGCTCGGGCCGCTGCGCAACCAGGCGCTGCTGTTGATGCTGCCCAAGCTGAGCATGGCCAAGCCAAGCGCCCCAGCGCACAGCGCGGTGCGGGTGCTGCGGTAGCGAAGGGGCTTGCCCAGAACTGTGTGCGTGTTAACCAAAGCTTACGAAGCCTGTCCAGATTCGCCGGGTCGGTCGTAGTTCGGTTGTGTGCTTGTCCACACAGTCGCGTTTCAGTCTCGAGTTTTCCTGGACTTCAGGCCGCAAAAGGGTTTGCCCGTGGGGATTTCACCGATAGGTTCCAAGGGCGCCTGCTTGCACCGGCTCGATGACACCCACCGCTTCCGCCCCCGGCGTTGACGCCCACAGCCAGTGGCAGCGGTTCTGCAGTCAGCTTTGGCATAACCCGAGCCTGGGCTTCTGGCTCGATGTGAGCCGCATGGGCCTGGATGAGGCTGTGCTCAGCAGTCTCAGGCCCCGCTTCAAGGAGGCCTTCCAGGCCATGCATGCGCTCGAGGGCGGCGCGATCGCCAACGCCGACGAGCAGCGGCAGGTGGGGCACTACTGGCTGCGCAATCCGCAGCTGGCTCCCGATCCCGCCAGCGGTCAGCACATCCAGGAGGAGATCGATCGCATCGAGTCCTTCGGCCGCGATGTGTTGAGCGGTGCCATCCAGCCCGCTGCTGGGGATCGCTTCACCGATGTGCTCTGGATCGGGATCGGCGGTTCAGGTCTGGGCCCCCTGCTAATGATTCGCGCGCTGCAGGATCCCGGCGCTGGCCTTCCCTTCCACTTTTTCGACAACGTCGATCCCGACGGCATGCGCCGCACCCTCGCCTCCCTGGGCGAGCGGCTGAAGACCACGCTGGTGATTGTGGTGAGCAAGTCGGGCGGCACGCCTGAACCCCACATCGGCATGCTCCAGGCCCGCCGCGCCGTTGAAGCGGCCGGTGGCACCTGGATTCGTCAGGCGGTTGCTGTGACCATGCTCGGCAGCCGCCTCGATCAGGAGGCCGAGCAGGGCGATTGGCTGGCCCGCTTCGACATGTTCGATTGGGTGGGCGGGCGCACCAGCATCACCAGTGCCGTGGGCCTGCTTCCCGGTGTGTTGATCGGCTCCGACATCCGCGCCTTCCTGGCGGGTGCCGCTGAGATGGATGCCGTCACCCGGGCCGCCACCAGCCTCGACACCAACCCCGCTGCGCTGCTGGCGGCGGCCTGGTTCCATGCCGGGGGTGGTCGGGGCCAGCGCGACATGGTGGTGCTTCCCTACCGGGACCGGCTGGAGGTCTTCAGCCGCTACCTGCAACAGCTGGTGATGGAGAGCCTCGGCAAGAAGCTCGATCGCCAGGGCAACGTGGTGCATCAAGGCATCGCTGTGTACGGCAACAAGGGCTCCACCGACCAGCACGCGTACGTGCAGCAGCTCCGCGACGGCGTGGATAACTACTTCGTGACCTTCATTGAGGTGCTCGAAGATCCCGGCGACATCCCCCCGCTGGAGGGTGAAAACCCCGGTGATTTCCTGGATGGTTTCCTGCAGGGCACCCGCTCAGCCCTCACCGAGGAGGGGCGCTTCAACCTGAGCATCACCATGCAGAAGCTCGATGCCCGCAGCCTTGGCGCTCTGATTGCGCTGTTCGAGCGGGCCGTGGGCTACTACGGCGAACTGGTGAACATCAACGCCTACCACCAGCCTGGCGTGGAAGCTGGCAAGAAAGCGGCGGCGGCGCTGCTTGATCTGCAGGCCCGCCTGGAGCAGGCGATGGGTCACAAGCGCGAGCACACCCTGGCGGAGCTGCAGCAGCTGATGGAACTGCCGTCACCCGAGCCGCTCTACTGGATCCTGCGCCACCTCTGCGCCAATCGCCGCCACATCGCTGCGCGCGGCGACTGGGGCCAGCCCGAAACGCTGGTGTTCACCCACGACTGAGGCCCGGCCTCAGGGCACCAGGTTCACGAGCTTTCCGGGCACCACGATCACGCGGCTGGGGGCTTTGCCTTCCAGCCACTTGGCGGCGATGTCGCTCTCGAGGGCCAGCTTCTCCAGGGTGGCCTTGTCGGCATCGGCGGGCACCTCGAGGTTGCCGCGCACCTTGCCCTTGATCTGGATCACCAGGGGCACGGTGTCGCGCACCAGGGCGCTGGCATCGGCTGAGGGCCAGCGCTGGGCGTGGATGCTGCTGCTGCCCAGGGCATCGCCGGCGTTGCGGCCGCCGAGCTTGAGCCAGAGCTCTTCGGCCAGGTGGGGCGCAAAGGGGGCCAGCAGGATCAGCAAGTTGCGCAGGGCCTCGCAGGCAATCACCTCACTGCTGCCCTCGAGGTGGGTGCCCATCGCGTTGCTGAGCTTCATCAGCTCTGAAACGGCGGTGTTGAACTGGTAATCGCCGTCGAGGTCGTCGCTGATCTCGGTGATGGCGGTGTGCACCGCTCGCCGGAGCTCTTGTTCTGCCTGGTTCAGTGATCCGGCGGCGATGGCCTTGGCCACCAGCTCGGGGCCACCGGCGCCCGCCGCCAGGCTCAGGCCGCGCTCAGAGGCGCCATCCACCAGGCGCCAGATCCGCTGCAGGAAGCGGAACTGCCCTTCCACATCGGCGTCGTCCCACTCGAGATCCTTCTCCGGCGGTGCTTTGAACAGGATGAACATCCGGGCGGTATCGGCGCCGTATTTGTCGATCACCACGGCCGGATCCACGCCGTTGTACTTCGACTTCGACATCTTTTCGTAGAACGTCTCCAGCACTTCTCCACTGGCTGGATCGCGGGGATCGGTGGGATCGGCCACATCGGCCGGTGCGATGTATTTGCCGGTGTGGGGGTTCTTGTAGGTGATGCCCTGCACCATGCCCTGGGTGAGCAGGCGCTGGAACGGTTCATCGAAGCTGAGCAGGCCCCGGTCGCGCAGCACCTTGGTGAAGAAGCGGGAGTAGAGCAGGTGCAAGATCGCGTGCTCGATGCCGCCCACGTACTGATCCACGGGCAGCCAGCTGTTCACCGCCTCTTTGCTGAAGGGCAGGTTGGTGTTTTTGGCGTCGCTGTAGCGCAGGTAGTACCAGCTGGAGCACATGAACGTGTCCATGGTGTCGGTTTCGCGCTTGGCGGGTTTGCCGCAGCAGGGGCAGCTCACGTTCACCCAGCTCTCCAGTTGGGCCAGGGGTGAACCGCCTTTGCCGCTGAAGGCCACATCGCGGGGCAGCTCCACCGGCAGCTGATCGGCGGGGACGGGCACCACGCCACAGCTGTCGCAGTGGATCACCGGGATCGGGCAACCCCAGTAGCGCTGGCGGGAGATCAGCCAGTCGCGCAGGCGGAATTGCACCTTCTCGCGGCCCCAGCCCTCGCTTTCGGCGGCCGCAGTGATCACTTGCTTGGCTTCGCCGCTGGGCAGGCCATCGAAACGGCCGGAGTGGATCAGCACACCGGCTTCGGTCCAGGCGCCGCCTTCGAAGGCGTGCTCATCGCTGCCTTCGGGAATGATCACCTGCTGCACCGGCAGTTCGTACTGGCGGGCGAACAGAAAATCGCGCTGGTCGTGGGCGGGCACACCCATCACAGCGCCGGTGCCGTACTCGGCGAGCACGTAGTCGGCGATCCAGATCGGAATCAACTCGCCGTTGGCGGGGTTGCGTACCTGGGCGCCAATCGGCACGCCGCGCTTGGGCTTGTCTTCGGCGGTGCGTTCCTGTTCGCTTTGACGCGACACCAGATCGCAGAACGCCTCCACGGCGATCTCCTGGTCAGCCGTAGTGAGCTGTGCCACCAGCGGATGCTCCGGTGCCAGCACCACATAGGAGGCGCCGAAGATCGTGTCGGGCCGGGTGGTGAACACGGTGATCCGCTCGTCCGTGTCGTTGCCCTTGGCATCCACCACGCTGAACTGCAGCTCGGCGCCGGTGCTGCGGCCAATCCAGTTGGCCTGCATCGTGCGCACCCGCTCCGGCCAGCCCTCGAGCTTGCTCAGGTCGTCGAGCAGTTGCTGGGCGTAATCGGTGATCTTGAGGAACCACTGGCGCAGCTTGCGCTTCTCCACCAGGGCGCCGGAGCGCCAGGAGCGGCCCTCGCTGTCCACCTGCTCATTGGCGAGCACGGTTTGATCAATGGGGTCCCAGTTGACCGTCGCGTCTTTTTGATACGCCAGCCCGGACTCGAGGAACTGAAGGAACAGCCACTGGGTCCAGCGGTAGTAATCGGCGTGGCAGGTGGCTACTTCGCGATCCCAATCGATGGAGAGGCCCAGCTGGTTGAGCTGCTCGCGCATCGAGGCGATGTTCTGGTCGGTCCAGGCGCCGGGATCCACGCCCCGCTCGATCGCCGCGTTTTCCGCCGGCAGGCCAAAGGCATCCCAGCCCATCGGGTGCAGCACCTTTTTGCCGCGCAGCCGCTGCACCCGCGCCACCACATCGGTGATCACGTAGTTGCGCACATGGCCCATGTGCAAGTTCCCCGAGGGATAGGGGAACATCGACAGGGCGTAGAAGGCGTCGTCGCCGGGCTTCAGCTCTGGCGTGTCATGCAGGCCGTTCTCTCGCCAGGCCCGTTGCCAGCCGGTTTCGATCGCCTGGGGTTGGTAGCGGCTGCTCTCGCTCACGGACGGGCTGGGGTGACAAGGGGCGATGGGGCGATGCTCCCACAGCCCTCAAAGCAGAGCGCGCAGCAGGGCGATGGCATGGCGATTCACCAGCATCAGCTCCCCGCCGCTGCTGGGGTCGAGGGCGAGGAAGTCGGCATCCACCCAGCGGGGCACACCTGTGAGGTTGGTGCCATCGAGCAGTTGCACCGCCAGGTTGGTGCGGTCGCGAATCCAGCTCTGCAGCTGGCGGATTCCAGGCTGGGAGGTGTCGAACGGCGCCGAGCGGTTCTCCATGCTGCTCCCCATAGGATTTGCCTCAACCTCATGCCTGCCCAGGCAGGCTGCCGCGCGTGTCGTCCCCCAGCAAGACCCCGTTCAGCTCGCTTCAGGCTGAACTGAGCTTCAGCAAATACCAGGGGCTGGGCAACGACTTCCTGATGCTCGATGGCCGCAGCGTCAGCGACCCGGATTTTGTGTTCGGGCTCACGCCTGAGCTGGTGATCGAGCTCTGCGATCGCCGCTTCGGCGTGGGCGGCGATGGCGTGATCCTGGCGCTGCCGCCCAACAACGGCGGTGAGCTGCGCATGCGCATCTTCAACGCCGATGGCACCGAGCCGGAGATGTGCGGCAACGGCATCCGCTGCCTGGCCCGCTTCCTCGCCGATCGCGATGGCGATGGCCCCGGCCGCACCTGGCAGATCGACACCCTCGCCGGCCGGATCGTGCCGGAGCTGCTGGCGGATGGAACGATCCGCGTGGACATGGGTGCGCCTTTTCTGGAGCCGGCCCAGGTGCCCACCACCTTGCCGGTGGGTGAAGCCGGTCTGCCCCAGGGCGAGCTGGAGATCGAGGGCGAGCGTTTTGCCGTGGCGGCGGCCGGCATGGGTAACCCCCATGTGGTGATCCCGGTGCCGGCGGTGGAGGAGATCGATCTGGAGCGCTTCGGCGGCCAGTTCGAGGTGCATCCCACCTTCCCGGCCAAAACCAACGTGCACTTTGTGGAGGTGATCGCGCCGGATCACCTGCTGATGCGGGTGTGGGAGCGGGGCGCCGGCCCCACCCTTGCCTGCGGCACCGGCGCCTGCGCCACCCTGGTGGCCAGCCACAGCCTCGGCCTGTGCGAGCGCCGCGCCCGGGTGGATCTGCCCGGCGGCCCGCTGCAGATCCATTGGGACGCCGCTAGCGGCAAGGTGTTCATGGATGGCCCGGCCGAGCATGTGTTCGATGGGCTGATCCCCGACCCGCGCGCGGTGGCGGACTCTCGCCGTCAGGCCGAGGCGGCGCGGATGCCTGCCTCAGCACCCGTGGCCACCACTCCGGCCAGCGCTCCCGCGGCAGCACCCGAAATCGATTGCGCCACGGTGTGCACCAACGGCTGCATTCGCCCGGAGAACTGCCCCAGTGCCGAGGCCCGCGCCCGCGTGGAAGCGCTACTCAACGGCAGTTCCCTCGATGATCTGGTGACGCTGGCCACCAATACCCTGGAATCCCGCACCCGCGCCCGCTTCGAGCGCGACAGCGGTCTCAGCGGCTGAGGCGATGCCGCACCAGCCCCTCAGCCACTATCTCGATTGCTGCGCCACCACACCGCTGGCGCCTGAGGTGGCCGAGAGGATGGCGATGGTGCAGGCCGAGGCGTGGGGGAATCCCTCCAGCCTGCACGGTTTTGGCCTGGCAGCGGCGGAACAGCTGGAGCGCTCCCGCCAGGGGCTGGCGGCGTTACTCGGCTGCCGCAGCGAACGGCTCGTGTTCACCTCAGGCGGCACGGAATCGATCCATCTGGCGCTGTTGGGCAGTGCACCTGCTCTTGAGGCCCAGGTGCAGGCTGGGGTGCGACCCCGGCTGGTGATCTCTGCCGTGGAGCATCCCGCCACAGCGGCGGCGGCCGTCGCCATGCAGCAGCGGGGTTGGGAGGTTGCTGCGGTGCCGGTGGATCGCGTGGGCGCGGTTGATCTGGAGGTGCTCGAACGGTTGCTGGCACCACCCACCCGGCTCGTGTCGCTGATTTGGGGCCAGAGCGAGGTGGGAACCCTGCAGCCTCTCCACACGATTGGCACGCTCTGCCGTGCCGCCGGTGTGCTGCTGCATGTGGATGCGGTCCAGGTGGTGGGTCACCTGCCCGTGCGGGTTGCGGACCTCCCGGTGGACCTGCTCAGCCTGGCGGCCCACAAGCTGCAGGGTCCCCGGGGCATCGGCGCCCTGGTGGTGCGGGATGGCGTGACGCTGCAGCCGTGCCAGGCCGGTGGTGGCCAGGAAGGCGGCGTGCGGGCCGGTACGGAGCCCGTGGCGCTGATCGCCGGCTTTGAGGCCGCGCTGCAGTTGGCTGCCGATCGGCTGTTAGCCCATGGCGGAGTGGATCCCACCGCTGCGCTGCGCGATCGCCTGGTTGAAGCCCTTCTTGAACGGCCTGGGGTCGAACTCAGTGGCCCGGATCCGCTGGCCAGTGACCAGCAAGGGCGCCTGCCACACCACCTCAGCGTGCTGGTGCGCTCTCGGGGTGGATCGTGGCTGAACGGTCGCCAACTGGTGCAAGCGCTCTGGCGGGAGGGTTGGGCCTGCAGCAGTGGTTCGGCCTGCAGCAGCAGTGGCTCCAGCGCCAGCGCTGTGCTTCTGGCCATGGGATATGACCCTGCGGCGGCGAGCGCCGGTCTGCGCATCAGCCTTGGTCCCTGGCATGGACCTGCGTTGCTCGAGCGGCTTCCTGCCGCCCTCGATCGCGCCCGAGCCACCCTTTAAGGTCGGCCGACTCGATCCACGCCCATGCTGCCCGCCGACCTGCGCCAAGCCGAAGTGGAGGCCCTGGCGGCCGTTCAGGCGGCGCTGGCGAGCCAGAGCAAGGGGCTGTGGACCGTGGAGTTCCGCTTTGAAGGGCTTCGGATTTTGCCTGTGGCCCTGCGTTTGCTGGCCGCGCTCACCCCGCAGCACCCGGAGGCACGGCTCTTGTTTCCCGATGCAGGTGCCACCGCGCTGGCGAAGCGCGATGCCCCCAACCAGGCCCCGCAGCTGCTCGGCCTCGGGGATCTGCTGCGGCTGCAACAGGCCGATGGGGGCAGTGAGGGCCTGGTGCTGCTGGCCGCTCCCACCCCGGCCGATTACGAGGAGGTGGAAGCACTCTGCGCCCAGCATCGCGGCTCGCTGGTGATGATCAATGGCCGGCTGGAGGACGCCGCCGTGGGCATCGGCACCGTCGCCCGGGAACGACGCAAAGGGTTTCTGGCGGAGTGGCAGGCCGCCTATGGCTTGATCCCGACCGCCGAGGGGGCGCTGCGGCGGGCCTATCCGGCCGACTGGCAGTTCTACCGGCGTGATGCCGATGGCTACCGCAGCGTTTGCAGCTTTGAACAAAGGCCCGACCGCGAGCAACAACTCGAGGCCCTGGAAGAGGCGGCCCGCTGAGCTTGTGCCCACCGGACACGCTCCTTATTGTTCGGTGTCTGCTGTTGCGCCATGGCTGAATCCTCCCGTCGTGTCTCCCTGGTGGATGCCGGAGCAGCAGCTGCTGTTCTGATGGCAGCGGCGGGTGTGATCTGGAGCCCCAAGCTGAGCGGCGCCGTGGCCCGGGCCACGGGCGGCCTGGTGCCCGTGACGGTGCTGGTGGATGTGCGCGGGGTGCCGGTGGCCAATCCAACGGGCTTGATCGAGGCTGCCCGCAGCGCCGGCAAGGTGGCGATCGTGATCCGCAACCAACCCCATGGCAGCGTGCCGGTGGAGCAGGTGATCCCGCTGCAGCGCCGCCTGGCTGCGGTGATGCCGAATGGCCAGGTTGTGAGTGCGCCTGATCCCAACCAGGATCAATTCCCGAGCCTGGATGCGCGCTTCGTGCTCAAGGGCGAGGGCCGCAAGGGTGCCGATGGGGTGGTGTTCGGCAACCAAAACCTGAAAATCGGCGCGCCGATTGAGCTGGAGGGCCGTGATTTTCGGGTGACGGGCTCTGTCACCGGACTCCAGGTGGGGGGTTGAGATGAACCGCCGACTGCTGCTTGCGGTGCTGTTGCCCCTCGGCATCAGCCTCCCCGTCCGTGCCCTCGATCTGCCGGCGGACGTGCCCACCGTGGCCGCCAGCAGTTTCCCCGCTGCACCACCGCCCGTCGGGCTGCCACAGCTGCAGCGGCAGGTGAGCTGCCCTGCCCTGCAGGAACGCATCACCTCCGTGGTGGGTGGTGAGGCCTGGGTGTGGAGCGTCACGGTGGCGGATGCCCAGGGCCGCCTCCTGGCGGATGTGAACGGCACACGACCGCGGATTCCAGCGTCGAACCAGAAGCTGATCAGCACGGCGATCGCCCTGGATCGTCTCGGCCCCGATTACCGGCTCACCACCCGGCTCTGGCGCCAGCCCGATGGCACCTTCCAGATCACCGGCGAAGGCGATCCCGATCTGGATCTGGCGCAGTTGCAGCGCTTCGCCAAGTTGGCCATGGGCTCTGGTGGCAGCAGCGGGCAAGGCAGCGCTCCGCTCACCATCCAGTTGGTGGAAGAGCCCAAGCAGCGCTGGTGGCCGCAAGGCTGGGAGTGGGCGGATCGGGCTGAGGCCTACGGCGCCCCAATCACCCGTTTGGCCCTCACCAGCAATGCGCTCGACATGGCGGTGGCGAATCCACCCAGCCGAATGCAGAAGCTGTTGGGGCAAGAGATCAAACGCCAGGGGGGCAGTGCGGCCATCCGCCTGGTGCCGGTGACCACCGCCAACACGGAGTCGGCCACGCTGTTGCACGAGGAGCGCTCTGTGGGTATGCACGGCCTGCTCAGCCTCGCCAACACCGACAGCCACAACTTCACCTCCGAAGTGCTGCTGCGCCAGGGCACCGGCAGCTGGGATCTCCCGCAGGCCCGTCAGCGGGCCATGCAGTGGCTCTCGGCCCAGGGCTTGCCGATGGCCGGTGTGTCGGTGGTGGATGGCAGCGGGCTCGATCGCGGCAATCGGGTTACCAGTCGTTTGCTGGCGGCCTTGCTTCTGCGGATGGCACAGCACCCTTATGCCAACAACTACTGGGCTTCGATGGCCATTGCAGGCCAGCGGGGCACGCTGCGCAGCCTGTGGCGCGGCAGTGAGCTTGATGGTCGCTTCCGCGGCAAAACAGGCACGATCACCGGGGTGCGCTCGATCACCGGTGTGCTGGAGACCCCAGATGGGGTGCGGTTTGTGAGCATGGTCTCGAACGGTGCTGGCTCACCCAACAGCACCATCGGCGCGATCCTGCGCCAAAGCCGGGTGGCGGGGCTGTGCCCGCCCCAAGCCGCCGTGCCCCAGCCGCTCTAGCGCTGGCCGGCTGCCCGCTTGATCCGCTCGGCGGCGCGGCGGGCCCGGCTGATCGGCACGGCCTGTTCTTCGCTGGATCGGGCCTGTTGCACCAGGGTGGAGGGGTCGACAGCCTGCAACCGCACCAGTTCGCGTCGGCCCGCTACCACCACCTGGCCCATGTCCTTGAGGCGGCCTTCCAGTTCAGTGAGCACCTGCTCCGCATAACGGTTGGCCCCCTCCTGAATCGTGGCGGCTTCCTGACGGCTGCGGCTGATGAGGGCCTCGCACTGCTGTTGGGTCTGTTGGCGGAATTGGAGGGCATCGTTCTGCACCCGCTCGGCCTCGGCCTGGCTGCTCTGCTGCACCCGCATTGCCTCGTGGCGGATCTTTTCCAGCTCCGCGAGGCTTTGCTGACGCGACTGCTCGTGCTGTTCAGCGAGTTGGCGCTTCAGTTCAAGCGCCTCCTGATCCAGTTGCTGCCGCCGCTGCAGTGCTTCCTGTTCCAGTTGCTGGCGCCGCTGGCTGAACTGCTGCTCCATCTGGGCCATGCGGGCCTGATGCTCTTGCTCAGCCTTGGCGAGTTGCTGCCGCGCCTGGGTGAGCAGCTGTTCCCCCTGCTGCCGCCCCTGCTCGCGCAGCTCAGCGCCCTGCCGCTCGGCTTCCTGGCGAATCGCCTGGCTGTTGATCAGTTGTTCGCGCTGGGCCCGGGCCTGCTGCAGCAGTTCATCGGCCTGTTGACGCGCTTGAGCGATGAAGTCATCCTTTTTGGCCACCAGCTCTTCAGCCTGGGCCAACTGCGGCGGCAGGGCTTCGCGCAGGGCATCCATCAGCTCGATGGCATCCTGCTCATTCACCAAACGGCCACCGCTGAACGGCACCCGGGTGCCATCGAGCACGATGTCCTCCAATTGATCGAGCTGGTCGAGCACGGAAGTGAGCTGTGCCTCAGCCATCAGATGCGATCAAGGGGATGACTGATTAAAAAGCCTCGCTAGGTCGTTCGCCACTCCTGTGGGCACCATGTGACCGACGCTGCCTCCGAATCGGGCCACTTCTTTCACCACCGAGCTGCTGAGGAAGCTGTGGCTGGTGGCGGTGGCGAGAAACAGCGTTTCCAGCTGGGGCGCCAAGCTTTTGTTGGTGTGCGCGATCTGCAGCTCGTACTCGAAATCGCTGAGCGCCCGTAACCCCCGCAGAATCACGCCGGCACCGCAGCGCTGGGCAAAGTCCACGGTGAGGCCATCAAAGGCGGCCACCTGCACATTGGCCAGGTGCTGGGTCGCTTGGCGGATCTGCTCGAGGCGCTCGTCCACGCTGAAGCAAGGATTCTTGCTGGGGTTGCGCAGCACCGCCACGGTGAGCGAGCGGAAGAGGAGGGAACCCCGCTCGATCACATCCAGGTGCCCCAGGGTGAGGGGATCGAAACTGCCGGGATAGAGGGCCTGCATGGCCCGATCCTATGGAGCGGCTCCCGATCGGGCGGTCATCCGGCCAGCCCGCTCCCCACAAGGGTTTCTAGAGTTCCACCACCAAGCAGTTCCCTGAGCACGTTGCCCATGGCCCTCAACGCCGACGCCAAGAAAACCCTGCTGCGCAAGATTCCCCATGGGGTGTTCATTTGCGGTGTGGCCGAAGGCGATGAGGTGAACGGGTTCACCGCCAGCTGGGTGACCCAGGGCTCCTTCGAGCCGCCGTTGGTGGTGATGGCAGTGCGCGCCGACAGCACCAGCAACGGCATGATCCAGCGCACCGGTCGCTTCTCGCTGAATGTGCTGGCAGCCGACCAGAAGGATCTGGCGGCGGTGTTTTTCAAACCGCAGAAGGGTGTTGGTGGTCGCTTCGATGCCGCTCCCTACCAACTGGGTGAGCTGGGACTGCCCGTGCTGAGTGATGCGCTGGGCGCTGTGGAATGCGAGCTGGTGGGTCAGGTGGCCCATGGCGATCACACCGTGTTTGTGGGTGAGGTGAAGAGCGCCGTGCTCCACCGCGATGAAGCCGCTCTGGAGTTGAGCAGCACCGGCTGGCAGTACGGCGGCTGAGCAGGGCCGCTTGAGCACCATCAAGCCGCTCCTGCAGGACCCGCCACGGCTGAAGGCGCGCCTGAAGGAGGTGCCCGCTGAGCCGGGTTGCTACCTGATGCGTGATGCGGAGGACCGGATCCTCTACATCGGCAAAGCGAAGGTGCTGCGCAATCGCGTGCGCAGCTACTTCCAAAGCGGCAGCGGCCACGGCCACTCGCCGCGCATTGCCTTGATGGTGCGTCAGGTGTGCGAGATCGAATTCATCGTGACCGACAGCGAGGCGGAGGCCCTGGCGCTCGAAGCCAACCTGATCAAAAATCACCAGCCGCACTTCAACGTGCTGCTGAAGGATGACAAGAAATATCCCTATCTCTGCATCACCTGGAGTGAGGCCTACCCGCGCATCTTCATTACGCGGCGGCGGCGGTTTCGCTCGCCTCTGGATCGGTTCTACGGGCCCTATGTGGATGTGGGCCTGCTGCGGCGCACGCTCGGTTTGGTGAAACGGGTGTTCCCACTGCGGCAACGCCCCCAGCCCTTGCATAAAGAGCGCACCTGCCTCAACTACGACATCGGTCGCTGCCCAGGCGTGTGCCAGGAAAAGATCAGCTCGGAGGATTACCACCGCACCCTGCGCCAGGTGGCGATGGTGTTTCAGGGACGCAACGACGAGCTGCTGCAGCTGTTGCAGGAGCAGATGGAGCGCTACGCCGAGCGGCTGGATTTCGAGAGCGCCGCGCGGGTGCGCGATCAGCTGCAGGGGATTGACACCCTCACCGCTGATCAAAAGATGAGCCTGGGCGACAGCTCCGTGAGTCGGGATGTGTTGGCCCTGGCGGCGGATGAGCGGGTGGCAGCGGTGCAGCTCTTCCAGATGCGCGCCGGCAAGCTCGTGGGACGCCTCGGTTTTACCGCTGATGCCATCGGCATGCCTGCTGCGGAAGAGGGAGCGGGTGGCGAGTTGCCACCGTCGCCGGAGCGGGCAGCAGCCCTTGGCCGCGTGTTGCAGACCGTGGTGGAGGAGCACTACAGCCAGGTGGAACCGGTGGAAATTCCACCGGAGCTGTTGCTGCAGGTGCCGTTGTCGCAACAAGAACTGATCGAAGCGTGGCTCTCGGAGTTGCGGGGGCGCAAAGTGAAGCTGGCGGTGCCGCAGCGTTCTCAGAAAGCAGACCTGATTGAACTGGTGACGCGTAACGCCAGCTACGAACTGGAACGGGCCCGGCGCGCTAGCGAACAGAACCTGCTGGCGACGGAGGATCTGGCTCAATTGCTCGACTTACCCAACCCACCCCGGCGGATCGAGGGCTACGACATCAGCCACATCCAAGGCAGTGATGCCGTGGCGTCCCAGGTGGTGTTCATCGATGGTCTTCCCGCCAAGCAGCACTACCGCAAATACAAGATTCAGAGCAGTTCGATCCGCGCTGGCCACTCCGACGACTTCATGGCCATGGCCGAGATCATGCGGCGCCGCTTTCGTCGCTGGGCCCAGGCCAAAGCGGAGGGAGCGGATCTACGGGAGTTGCGCCGGGCGGCGGGATCCGCTCTGCATACCGGTGGACTGAACGATTGGCCCGATGTGGTGATGATCGACGGAGGCAAGGGACAGCTCTCCGCCGTGATGGAGGCCCTGCGGGAGCTGAACCTCGACGAGGAGCTGGTGGTGTGCTCCCTGGCCAAGCAGCGCGAAGAGGTGTTTGTGCCAGGGGCTAAGCAGCCGCTGGAGAGCGAAGCGGATCAGCTCGGCGTGCAACTGCTGCTTCGTCTGCGCGATGAGGCCCACCGTTTTGCGGTGAGCTTCCACCGCCAGCAGCGAGGGGAACGGATGAAGCGCTCCCGCCTCTCGGATATCCCCGGCCTGGGCCCCAAACGGATCAAGGAGCTCCTCGCCCACTTCCGCTCCATCGACGCGATCCAGCTCGCCAGTGTGGAGAGCCTGGCTGCCGCACCCGGCATGGGCCCGGGCTTGGCGCGGGTGGTGTGGGACTACTTCCACCCGCAAGACCTGCCTGATGCGCAGGAGCAGGAGAATGAACAGGCGCTGGAGCTGGCTGGTTGAAAGGAATCCGCTCCTGCGTGTGGGCCGTGGCCTTGCTGCTGCTGCTGGCTCTGGGGAGCTGGCCCCTGCCCGCTGCCGCAGCGCCTGGACTCTGCGTTGGCCCGATCTGCGGTGATGAGATCACGCGCAGCGCCAAGCATCACTTCCAGCTGCGCATGCGCGTGAGTGATCAGCAGGGACACCGCGAGCGCCTCACCGTGGATTGCCGCACCGGTGGGCTCAGCCCTGCGGCTGGTCTGGTGGAGCGTGGCTATGCCGCTGCCGTGGCCCGTAAGGCCTGCCGGCTGGCGGGTGAGGCGCCGGCATGACCCTTGGTGTCTGGGTGTTGGGTGATCAGCTCAACACGGCTCAGGCCGCCCTGGCGGGCTGTGATCCGAGCAGCGCGCGCGTGTTGCTCGTGGAGAGCCGTTCTGTGGTGGAGCGGCGCGCTTATCACCGCCAGAAGCTGGTGTTGGTGTGGAGCGCCATGCGCCATTTCGCCGCGGAGCTGCGGGAGCTCGGCTGGCAGGTGGATTGCCTGGAAGCGGAGCGCTTCAGCACGGCCGTGAGTGCCTGGGTTGCAGAGCACGGGATCTCGGCGCTTCAACTGATGGAGCCCGCGGACCGTGGGTTTCGAATGGCGATCGAAGCCCTGGCGTTACCGATTCCGCTGCAGTGGATCGAGAGCAATGCGTTTCTGTGGAGCCGCGACGCCTTTGCAGCCTGGGCCCAGGGCTACAAGCAGCTGCGCCTGGAGTTGTTTTATCGGGAGAGCCGCCGCCGCTTCCAGGTGTTGATGGAGGGCGAGGGCAAAGCGGCGCAACCGCTCGGCGGGCAATGGAACTTCGATGCCGACAACCGCAAGGCACCCCCCAAGGGCTTGCAGGGCCCGGCGCCCCTGTGGTTTGAACCCGATGCGATCACCCAGGCGGTGATCGCCAAGGTGGAGCAGTTCGATCGCGAGCGCCAGGATGCAGGGCTGGAGCCTCTGCCGGGGGATCTCGAACCCTTTGGTTGGGCGGTGACGCGCCACCAGGCCCTGGCGGTGCTCGAGCACTTCATCGCCACCCGCCTGGCAGGTTTTGGGCCCTATCAAGACGCGATGGTGAGCGGCGAGCCCACGCTGTGGCATGCCTTGCTCTCCCCGTATCTGAACCTGGGTCTGCTGCATCCGCTCGAAGTGGTGCGGCGCCTGGAGCAGGCGGGACTCGAGCAACAGGTGCCTTTGGCCGGGCTGGAGGGGGTGATTCGCCAGATCCTGGGCTGGCGCGAGTACACCCATGGCCTCTACCACTGGTTCGGCAGCGACTACCCCAGGCTCAACCACTTCCAGGCCACGCTGCCGCTACCGGTGTGGTTTGAGCAGCTGGGTGGAAGCGGCATGCGCTGCCTCGACACGGTGTTCGCTGAGCTGCGGCACACGGGCTATGCCCACCACATCCAGCGGCTGATGGTGCTCGCCAACTACGGCCTGATCGCGGGCCTCGATCCCCAGGCGTTGACCGCCTGGTTCCACCGGATGTTCATCGATGGCCACGACTGGGTGATGCAGACCAACGTGATCGGCATGGGGCTGTTCGCTGATGGCGGCCGCCTGGCCAGCAAGCCCTATGCCGCGAGCGGCAACTACATCAAGCGGATGAGCACCTACTGCAAGGGCTGCCGCTACGACGTGAAGCAGCGCACTGGCCCCAAGGCCTGCCCGTTTAACAGCCTGTATTGGGATTTCCTTGATCGCCACGCCGAAAGCCTGCGCCGTAATCCGCGCATGGCACTGGTGATGAAGCAATTGGAGAAGCTGCCTGAGGCGGAGCTGGAGCAGATCCGCGCTGCGGCTCAGCAGCATCGTGACCAAATGGTTGCAACGGTTGCTTGACAGGCGCAGGACTGCAGCGGATCCTTGGCATCCACCAGATCTAGGTTCATGAGCCAGGGCTCCACCACCACTAGTGCCACCTCGCTGACGGTGCACGCCCTGGATGTGGAGCTCCCGCTCGACCTGGCCCGCGCTGTAGAGGGCTACGTGGCGCAGCGCCCTGGGCTTGATCCTGCCCGGCTGTTGCAGACCGCCCTGGCCCAGTTTTTGGTGCAGCAGGGCGGTGCCCGGCCGGAGGTGCGCGAGCTTTACCTTGATGGCCTGTTCGGCACCGGTCTGTGATCGCCCCCCTGGCCGCCCTTCCGCCTGAGGCCTACCTCTGGTTTAAGACCCTCCACATCGTGGGCGTGGTGGTGTGGTTTGCGGGGCTGTTTTATCTGGTGCGCCTGTTCATTTATCACCGCGAAGCCGAGGAGCTGGAACCGGCGCTGCGAGAGCCGTTTCAGGCCCAGTACGCCTTGATGGAAAAGCGCCTCGCCAACATCATCACCACCCCAGGGATGGTGGTGGCGGTCTCCATGGCGGTGGGCCTGCTGGTGAGTAATCCCGCCTGGCTGCATCAGGGTTGGATGCACGCCAAGCTGGCCTTCGTGGCAGCCCTCTTGGCTTATCACGCGTTCTGTTACCGGCTGATGGGTCAGCTCCAGGCGGGCACCTGTGGCTGGAGCCCCAAACAGCTGCGCGCCCTAAACGAGCTGCCCACTTTGCTGCTGGTGATCGTGGTGATGCTGGTGGTGTTCAAGAACCAGTTCCCCACCGGCGCCGCCAGCTGGTTCATCGTGGCCCTGGTGGTGTTCATGGCCGCCTCGATTCAGTTTTATGCCCGTTGGCGCCGGCTGCGGGCTGAGCGTGAAGCCGCCGCTGCGGTCTGAACCATGGACGTCCACCCCCTGCGACCGGTGCTTGAGCAGGTGGACGCCAACAGCTGTCCCGGCCGGCTCAATTTCCATTGCCACACCATTCACAGTGATGGCAGCATGCGGCCCGAACAGCTAGGTGCACAGGCCCTGAGCCTCGGGCTGGAGCATCTGGCGGTGACAGACCACCACAGCACGACAGCCTTTACGCCTCTGCACAACTGGTTTGCTCAGCGGGCCGATCAGGGCGCGTCTGTGCCCAAGCTGTGGCCGGGGGTGGAGATCAGCTGCCTTCTGGAGAGCTGCCTGGTGCACGTCCTCGCGCTCGGATTTACGCCAGGCGATCCAGCCCTGGAGCCCTACCGGCAAGGCCAGGCGCCGGTGGGGGAGGAACTCCAGGCCGCCACGGTGGTGCGCCGCATCCACGATGCGGGCGGTCTGGCCCTGTTGGCTCACCCCGGGCGTTATCGACTCAGCTTCCAGCGCTTGATTCCAGCTGCGGCAGCGCTTGGTTTTGATGGTGCCGAGGCCTATTACGACTACGCCATGCAGGCCCAGTGGCAGCCCACCCCCCACGTGTGCGATGCGATTGCTCGCTTGCTCGACAAACACGCACTTCTGCGAAGTTGCGGGACCGATACCCATGGCTTGGAGCTGAGTGGCCGCTAGGGTTCCCGCAGCATTCATCCCTGCCGATGGGCCTGTTTGATCGTCTGCTCGGTGGCAACAAGTCGGTGAGCGTGAGCGGCGAGGCCAAGCCCGCCAAGAAGGAAGAAGCGTTCTTCCTCGATGCCGACGCCTCCAGCAGCATGGGTGACGTGACGTTCATGCGTCGCTCCAACACCATCCGCCACACCTTCCCCGGTACCGCCAGCAGCCCCGGCGACAAGGAGCTGGTGGAGGAAGTGGCCTCCATGGAGATGCGCCGCGAAATGGCCACCCCTGGCCTCGGCGGTGTGGAAGAGAAGCAGGCCGAGATCAATCTCACCGGTGGCATCCCCAAACCGGTGAAGAAGACCTTCGCCGAGCAGATGAGCAAAGCGGAGCTCGACCAGCGCATGAAAGGTTCCGCCGTGGGCGTGAACACCCCTGGCCAGGCCAACCCCAAGCTGCAAAGCCCCCAAGAGGCCCAGCCTCAGATCGCCACCCAGCAACAGGCCAGCAAGCCCGGCGACATCGGCGCCTTCAAGGGTTGGGTGAAGGACCTCTGATCGCTTAGCGCTCCACCAGCGCTTCCGCTTCAAGCACCAGCTGGCGCAGCCGCTCCAGCTGGTTTTTTTGTGCCCCCTCCCAGAGGCCGCGGTGGTGGGCTTCCAGCAGTCGCTCGGCCATGTCGCGCAGAGCCCAGGGGTTAGCACCCTTCAGAAAATCCAACACAGCCGAGTCACCTAACCACTGCTCAGTAATGGCGCCATAGCTCCAGTCGGGCACCCGGCCGGTGCTGGCGTCGTAGGCAAACAGGTAATCGAGGCTGGCGGCCATTTCGAAGCCGCCCTTGTAGCCGTGCTGCTGCATCCCCTCGATCCAGCGGGGGTTGAGCACGCGCGAGCGCAGCACTTTGTCGAGCTCCCGCTCCACACGGTGCATCCGCGGCCGCTGGTGCCGGGAATGGTCGCCGAACCAGAGCTGTGGCGTCTGGCCAGACACGGCCTCCACCGCGGCCGCAAGGCCGCCCTGGAACTGGTAGTAGTCGTCGGAATCGAGCAGATCGTGCTCGCGGTTGTCCTGGTTGTGCAGCACCACCTGCACCCCCGCCAGCCGCTGCTCAAAGCCCGCGCGATCGGCGGCGATGCGCAGGCCGGGCCCCTGGCCATCGGCGCCGCCGAGGCCCTCGTAGCGCCAGCTGCTCCAGTTCAGGTAGGCCGCTGCTAGATCGGCCCGGCTCTCCCATTCGCCGCTGTCGATCAGGCCCTGCAGACCGGCGCCGTAGGCCCCCGGTGCCGAGCCATACACGCGCCAGGCGTGGCCGTCGCTCTGGGCTGCCGCCGCCAGGGGGTTGTCTTCGGCCGGTTCCTCGGCTGCCGCCACCAGCGCTGTGGCCCGGTTGAACCAGGCCACCAGCTGCGGGAAGGCATCGCGGAACAGGCCGGAGATGCGCAGGGTCACATCCACCCGCGGCCGGCCCAGCTGCCGCAGCGGGATCAGCTCCAGATCCACCAGCCGCCGGCTGGGGCCATCCCACACCGGCCGCACCCCCAGCAGCGCCAGGGCCTGGGCGATGTCTTCGCCGCCGTTGCGCATTGTGCTGGTGCCCCATACCGAGAGGGCCAGCTGCTGCAGCGGTTCGCCCTCCTGCATCAGGTGTTGATCGAGCAGCAGCTCAGCGCTGCGGCGGCCCAGATCCCAGGCGGCCTCGGTGGGCAGCCCGCGCAGATCCACGCTGTAGAAATTGCGGCCGGTGGGCAGTAGATCCGGCCGTCCGCGGGTGGGGGCGCCGGAGGGACCGGCGGCGATGCGTCCGCCGGCCACGGCCGTGAGGAAGGCCTCCTGTTCGGCCTGGCCGCAGCGCAGCAGGTTGGGCACCAGCCCGGTTTGCAGTCGTTGCAGTACGACCTGAGTGTGAGCGCCGGCCTCCGGTGGGGCCCCTGTGCCCTTGCCTTGGGCCTGGTCCAGCAGGGCGGTGCAGTGCTCCACGGCCCGGTGCTCCAGCCAGTCCACGGCGTCGCCCACGCGCCGGGGGTGCAGCACCCCGAGGGCTTGCAGCGCGCGCTGATCCTCGGGGCTCAACGCCGCTTCCTCAGGCTCGGCCCAGGGATCGAGTTCCAGCCTGAGATCGCGCGCGATCGCCTGGGTGAGGCCCGGGCCCTGCTCCTGCGGCGGGCGGGCCAAGCAGGCCAGCAGTTCCACCAGGGCCTCTGGATCCGGCAGCGCCCCAAAGCGATGCAGCCCCGTGCGCACCTGCGCCTCCTTCAGTTCGCAGAGGTAGCCATCGGCGGCATCGAGTGGATCGCCCTCGCCCTCCGCGCTGAGCAGATCGGGCAATTGCAGCTCCGCCAGCCGCTGCAGCACCCGGCTTCGCAGCCCTTCACTGCGGGCGCTGCCCAGCTGCATCGCCTCCCAGTACTCGTCGATCAGGGCTTCCAGCTCGCGCAGATCGCCGTGCAGGCCGGCGCGTCCTAGCGGTGGGGTGAGGTGATCGAGGATCACGGCCTGGGCGCGGCGCTTGGCCTGGGAGCCTTCGCCGGGGTCGTTCACGATGAAGGGATAGAGGTGGGGCATCGGCCCCAGCGCCCATTCGGGGAAGCAGTTGGCGGAGAGCCCCAGCCCCTTGCCCGGCAGCCACTCGAGGTTGCCGTGCTTGCCCACATGGCACACCAGCTGCACGCCGGCCTCCTGGCGCAGCCAGAGGTACTGGGCCAGATAGGCGTGGGGCGGCGGCAGATCGGGGCAGTGGTAGCTGAGGCTCGGGTCGCGGTCGTAGCCGCGCTCCGGCTGGATCAACACGATCACCTGCCCGAAGCGCAGCGCCTGGATCGGGAAGCCGGCGGGCTCCAGCGCCGGGTCGTTGGCCGGTGCACCCCAGCGCTGCTCCAGGCGGTCGCGCCCCTCCGCCGGCAGCTGGGCGTACCAGGCTTCGTAGGCGCTGAGGGGCAGGTGGGTGAGGGCTGGGCGGTGCAGGCTCTCGGGGTCGTTGCTGCGGCCGGCCAACAGCAGCTGGATCAGGGCATCGCCATCGGCGGGCAGGCCTTCGCTGCCGAGGTTGTGGCCGCTTTCGGCCAGCCAGTGCAACATCGCCGCCGCGCTGGCCGGGGTATCGAGCCCCACGCCGTTGGCCAGGCGGCTGTTGCGGGTGGGGTAGTTGGCCAGCACCAGCGCCAGGCGCCGCTCGGGCGCTGGTGTGCCTCGCAGCGCGCACCAGCGGGCCGCCAGCTGCGCCACCCAGGCGAGCCGTTCCGGTTCCGGGTCGTACTGCAGCAGGGCTGTGGCCAGGCGCGGGTCGGCTTCGCTCGCTTGTTTGAATGCCCCCACGCGGGTGGTGATCCGTCCATCCAGCTCCGGCAGGGCGATCTGCAGCGTGAGATCCAGGGGCGAGAGGCCCACGCTGCTCGTCTGCCAGCTCTCGCGGCTCTGGGTGCTGCAGAGCAGTTGCAGCACAGGCACGGCCAGGCCATCCCAGAGGGGCGCGCCGAGGCCCGCTTCGCTGAACTGCACCGAAGCGAAGGAGGTGGTGCAGAGCACCGTTTGCACCTGCTCGCGCTCAAACAGATCGCGCACGCCCTGCTGCACGGCTGGATCCCGCAGGCTGCTGATCCACAGCGCCCGCGGCGCCAGGCCCTGCTGCCGCAGTGCCGCCAGCAACGCCTCCGCCAGAGCCAGGTCGCCGGCCTGGAGCAGTGCACGGTAGAGCACCACACCCACCCGGTGGCCTGGCTCATCGCGCCAATCGTGCACCTGGGGATCGGCGAGCGCCTGCAGCGCCGGCAGCGCCGGCTCCACGCCATCGAGCAGAGCCGTGAGGCTGCGGAGCACCGCCTGCCAGTTGGCCTCGCCGCCCTCGCGCAGGCAGCGGCCGCAGGCGCGGGCCAGGTCTGCTGGGGCCGTGCCCAGCTCGAGCAGCGCCTCCTCCTCTTCAGCGGTCCCCGCCAGCACCAGCAGTTGGCGATCCAGGCGGGCTGTGGCCCAGGCGCGCAGTTGCTCGAGGCCGTAGCTCCAGTGACCGCGCCCGCCCAGCAGGCGCACAATCACCAGCTGCGTCTCCTCCAGGCTGGTGCGCAGGTAGTGGTCGAGCACCGCCGGGTGCTGCAGTGCCGCCAGGTTGAGTCCGCCGAGGCTGCGCCCGGGGCCGAGGGGCTGAGGCTCATGCGTGAGTAGGGCGGCCAGGGCGCTGAGGTCGGTGTCGGCACTGGTGAGCAACACGGCACTGGCGGCGGGTTGCTCGATGAACAGCACCCCGTCGGCCGGGCTGCTGCTGCCGGGAACGGCGGCGAGGCGATGCATCGCACCATCCTGACGGCGCCCTCGGCCCACACCCCGACCCCCGCCGATGAGAAGATCACTGGCAGCAGTGGCCGCCCCGCCCCACCGACTCCATGCATCAGTTCCTGCCCTACGCCTGGTTCGGTGGCAAGTGCGTTCCCTTTGCTGAGGCCACGCTCTCGGTGGCGACCCACGCGCTGCACTACGGCACGGGCGCCTTTGGTGGCATGCGTGCCCTACCCAACCCATCGGATCCCAACGAGATCCTGCTGTTCCGGGCCGATCGCCACGCCCGCCGGCTCAGCCAAAGTGCGCGGCTGCTGCTCACCGAGCTCAGCGAAGACACGATTCACAGCGCCATCCACCAGTTTCTGCAGGCCAACAAGCCCACCTGCCCGGTGTACCTGCGCCCGTTTGTGTACACCAGCGACCTGGGCATCGCCCCGCGCCTGCACAACATCGAGACCGACTTTCTGATCTACGGCCTCGAGCTCGGCGACTACCTCTCCCCAGAGGGCGTGAGCTGCCGCATCAGCTCCTGGACCCGCCAGGAAGACCGCTCCCTGCCCCTGCGCGGCAAGATCAGCGGCGCCTACATCACCAGCTCCCTGGCCAAAACCGAAGCGGTAAAGAGCGGCTTCGATGAAGCCCTGCTGCTCAACAGCCGCGGCAAGGTGAGCGAGGCCAGCGGCATGAACCTGTTCATCGTGCGCGATGGCGTGCTGATCACCCCCGGCGTGGACCAAGACATCCTCGAGGGCATCACCCGCGCCAGCGTGCTCGAACTCGCTAAGACCATGGGCATTCCCACCCTGGAGCGCCCGGTGGACAAGAGCGAGCTGTTTATCGCCGATGAGGTGTTCCTCAGCGGCACCGCCGCCAAGGTCACGCCGGTGCGCCGGGTGGAGAACACCGACCTGAGCAGTGAGCGTCCCGTGATGAACGCGATCCGCGATCGCATCACGGCGATCACCGAGGGCCGCGATCCCGCCTTCGATCACTGGGTCACCCGCGTGCGATTGAACGGTTGATGCTGGCCACCCAACGGATCGGTTTTCTCGAGCGTCTGCACAGCCCGGAGCATCCGGTGCTGGTGTTCGACGGCGCCACGGGTACCTCGCTGCAGCAGATGGATCTCACCGCCGAGGATTTCGGTGGCGCCGCCCTTGAAGGCTGCAACGAGAACCTCGTGTTCACCCGCCCCGATGCGGTGCAGGCGGTGCACCGGCAGTTTCTCGAGGTGGGCTGCGATGTGATCGAAACCGACACGTTCGGGGCGGCCTCAACCGTGCTGGCGGAATACGACCTGCAGGACCAGGCCTTCGCGCTCAACAAGCGCGCGGCCGAGCTGGCCCGCGAGATGGCCGATGCCTACAGCACCCCGGAGAAGCCGCGCTTTGTAGCCGGCTCCATGGGCCCCACCACCAAGCTGCCCACCCTGGGCCACATCGGCTTCGATGAACTGCGCGATGCCTTCGCCGAGCAGGCCGAGGGCCTGATCGCCGGCGATGTGGATCTGTTCATCGTCGAAACCTGCCAAGACGTGCTGCAGATCAAGGCAGCCCTGCAGGGGATCGAGCAGGCCTTCGCCAAAACCGGCCAGCGCCGGCCCTTGATGGTGAGCGTGACGATGGAAACCACCGGCACGATGCTGGTGGGCTCTGACATCGCCGCGGTGGTGGCGATCCTTGAGCCGTTCCCGATCGATGTGCTCGGGCTCAACTGCGCCACCGGCCCGGAGCAGATGAAGGAGCACGTGCGCTATCTGAGCGGGCACAGCCCCTTCGTGGTGAGCTGCATCCCCAACGCCGGCCTCCCCGAAAACATTGGCGGCGTGGCCCACTACCGGCTCACGCCGGTGGAGATGAAGATGCAGTTGATGCACTTCGTGGAAGATCTCGGCGTTCAGGTGATCGGTGGCTGCTGCGGCACCACCCCCGCCCACATCGGCGCCCTTGCGGAACTGGCGGCGGAGCTCAAGCCCGCCACGCGCCACGTGCGCACACCCGAGCTGCGCCAGAGGGCCGACGATCCGCGCCCGGCTCTCACCTACGAGCCGGCGGCCGCCTCGCTCTACGGCACCACGCCCTACCTGCAGGACAACTCCTTCCTGATCATTGGCGAGCGCCTCAATGCCAGCGGCAGCAAAAAGGTGCGCGATCTGCTCGCCGTTGAAGACTGGGATGGCCTGGTGGCCGTGGCCCGCGGTCAGGTGAAGGAAAACGCGCACGTGCTCGACGTGAATGTCGACTACGTGGGGCGCGACGGCGAGCGCGACATGCGCGAGCTGGTGAGCCGGCTGGTGACCAACGTGAACCTGCCGCTGATGCTCGATTCCACCGAGTGGCAGAAGATGGAGGCCGGCCTGAAGATGGCCGGTGGCAAGTGCATCCTCAACTCCACCAACTACGAAGACGGCGACGAACGCTTCTTCAAGGTGCTGGAGCTGGCACGCGATTACGGCGCCGGTGTGGTGGTGGGCACCATCGATGAGGAGGGCATGGCCCGCACGGCGGAGCGCAAGTTTGCGATCGCCCAGCGCGCCTATCGCGATGCCCTCGAATACGGCATCCCAGCCCACGAGATCTTCTACGACCCCCTCGCTCTACCCATCTCCACCGGCATCGAGGAAGACCGCGAGAATGGCCTGGCCACGGTGGAGGCGATCAGGATGATCCGCCAGAACCTGCCCGGAGTGCATGTGGTGCTCGGGGTGAGCAACGTGAGCTTTGGTCTGTCGCCGGCGGCGCGGATCGTGCTCAATTCCGTGTTCCTGCACGACTGCTGCGAAGCCGGCATGGATGCGGCGATCGTGAGCCCGGCCAAGATCCTGCCGCTGGTGAAGATCAGCGAGGAACACCAGCAGGTGTGCCGTGATCTGATCAACGACAACCGCCGTTTCGACAACGGCGTGTGCATCTACGACCCGCTCACCGAACTCACCAAGCTGTTCGAGGGGGTGAGCGCGAAAGAGGCGCGCGCCTCAGGTCCGCAGCTCAGCGATCTGCCGATTGAGGAGCGGCTCAAGCAGCACATCATTGATGGCGAGCGCATCGGTCTGGAAGACGCGCTCAAGATCGCGCTGGAGCGCTACAAGCCCCTGGAGATCATCAATACCTTCCTGCTCGATGGCATGAAGGTGGTGGGTGAGCTGTTCGGCTCCGGCCAGATGCAGCTGCCCTTCGTGCTGCAGAGCGCCGAAACGATGAAATCGGCCGTGGCCTTCCTCGAGCCGTTGATGGACAAGGTGGAAGGCGAGAGCTCCGCCAAGGCCAAGTTCCTGATCGCCACCGTGAAGGGCGATGTGCACGACATCGGCAAAAACCTGGTCGACATCATCCTCACCAACAACGGCTACGAGGTGATCAACCTCGGCATCAAGCAGCCGGTGGAGGCGATCATCGAGGCCCAGCACAAGCACCAGGCCGACTGCATCGCCATGAGCGGTCTGCTGGTGAAGTCGACCGCCTTCATGAAGGACAACCTGGCGGCCTTCAATGAGGCGGGCATCGACGTGCCGGTGATCCTCGGCGGTGCGGCGCTCACCCCGCGCTTCGTGAACAAGGACTGCCGCGAGGTGTACCAGGGCCAGGTGATCTACGGCCGCGATGCCTTCGCCGACCTGCGCTTCATGGATGCCTACGTGGCGGCCCGTGATGCTGAGCAGTGGGACAACGGGCGTGGCTTCCTCGCCGGCGCTCCCGAGGGCCTGGGGCTCGAGTCGGCCGTGGAGGCCGAGGCTGGGGGTGAACCGACCGGTGATGCCGCCGGAACAGCTCCCGAGGCCGTTGCCGCCAACGAATCGGCCGCCCCAGCTCCCGCCGAACCCAACGACCACCGCTCCGAGGCGGTTCCCGCCGAACCTGCGCTCACGCCTCCCTTCTGGGGCAGCCAAGTGCTCAGCGAAGCCGACATCCCTCTCGATCAGGTGTTCGCCTACCTCGATCGCAACGCCCTCTTTGCCGGCCAGTGGCAGCTGCGCAAGGCCCAGGGCCAATCGCGTGAGGAGTATGAGGCGATGCTCGCCGAGAAGGCCGAGCCGGTGCTGCAGCAGTGGATCTCGCGCTGCCTTGAGGAGCAGCTGCTCACGCCGCGGGTGGCCTACGGCTACTTCCCCTGCGGCCGCGAGGGCAACAGCGTGGTGGTGTTCGACCCAGAAGACCGCAACCGTGAGCTGGGTCGTTTCGCCCTGCCGCGCCAACGCTCCGGCAACCGCTACTGCATCGCCGATTTCTATCAGGATCTCGCCGATGGCCAGCCCAGCGATGTGCTGCCGATGCAGGCGGTGACCATGGGCGAGAAGGCCACGGCCTTCGCCCAGGAGCTGTTCAAGGGCGATCAGTACAGCGACTACCTCTATTTCCACGGCCTGGGCGTGCAGATGGCTGAAGCCCTGGCGGAGTGGGTGCATGCCCGCATCCGCAGTGAGCTGGGCTTCGCCGATCCGTCCGACATGCCCCTGCGCGACGTGCTCGCCCAGCGCTACCGCGGCAGCCGCTATTCCTTCGGCTACCCCGCCTGCCCCAACGTGGCCGATTCACGCCAGCAGCTGGACTGGCTGCACACCGACCGCATTGGTCTGTCGATGGATGAGAGCGATCAGCTCGAGCCCGAGCAGAGCACCACGGCCCTCGTGGCTCTGCACAGCCAGGCGCGTTACTTCTCCGCCTGAGAACCGTTCTGCCAGGGGACGGATCTAGGGTCGGCAGGCCCTAATTCCTTCCCCTGCATGGCTATTGCCGGACCCGGCGGCGTCGACGACGCGATCGCCGCAGGCCTCGATCTCGATGGCACCGCCATCCCCGCAGAGATGCTCAGCCTCTACAACGAGGTGATGGATCTGGAGAGCCAGCGCGCCCGCAGCGGCGTGAAGAAGTCGATGCGCAACCGCATCGTGAAAACCGGTTCCAAGCATTTCGACCAGCAAACCCTCGATGCGCGCCTCAAGGCCGCGGGCTGGGAGGGTTTGAAGGACAAGGAAGTCGCCTTTTTTTACGGCGCCTGATCAGAAGCACCCCTGCGGCGGATGGGGATCAGACCCATCCCCACGCCGTAGGGCCTCAGCTGCAGAGGTCTTCCAACGTTTCGATCACCTGGGCCTGAAACTCCTCGAGATCGGTGGAGTCGGAGAGATCAATCCCTTCACCAGCGGCGTTCTGAGCGAGCTCCTGGAAGTGGAAGGCACCTTCACCATTGGCCAGAAACTCGATTGCCGAGCTCTCGCCGCTCTCCTTGAAGGCATCGCACAGGGCCAGGAAGGCGCCGTCTTCGGTGAAGTCCCAGCTCATGTAGGGGGGTCTGCTGAATGACCTTTAACGCCTGCCCCCCAGGGTCCGTCAACTGTCTGATCGCGATTTGTGCCACTCCGTCGTCAGACTGCGGCGCACCAGAGCGTTGTTCAACCCTGTGTCCACCCCTGATTCAGCGGCCCTGAACGTGCTGGGGCAACCATTGGTGCTGTGCGGCTGCCAGCCCATGACCGGTTGGTATCGCGATGGCTTCTGCCGCACCGATGGCGCCGATCTGGGCCGCCACACCGTCTGCTGCGTGGTGGATGAGCGCTTTCTCTCGTACACCCGAGCCCAGGGCAACGACCTCAGCACCCCCATGCCCCAGTACGGCTTCCCAGGGCTGAAGCCTGGGGATCATTGGTGCGTCTGCGCCGGCCGGTGGCTGGAGGCCTACGACGACGGCATGGCACCGCCCGTGCGCCTGGACGCCTGTGAACAGAGCGCCCTTGAGGTGATTCCGCTCGAGCTGCTGCAGGAGCACGCCAGCCCTGCCGCATGATGGCGCGATGAGCCTGCGCATCGCGGTGATCGGTCTGGGGGCCTGGGGCTCCACCCTGGCGGGCCTGTTCCAGGAACAGGGCCACCAGGTGATGGGCTGGAGCCGCCGCGAGGGCGGTGATCCGGTCAGGCTTCTGGCCAATGCGGAGCTGGTGGTGATGGCCACGGCGCTGCAGGGGGTGCGGGAGCTGGCTGCTCGGCTGGGCCCCCATTGGCCAGCCGGTGTGCCCTTGCTGAGCTGCAGCAAGGGCATCGATCTCGATCAGCACTGCACCCCAAGCCAGTTGTGGCAGCAACAGATTCCGGATGTCCCCCTGGTGGTGCTCAGTGGCCCCAACCTGGCCACTGAACTGGCCGCTGGCCTACCAGCCGCCAGCGTGCTCGCCAGCCACGATCAGGCCCTGGCGGAGCAGCTGCAGCAGGCCCTCAGCTCGGATCGCCTGCGGCTATATACCAATGGCGATCCGGTGGGCACCGAAGTGGCCGGGGCCCTCAAGAACGTGATGGCGATCGCGGCTGGGGTTTGCGATGGCCTGGCGCTCGGGGCCAATGCCAAGGCCTCGCTGCTGTGCCGAGGCCTGGTGGAGATGGGGCTGGTGATTCAGGAACTGGGCGGTGAGGCCCCGAGCCTGTACGGCCTGGCGGGGCTTGGCGATCTGCTGGCCACCGCCAACAGCAGCTTGAGCCGCAACTACCGCTTCGGCCTGGCCCTGGCGGGAGGGCTTGACCGCGATGCGGCCCTTGCCCGGGTGGGCGCCACGGTGGAGGGGGCCCAGACGGCGCGCGCTGTGCTGGCCCTGGCCAAGTGCCATGGCTGGCACCTACCGATCTGCGAGCAGGTGGGGGCCTTGATGGCGGGAACGCTGGAGCCGGAAGCCGCCGTGCGCCGCCTGATGGGGCGCGGCCTGCGCCCTGAAGAGTTGGTATTCGCCTGATGAACACCCGCCCTGCCCTCCTGCTGGAAGCGTTCACCGATCAACCGTTGCAGGGCAACGGTGCTGCGGTGGTCTGGCTGGAGGAACCGGCCAGCGCCAGCTGGATGCAACGGCTGGCGGGCAGCTTCAAGCAGTCGGAAACCGCCTTTCTGCAGCGTGAGCCTGGTGGGCCCTGGCGGCTGCGCTGGTTCACACCCAGCTGCGAGGTGCCCCTCTGCGGCCACGCCACCCTGGCGGCCACCCTGGCCCTGGCCCACTGGGGTTGCCTGCAACCCGGTGAAACGCTTTCCCTGGCCAGCCGCAGTGGCGGGCTGCAGGTGGGACTCGATGGGGAACGGCCTGGTGCTGCTCACCTGCAGCTCCCCAGCGCTGGGATCGAGCCCTTGGCCGTTCCCAAGGAGCTGGAGGCCCTGCTCGGTCAGCGTATCGAGCGCTATTGGGGCTCCTCCCTGGGGTATCGCGTGGCGTTACTGGAGGCCGCCGCACCGTTGGCCTCGCTGCCTTGCCCTTCAGCGCAACTGCAGGGGCAAGACCGGATGGGTTTGGTGCTGATGCAAGCGCTTGATGGCCGAGGCCCTGAGCTGATGGGGGGGGCATGCGATTACCAGCTGCGCTTTTTTGCCCCGGGGCTCGGCATTGAGGAAGACCCGGTCACGGGTTCAGCCCATGCCCTGGTGGCCCCCTGGTGGATGGAGCAGCTGCAACGAAACCAGGTGCGCGGCTGGCAAGCCTCGGAGCGCCATGGTGGAATGCTGTGCGAGGCCGCCGGCCCTGGTTGGGTTCGGTTGACAGGCTCCGCTCAGCTCCTATGGGACGGACAGATCAACAGCTCCGGCGCTGGCTGCGATCCGGACGACTGGCGGCAGGCCGTGCGGCTGTGAACTGGCGCCGCTGGCTCGTGGGCGCCCCCGTGGGCCTTGGTGCCATGGGCCTGGGTTTCTGGGCCCAGGCAGTGCTGCCGAGCAGTTCAGGGGTGAATGGCCCCCTGCTGGAAGCGATGTTGGCGAGCCCGCCTCCCCACGCTGTTCCGAAGGCCTCCGCCCGCGACGATGTGCAAGGTGTGGCGGCGGAGCGGATGGGCCGAGAGGCGGGCAGCCTGGCGTTGGCTGAACCCGCCGAGGGCACACCCCTCGAGCTCGAGATCCGCGTGGCGGTGGTGCGTGACGCCCAACAGCTGCAGCTTTCAGCGACGGGGCCCTGGTGGTTGCGCGCGGCCGATGGTCGCGTGCTGCGCCAGGGCTCTGCCAGCGAAACCACGGGCTTGCAGAGCGCCGAGCCCCTGCCAGCGGAGCTCTGGCTGGAAACCAGTGGCGGCCACGCGGTGCAGGTGAATGGCCAGGCCTACGACGGGCGCTTGCGGTTGCTGCGCGATCCCGGCGGTTTCCTGGCGGTGAACCACCTGCCCCTTGAGGCCTATGTGGCTTCGGTGGTGGGGGCGGAGATGCCCAGCTCCTGGAACCTGGAAGCGCTCAAGGCCCAGGCCGTGGCCGCCCGCTCCTACGCCTTGGCCCACATGGCGCGCCCGGCGAGTCGCCATTGGCACCTGGGCAACACCACCCGCTGGCAGGCCTATCGCGGCCTCGCCAGCAGCCACGCACGCACGCGCCAAGCGGCGGCCGATACCCGCGGACTGATCCTCAGTTATCAAGGCGGCATCGTGGAGAGCCTCTACGCCGCCACCGGTGCGATCAGCCTCGAGGCCCATGGCCACCTGGGGGCCTCGATGAGCCAGCACGGGGCCCAGGAGCTGGCGAGCAACGGCCAGCTCTATAACCAGATCCTCGGCCACTACTACCGGGGCGCATCCCTGGCACGGCTGCGTCAGGGCGCGGGCTGATGGGGCGGTTTCTGGAGGCAGCTCTGGAGCGCTCACGCCAGGCAGAGCGCAGCGGGGCGCTCGTGCCCCTCCAGACCGAAGTGGTGCCACTGGGCGGTTGCGAGCCCTTTGTGCTGCGGCGACTGCTCTGCGACACACCGAAACATCTGCGCAGTGCAGGGCCCAAGCCCAATCCCTTTCTCCCCTGGGATCCGGAGCTGGAGGTGAGCTGCCTCAGCGACGAGCACGTGCTGATTCTCAACAAGTTCCCCGTGCAGCGGGGCCATGTGCTGCTCATCCCTCAGCGCTGGCAGCCGCAATCGGGCTGGCTCTCAGCGGCGGATTGGCAGGCTCTGGCAGCGGTGGAGGCTGACACCCCGGGCCTGTGGTTTTTCAATAGCTGCGCCGCCGCCGGGGCCAGCCAACCGCATCGGCATCTCCAGTTGTTGCCGCGTGAGCCCGCCGAGCCCAGTTGTCCGTTGGCCGCTGCCTGCGCGCAGCAACTGCGGGGCAGCCGCGACCCATGGCCCTGGCTCTACCGGCTGAGCCCACGCCTCCACAGCGGCACCGCCCAGGCGGCAGCGGAATTGGAGGAGCTTTACCAGCGTCACCAACGGGACTTGGGGCTGGGGGCGCCGGATCTGCACCCCCAGCCCCAGCAGCCCTACAACCTGATCCTGGAGCCCGCCTGGTTCATGACCGTGGTGCGCACTCGGGAGCATTGGGCTGGCATGAGCATCAATGCCCTGGGGTTCGCCGGCTGTTTGTTGATCACGCCAGAGTCCGACACAGCCTGGCTGCAACAGCATGGTCCCCTGGCGCTGCTCCAGGCGGTGGCCGGGCGTTGATGCAGGTTGCGTGGTTTCCCGGATGCGCGGGCTCGATGCCCGCCATTTGGCTGAAAGAGCCCAATCACCTAGGCCATGGCACGCCATCCAGCAGATCCGATCCGCACGCGCAACCGGCGGGTCGCTGAGCACCTGTTTCTGGTGCGCCGTGTGGCCAACCACTACGCGGCCTGCACGGCGGAGCGCCGCGATGACCTGCAACAAGTGGGTGCCTTGGGGCTCATCCGTGCAGCTGAGCGTTACGACAGCCAGAGTGCGGTGCCGTTTGCGGCGTTTGCACGACCCCATATCCGCGGGGCTGTGCTGCATTACCTGCGGGATGTCGCGCCATTGCTGCGGCTCTCGCGCCGGCTGCACGAACGCGCCTATCAACTCAACCGCCAGGGCACTCGGACGGCTGAACTGGACAGCCTGCGCTCTTGGCAAATGGTGCAGCTGTTGCCGCCCTGGCGTCTGCAGGCCACACAGGCCGCTGCCCGCGATGCTCTGGCTGATCAGCCCATGCCGCAACACCAGGGATCAGAGTCTGGGATTGAACCGCAGGACGCGCTCGCTGCCCTGGGACGGCTGGAGCGCCGCCAGAAGCAAGTGGTGGAAGCGGTGGTGCTGGAAGGCCAGACCCTGCGCGCGGTGGCTGAAAGGCTTGGCATCAGCGCGGCCACCGTGCACCGGTTGCTGCATCAGGCCCTGGCGGAGCTCAGGCGTCAGCTGAGTCCTGCATCTGGCGCTCAAGGGTGCTGATCGCGGCGTTGATCGCCGCCAGCTGACGCTCCAGCCCATCCCGCCAGAAGGTGAGGGTGTGGAGCTTGCGCTCCTGATGACGGCGGCGGCACTGCTGGGGGTTGGTGCTGTCTCCGCAGCCAAAGAATGGCGGGAACATGGGAAAATAAGGAGCAGTTGTTGTTCTAGCGGTCGACAGGGGCCGACCGCGGGAATGGATCGACGGGCCTGGATCGCCTCCGTTAAGAGGCCAGAACCTCTTGCTTTGACTGATTTTCATGCCGACAGAGCTAAAGCAATTCGGAACCCACGGCCACCTCTGGCTGTTCTGATCGCAGGGTGAGAGCAGTGGGACCCAGAGCTCCGATGAAGGTGTTGTTTCTGGCGCTGCTCGGCAGCGTGATCGTGGCGCCCGTTCCGTCTCAGGCCTATGTGGCGCTGATGGCCGGGCAATCGGCTCGCCCCTTGGGCGGCACGTTTAACAACGTGCCGGTGCTGCACTCCAACCAACCCGAAGAGGTGCTCGGCCCCGGGATCCTGGTGGACACCCGCCCTGGCTCAGCGATTGCAGCCGAGACCAACCAGCCACTGGCCAACGCCACCTACACCTTCAACGGTGAGTTCGGCCTGCACGTTCACCACAAATACGATCCGGCTGATCGCAGCCGTGTGCGTGGCGCCAATGGCCGCCGCGGTGAACTCACCCTGGCCACGATCCTGATCAACCCGGGCTCGCGCCCGGTGCACATCCGCTTCAAGAAAGGGGCGGTGCGCAACAGCTTCGAGGCGCCTTACCTCGCCAACAACCTGATGGGGGTGAAGCCCCTCGGCCCGCGCCCCTGGAACACTGGCCCTGGTGACGCCACCGCTGTGCAGATGCTGCGCGGTCAGCTCGACCGGAAACTCGAGGACGAGATCACGATCCCGCCCAACAGCCGCATTGTGTTGTTCAGCACAGCCCTACCGGCTCTGGGCATCGCCAACGGATTGCTGCGGGGCCGCAGTGATGGGCCTTTCCAGATGGCCGTGGTCGCCGCCCGTGATCCCCAAAGTGATGCCGACATCCTGGCAGTGCTCGACAGCAAACGCCTCGCGCCCGGCCGCATCTATCTGAGCCGGATTCGCCAGATCCAGGAGGGCATTGTGTTTTCGCGGGTGGGAGGCGTGGCCCTGGGCGATACATACACCGCCAGCCTCAGCCATGACCTCAGTCAAGGCTCTTTGCACGTCCCACTAACAAGCACTAATCGGCACCACTTTGGCACGCGTGAAGTTCAGGTGAACCAGTTGGCGGTACGGATGATCGATTCATCGCTCGACAACGTGGGCACCTATGGCGTTCTCTTCGATGTGCAGCTGAACCTGCAAGGTTCGGGTCCACATCAATTGGTCTTCAGTCATCCCACCCCCAATGGAAAGCAATTCACCGCCTTCCGTGGCTCAATTGGCATCGAAACCGATGAGGGCTACCGCGAGGTTCATGTGGGCATGCGCTCCGGTCAGAGCCTGCCGATTGCCTCGCTGAATCTCAAGCCGGGCCAAAACAACCCTGTGAAGGTGAGCCTGGTGTATCCGGCTGACGCCACACCCGGGCACCTGCTCAGCGTGGTGCCCGACCAGCAGCTCGCGCAGCTTCGCCAGCGGGAGCAGGTCCTGGCCGCCGCGCAGGCCACCAAGCCCAAGCCTGCACCGAGCGCACCCGCCGCGCCCGCCGCCCCAGCTGTTGCCAACGCCCCAGCTCCTGCTCCGGCGAAGCCGAAGCCCCGGGTCGCAGCCTCGAAGCCAAAGCCTCAGGCCCCTGCTGTGGTGGCGACCCCCGGATGGATGCAGCCACTGCCGCCCGTACCGAGCATGCAGGGGCTGCCCCCTGCGGTGATCACACCGACCCGGATGAGCCAGAGCCTGATGGAGCGCTACCAACAAGCGGTGCAGGCACAACAGCAGCTGATGAATTCCCTGATGGGCCGATAACCTCAGGGAGCATCAGCACCTGGGCGTGGGGGAGAGCGGATCCGACAAACGGCGCATCACCCTGGAACTCAGCGCTGATCTGCTGGGCTGGATCGATGGATTGAAGTCTCAGATGGGCTTCCGCAGCCGCGGACTCATCGTGGAACAGTTGCTCCGCGAGCTGGTTCCAGACCTCGATGATCGCTCGTCTCCAGGCGATGAGACGAGCGATCCGGAGCCACGTCCCACATCCGGTGATGACGCGGGCCTGCCGGCAGCTGAGGCGGGCGAGGGCGCGATGGTCTCGACCAGACCTGGCGAGCTCGACGAGAACACGGCCATTGTTCTCATTGGATCAGCACTTGTCCCAGCACAAGACCAGTGTCGCGTCGCGCCTAAGACAGCTGATGCCGCAACGCAGTCGACGAGCGGAGCTGTTGCTGGGATTCAGTTGCCCGGATTTGTGCGTAGGCAAGCCCAGGCGGTGAAGCGCAGCCTGGCTGAACAGGCCACCCCAAGTAGCGACGACCGCGCGAACGCCCTGGCCCTGATCCCATCCGACGCATTAGCCGAGGCGCTCCAACGCGCGCAACAGCATTGGCTGGAGATCTACGGAACACCCCCCAGCGAAGCCGCGCAGGATGCAGCGCTCACTTGGCTGGCTCGAGACATCTGGCCCCAGTCGGACCACAGCGATGGTCGCCCCTTCAGCTGGGGCCTGGCACAGCAGGTGTTGATGTCGTTTGCCCCCGGCTGGCTGGCGGGAGATCCAAGTCTTGACCGGGTGATCACCGCCGCCGGCATCTTGGAGGACCCCTTCGGGGCCAACAGCCTGGCGATGCGGGTCCCCACCTTGATCACGCGGTTCGTGCAACGACAACGCAGCCGACAGAAACGGCGCACGTCGTTTGATGCCATCGACCAATCGATGACCGTGCATGGCGCCCTGCGCCTGCTGCAACTACCCACCATCGCGGATCGGCCATACACGCTTAAGGAGATTCGCGAGGCCTATCGAGAACAGGCCCAGAGCCACCACCCCGATGCAGGGGGTTCCGCCGATGCGATGCGTCGCTTGAACGAGGCGTATCAGTTCCTCAAGGAGCGCTACCGGCAGGCCGCATAGCCTATCCCAGGCAAGTCTTGCTTTGGGTCCAGACTTTGTTTTCGACTGAGACTATTGAGACAGCCTCGGCTCCCGGTCAGTCGTCGACTTGATCAGCCATTCCCTGGGACGGCGCTGTTCTGTTGCACTGCCCTCGTGGGCAGTCGCCTCGACACGGTCTCGCGAGTCGTATTCGGAGTTCGCGGCTAGTCCCGTCATGGGCCCTATGCATGACAAATGAGACACTGGTCACAGGACGTGCGATCGATCGACAAAGCCGCATTCTGTTCACTTCTCAGATTTTCGTGATTTCTAGCTGCACGAGCGCAGTCAACCATTGCTCGTTCTTGCCATCCAAGGCTTGTTGATTTGTTCGAAACGACCTGAGCGCTTGCAAGGAGATCATCCACAGCCCTCCAGCGGCCATCGCCGGATTCAAAGCGTTCGCTGTCCATCGCCCGTACACCCGTGTCCAGTGGTCCTGGACCAAGCCAAAACCATTCGCCGGACTTGACTCCTGCGTCTGCGCACCTGCTGTATACACAGGTACGCCATTGGAAAACTCCCTGCATCGCGTTTTCGGGCAGTCGCAACGCGAGGGTCAGCGTGGATGTCAATACCAGATACGCCCTCTGGCGCTGGTTGGGTTTCGGGGCGCCTCTCACCCACTCCACACCAGGAAAGACTGGCATCGAGCAGAAGAAACCCTTGGCCTATCTCAGGGGAACTGGACTAGACCCAGCACGAGTCTAGTAGTGCAGTGAACTAAGGACTGGTGGATAAGTCTGTGTCGCCCTGGCTCCTGCGGATTGAGTGGGTCATGAATCCAGGCCTCTTCCTTCCGCCGTGTTTTGTGTGCAGCCGAGCCGGTGCATTGATCTGCGCAACTGTGCAAATCTGAAGATCAACGGATGTCCGGTATAAGACACAGGCTTGGACCCAGTGTGCGCCCGGTACTATCTCGCTGAGACTCGTCGATTTCGGTCAAGGGAACAGGCAGCGCCGCTTGATGGGCGTTCAGTTACAAAAAAGCCGGCAGTCGTGGCTGCCGGCTGAGCGCAAACACCAAATTGGGCTGGCCGACCAAACCCTGCGATCAGCAGGGTGTCTGCATCCCCTGGATCAGGAAGTCGAAGTAAGGAGCAGCGAGGGCTGCATCGTCGTTGTTGAGCAGAACCAGAGACGCTTCCTTGAGGCAGCGCATCGACTCCACCATGCCGGGCATGGGGACGCCGAGGCTGTTGTACATCTCGCGGGCGCCTTCGAGACCGATCTTCTGGATCATCTCGGTGCTGCCGGCCAGGACGCCGTAGGTGACCAGGCGCAGGTACCAGCCGAAATCACGCAGGCACTGGGCGCGTTGCTTTTGTCCGTAGGCATTTCCGCCGGGGGCCACATACTCGGGCTTGCGGCTGAACAGCTGCTTGGCGGCTTCGTCGACGATTTTTTTCTCGTTCTCGGTGAGCGCCTTCACCACAGACATGCGGCTGGCGCCAGTGGAGAGGAACTCCACCATCGAACGGAGCTCACCGCCGGTGGGATAGCGCAGTTGATCGTCGGCCTGCAGGATCAGATCGCGTACGACGCTCATCGAAACCACCTGGTGCCTCGCGATCTTATCGAGACTGAAGACCTGATCTCGGCTTTGAGGGCCAGGTGTTTACGCACCGATAGGGTCGAGTGATCAGGAAAGGGAATAACCATGCCCACGGCAACCGCCTTGAAGCTGGGCCAGACGTTTGAGCTGAGCATCGATGGGCTCGGCCATGAGGGGCAGGGGGTGGGCCGCTGGAACGAGTTGGTGGTGTTCGTGCCCGGTGCCCTGCCTGGTGAGCGCGTGGTGGCGCGGCTGCGGCGGCAGGCCAAGCGCCACCTGGAAGCCGAGCTGGTGGGCGTGGAGGAGCCGGCAGCGGAGCGGCGCAAGCCCGCCTGCATCCTCACGGACCGCTGCGGCGGCTGCTCGCTGCAGCACTGCGACGACACTGCCCAGGCGGAGCTCAAAACCGATCTGGTGCGCCAGGCGCTGCAGCGGCTCGGTCAGCTCCAGGTGGAGGTGTTGCCGATCTTCAGTGCCGCCAGCCCCCTGGGCTATCGCAACCGCGCCTTGATCCCGTTGGAGCGCACGCCGGAGGGCCAGTTGCGGGCTGGGTATTACCGGCGCGGCAGCCACAAGATCGTGAACATGAACCGCTGCCCGGTGCTCGATCCACGCATCGATGGGCTGATCGCGGCGCTCAAAGCCGATCTGGAAACCACGCGCTGGCCGGTGGATGTGAACCTGAGCAGCGGTGGCGGCCTGCGCCACTTGGCCCTGCGGGTGGGGCATCACAGCGGTGAGGTGTTGATCACGCTGGTGAGCAGCCACAACAACCTGCCTGGGCTGGAAGCGCTCGCCAACGAATGGATGCAGCGCTGGCCGGAGGTGGTGGGGGTGAATCTCAACATCCAGCCCAAAGCCAGCAATGTGGTGCTCGGCCCTGATACCCACCAGGTGGCGGGACGCTCCTGGCTGCTGGAGCGCTTTGCCGGCCAGGAACTGCGCATTGCCGCCGACACCTTCTTTCAGGTGAACACCGCCCAGGCCGAGCGGGTGGTGCCATTGCTCACGGCCTTCTTCAGTGAACCTCCGCAGAGCCAGGTGCTGGAGGCCTACAGCGGCATCGGCACCTTTTCACTGCCGTTGGCGGCGGCCGGGCTGGATGTGCTCGGGCTGGAGCTGCATCCGGGCTCGGTGGAGCAGGCGCGCGCCAATGCCGAGCGCAACCAGCTGCCCCGCGCCCGCTTTGAGCAGGCGGATGTAGCGGCCTCGCTGGCCGAACACCTCACCTGGGCTGAATCCCTGCTCGTGGACCCACCGCGTAAGGGCCTCACGCCCGAGGTGATGGAGGCGATTCTCCAGGCACCGCCGCGGCGCCTGGCCTACATCAGCTGCAACCCCGCCACCCTCGCGCGTGACCTGGGCCGCCTCACCAGCGAAGCCGGTTACCGGCTGCGGCCTGTGCATCCGGTGGATTTCTTCCCCCAGACGAGCCACGTGGAGTGCGTGGCCCTACTCGAGCGCGAGTAAAAGCAGCCCGCTCAGGCCCGCAGCTGGGCGCCGAACTGCTTCTCCAGGGCGGCGCGGATCTTGGCGTGGGCGGCATCCACATCCGCATCGGTGAGGGTGCGCTTGGCATCCCGGTAGCGCAGGCGGAAGGCCTGGCTGCAGCTGCCGGCGGCCACCTGTTCGCCTTCGTAGCGGTCCACCAGTTCGGCCTGCTCGAGCAGTGGCTTGCCGGCCTTGCGGATCGCCTGCAGCAACTGGCCGCTGGCGGTGCTGCTGGGCACCACCAGGGCCAGGTCGCGCTCGGAGGCGGGCACGGTGGCGAAGGGGGCGAAGGCCGGCTGCCAGCGGTTGCGGCGGGTGGCGGCGCTGAGCAGCTGGGGCACCTCCAGCTGGAACAGATAGGTGGCGGCGGGCAGGTCATAGCGCTCCGCCAGTTCCGGGTGCACCTGGCCGAACCAGCCGGTGGGGCGGCCTTCCACCACCACCTGAGCGGCGCGGCCGGGATGCAGCAGCGGCTCATCACTGAGGCGCCGGTCCTCCACGGGCAGCTTCAGGCTCTCGAGGGCCTGCTGCAGCACACCGCGGGCCTGGAAATAATCGAGGGCTTGTGGCTTACCGCTGCTGCTCCACAGCTCCGCCTGGCGGGCGCCGCAGATCACGCCGGCCAGCTGCAGGCGTTGCCCGCCGTCGTTGGCGGATGCATCAAACACATTGCCCAGCTCGAAGGCCCAGAAGCCGCTGCGGCCGGCCTGCAGGTTGCGTTGGGCAGCTGCCAGCAGTTCATCCACCAGGCTGTCGCGCAGGTGGCTGTAATCGGCCAGCAGGGGGTTGGCTAAAGCCACACGCTTGGCCGGATCCGCGCCGGGTCGTTCGGAAGCGGCAGGGCCGAGGGAGAGGCTGCAGGTTTCCTGAAGACCCGCGGCTGCGAGCATCCGGCGCAGACGGCGCTCGGCCTGCTGCTCGTCGCTGAGGCCGCCGGGCTCGATCGGGTCGGGCAGGTGGCTGGCAAAGCGGTCGTAGCCCACCAGGCGGGCCACTTCCTCGATCAGGTCCACCTCGCGCTGGAGGTCCATGGCGCGGGAGGGGGGCACCTGCACCTGCCAGCCCTCGTCGTCCGGGCTGAGGCTGCAGCCGAGGGCGGTGAGGATCTGCTCGATCTCGGCATCAGGCAGGTCGCTCTCGTTGCCCTCCGCATCCACCACGGGCCCGAGCAGGTTGTGCAGCGCATCGCTGCGCAGATTTAGGGCCGGGCGGGGCGCTTCCTGGCGTTCGTGGCACCAGCGACCATCCAGCTGGGCGCCGCAGAGCTCCTGGAGCAGCTTCACGGCCCGATCGGCGGCGGTTAGGGTCACCTCCCGCGGCAAACCCTTCTCAAAACGGCTGCTGGCATCGGTGCGCAGGCCCACGCTGCGGGCACTGCGGCGCACGGTTTGCGGGGCAAACATCGCCGCCTCCAGCCAGATGCTGGTGGTGGTGTCGTCCACACAGCTGTTGTCGCCACCGATCACACCGGCCAGGGCAACGGCCTGATCGGCGTAGCTCACCACCCAGGCTTCCTCGCTAAGGCTGTGCTCACTGCCATCGAGGGCCTTAAACGCCTCGCCGGAGCGGCCCCTGCGCAGATCCAGGCGGGCCGGATCGGCCTGGCCACCGCTGAGGGCCGCCAGCTTGGCGGCATCAAACGCATGCAGGGGTTGGCCGAACTCGAGCATCACCAGATTGGTGATGTCGACCACGTTGTTGATGGGACGCAGGCCGGCGCGCTCGAGGCGGTTCTGCAGCCACTGGGGCGAGGGCGCCACCGTGATGCCATTGAGGGCCGTGAGGCTGAACAGACCACCGGCTTCGATCCGCTCCTTCACGCCTGCATCCACCGGCAGCGGTTGGGCCGCCACGGCAGGGGCGGCGGCGGGCAGGGTGAGCGAAGCGCCGCTGAGGGCCGCCACTTCCCGGGCGATGCCCTGCATCGAGAGGCCATCGGGCCGGTTGGCGGTGATCGCCAGTTCGAGCACCTGGTCGTCCAGCCCGAACAGGGGGCCCACGGGGGTGCCCAGGGCCGGCACGCTCTCCAGGGCCTCATCGAGGATCACGATCCCATCGGAGCTGTCGGCCTGGCCGAGCTCGGAGAGGGAGCAGATCATGCCGCTGCTGGCCACGCCGCGCAGTTCGGCTGGTTTGATCGTGAGATCCACCGACGGTAGATACGAACCCACCGTGGCCACCGCCACATGAATGCCGGCGCGTACGTTTTTGGCACCGCACACGATCTGCAGCGGTTCGGCGGCGCCGATCGCCACCGTGCAAACGCTCAACTTGTCGGCGTTGGGATGCTGCTCGCGGCTCTGCACATGGCCCACCACCACACCGGCGGCACGGGCAGCGAGATCCTCAATCTCCTCCACTTCGAAGCCGGCCACCGAGAGGCGCTCCGCCAGCTCATCGGTGGGCAGATCACAGGCCACCAGCTCCCGCAGCCATTGGAGCGAGACCCGCATGTCAGAACCGTTCGCAATCGGCCGACTCTAAAGACCTGGCCTACAGGGAGAGGTCAGGCGACACGGTATGGTTGATCGCTGTTCAACACGCATCGCCCAAGCGAGGCAACGTCCTTTATGGCTAAGAACAAGGGCGTCCGGATCGTGATCACTCTCGAGTGCACCGAATGCCGGTCCAACCCCGCCAAGCGGTCTCCTGGTGTGTCCCGTTACACCACCCAGAAGAACCGCCGCAACACCACTGAACGGATCGAACTGAAGAAGTTCTGCCCGCACTGCAACCAGTCGACGGTCCACAAAGAGATCAAGTGATCTCGTCGGCTTCCACGTCTGCTGTGTAGTCAGCGCCTTCTGCCTTTTCTCTTCTCCGTTCAGCCATGGCTAGTTCCTTCTTCAAGAAACGCCTTTCGCCGATTAAGCCCGGCGATCCGATCGACTACAAGGATGTCGATCTGCTCAAGAAGTTCATCACCGAGCGCGGCAAAATCCTGCCCCGCCGTCTGACGGGCCTCACCGCCAAGCAGCAACGCGACCTCACCAATGCTGTGAAGCGCGCCCGCATCGTGGCCCTGCTGCCCTTCGTGAATCCCGAGGGCTGATCACCTGGCATCCGCGGCGTTCCATCCCGGCGATTTGGTCGGTGTGCAGGAGTCTCGCGGAGCCCAGCTCGCGGTTGTCGAAGCGATCCAAGGCAGCAAAGCTCGCCTGAGGATTGGCTTCGATGCCAAACAATCCGTGTTGCCCCAGCGTCAGCTGGAGCTCATTTGCCCCCTGTCCACCGGTGCCGACGCACCGCAGCGGTTGGGGGCTTCGCCTTGGAATCTCACGGCCGAATCACTCGCGCGAGCTGCTCTCAGCCGTCGCGCCTGGGGCGCAGCCTGGCTCCTGCTCCTGGAATCGGATGAGACGGTTGCGCTCGCCGACTTTGCTGATCTCGTGTGCGGTGGCACCGATCCAGCGCAGCTGGCGGTGTGCTGGCTGGAGCTGGTGGGCCCGCAGCAGTGGTTTCGCTTCAAGCAGGGGGAGATCCAAGCGCGCAGCGCCGCTGAACTGAAACCGCTGCGACGCGAGCGGCGTGTCAAACAGCTGGCCGAGCAGCGCGAGCAGGAATGGATTCAGCTGCTGCGCGCCCGCCAGCCTGTCCAGGCTGAAGCGCTGCCAGCTGAGCAGCAACGCCGGCTGGAGGCCCTGAAGCAGCTGGCGGCCAGCCATGTGGAGCTCGAGCAGCTCGACCCCCTGCTGCGCCAGAGCCTCAGTGCACTGCACCTGGGCCACGACCGCGGCGATCTGCGCCATCTGCTGGTGGACCTGGGCCAGTGGGACCGGCACCATCTCGTGTCGATGGGGGGCACCACCTGGAGCCTGGGCTTCAGCGCTGAGCTGGAGGCTGAAGCCGAGCGCCTGTTGGCGCTGAACGAGCAGGAGCTCCCCGGCGATGCGGAGCGGCTCGATCTCACCGGCCAACGCTGCGTCACGATTGACGACGACGACACCCGCGACATCGACGACGGCCTGGCGCTGGAGCGCCGCCCAGATGGCGGCTTGCGGCTGTGGATCCACGTAGCGGATCCAGGCCGTCTGGTGGAGCCGGAGTCGCCCCTGGATCTGGAAGCCCGCCGGCGCGGCAGCAGCCTCTATTTGGCCAGCGGCAATCTGCCCATGTTCCCGCTGGAGCTCACCACCGGCCCCTTCAGCCTGCGGGCCGGTGTGCGCAGTGCCGCCTGGAGCACCTGGGTGGATCTCGATGTCGAAGGCGACATCGCCGATTACGGCATCGTGCGCAGCTGGGTGAAACCCACCTTCCGGCTGAGTTACAGCGATGCCGATGATCTGATTGATCTGGCCCCGCCGGAGGAGCCCGATCTGGCCGATCTTGATCAGCTGCTCGATCGGCGCCGCCAGTGGCGGGTGCGCCAGGGCGCCTTGCTGATGGATCTGCCCGAAGGTCGCATCCGCAGCCGTGATGGTGAACCGGTGCTGGAGATCAGCGAACCGAGCCCGTCTCGGGCGATGGTGGCCGAGGCCATGATCCTGGCGGGTGCGCTTGCAGCCCGCTTCGGCGTGGAACATGGGGTGGCGCTGCCCTACCGCAGCCAGCTGCCGGCTGAACTGCCCCCGCAGGCGGAGCTCGATGCCCTGCCGGATGGAGCGGTGCGCTTTGCCGCGATCAAGCGCTGCCTGAGCCGGGGCCTGATGGGCACTCAGGCTGCTCCGCATTTCAGCCTGGGCCTGCCGGCCTACGCCCAGGCCACCTCCCCGATCCGCCGCTACGGCGATCTGGTGGTGCAACGCCAGATCCAGGCTCAGCTGAGCGGTGGCAGCCCCCTCAGTGAGGACGCGCTGCAGGAGCTGCTCAGCGGTTTCGATGGAGCAGTGCGCGAGGGCATCGGCATCTCCCGCGAAGACCAGCGCCACTGGCAGCAAGTGTGGTTCGAAACCCACAAGAGCAGCCAATGGCGCGCTGATTTCCTGCGCTGGCTGCGGCCCCAGGACCGGCTCGGCCTGGTGCGCATTGATGATCTGGCCCTGGACCTGGCGGCCGAATGCCCTCAGAACGCCCAGCCCGGCGAAGCGCTGCTGCTGCGGGTGCATCAGGTGGATTCGCTGCGGGATCAGCTGAGGCTGGTGGCGTCAGCCAGCTGATCCCACCAAACACGACACCACTCACCCACACAAAGAAAGCTGTTAAAGCGCTTACAATTCGGGCTCAATGATCGAGCAAAAAGCTCTGAGACCGCTATTAATGACGACTTGGCATCATCACGGTATCAAGATGCATGCATAAGCCTCAGATGCTGGATCATATCGATCATGCACACGCACAAGGTTCCCAACTAAGCAAGCGGCTAGTGTGATTAGCTCGTAGTTCCCAGCCGGTGCGTGTGCGCTAAAGGACCGCGTTTTCATCCAAGCGATGCTGAGTTCAGGCAACGAACGGCGACGGTGAATGGACTTCTAGAGCATTGGCCATTGGTTGGTGCATCCGGTTCCTGGCTTGAAGCGCACATGATGGCAAGGAGCACCTTGGCCATGGGTGATCAGCGCGTGCTCGGCACATGCATCGATGCAGACGAAGTTTATGACCTCCTGAAATCACAGACACGTCGCTGCCTCCTGATGATGGTCGATTCCATTGCTGTAGATCATGGGAAGGATTTGGTTGAGCGATTGAGACAGCTGGAGCCGCAACCATTGATCGTGCTGCTAGTAGACGATCTGAACTGGATTCGGGACAAGTACTACCCTCTAGAGAATGTAGACGCAGTCATCCATACCCATAGCTTTGGAACTGGTGCCTTGATCGATAGTCTTCACGCCTTGCAGAGAGGCACGAAATTTATCGATCCCGCGGTCATTGCTGCACTAAATCAGCAGAAGGCTGCCAATGTAATTCGCTTGACAAATCGTGAGCTCGATACATTGAGGGAGCTTGCCGATGGCCTAACCAATCGCCAGATCGGTGCGCGCCTCGGCGTCGCTGACACAACAGTACGCGACTACGTGAAGTCACTGATGACAAAACTAGACGCAAATACTCGAACCCAGGTCGTACGGCGAGCGTTAGAAGCCGGTTTACTTGATTACAACAGTGGAAAGCTAGACGTTGCCTGAACTTTCCCAGACAAGCGCCTTCACCTATGCACTCCTACTAGCTGGTGGAGTGAGCATGGGTCTGCCGATGGGTGCTGCAGTGGTCGCAGCTGGAGCTCTTTTTGGTGGCCTACGCGGCACAGCCATCGTGATTCTGGCCCAAGCCATCGGCCTGGCGATCAATTGGCACCTCTGTCGAACATGGTGTCGTGAGTGGCTGATGAGTCGGTTGGAACAACGCAATCGGGCCCGATGGCTGCTTGGATTGTCTCAACAATCCATCACCTTTCCAGTCCTGGTGCTGCTGCGTCTTGCACCACTGCCGATGACAGTGGTGAGTGCCTGTTGCGCCCTCTCCTCAACAGACTGGCAGCCCTACGCTCTGGCATCGACCACCCTGGTGCTTCGATTTAGCCTGATGGTCCATGTTGGTGCCCTGGGCGCTGACGCTGTGGAGGGGCACCTCTCGGCACTAACCACAGTGATGACAGCTGTTGCAGCATCAGCATTGCTGATGCTGGCATGGCTGAGCGGCAAGCGACTCAGGCGGCTGATTAGAACGAATCATCACTGGGCCGAACCCCTACGAAAGGAGGTACCGCAAAGGCGCTGTAAATCCAACAATAGATTGACCCAGTAAGCCAGCTCTCGCTCGCGTTCTCCATTGAGACATTGCGCTGTTGGGAGTTTGCGGCACCGGTCGCCAATCAACATCCATCAAGTTCCACCATGCGTCTGCCGAAGGTCCTTCTGGCCTCTATCGCCGGCCTTGCATTAGCTGCCACGGTGCAGCCCGCTTCCCATGCTCAGGCTACTTCGCCCAACAGGAAAGCCAACGAGGTCCTGAAGAATTTCCCGCTCATACCACTAAGAAATCAGAAGTATGCGCTGTGCGCTGGTGCAGTAACATTCAATTTTGATGGTATTACTTATGCTCGATGTGCCTTAAAGGATGGAAATAGTCTCGCTTTGAAGCATCCTTACAAGGGTGGGAATGCCGAGACAGTCAATAAAATCGGCAACGCTCCAGGCAACGGAAGTTTTCTGGTCAGCACCTACAGCCCTCCGAGCCCTGATGAGAATGCTCTTTACTCCTGTACGAGCAGTGGAGCTTATGCACAGTGCAACGGTGGTATTTGTTTCACCAACACCACGGGTAATGAGTTCCCAGGACTTGGTCGTCTTGCAAGCAATGAAATCATCTGCTCATGCCCCATCACTGTTGCAAAGGGCTATCATGTGACTGGACCTGCCCAGTGCCCGACAAGTCGTTCCGCCTACGACAAGATCTGCGGCAAAGGAAGTGAAAAAGCAGTCACGAAAGACGGTGCAAGCCTCTACATCGGCGCTGGGGGGCCTCCTGCAACCACTCTCGGCATGAATGCCTACTACGATAAGGTTTTCAAGACAACAAGCGGATCCAAGATCTGCGAACGTCCCTGAACTTGTCTCTTTAACATCCAAACAGCAACGATGATGACTCGAGTCTGCAACATGAACCTTTTGCTTCGGGTCTCATCGTGCTTTCTTTGGGGTGCGTCGCTCGCGGTGTACCCATTTGCTTCATATGCTCAGACGAAGCCATTAAAACCAACACAAGGCTTTGATCAGCAAGTAATTGACGTAATCATGCGTCATCCTGATGCACTGATTCGCTCAGTCGAGCTCTATCAAGAACGGAAGAAACAAGAAAGTGAGCTGAAAGTTCAGAAGCTGGCTAATGCGATGAAGACTGATTCTTCTCGTTATGTTTCTGCCTCTCCTATCTTTGGCAGCCGTTCTGCAAAGACTTATTTATATGTGTTTGCAGATTTCCAATGTCCATTCTGCGCCCAGGTAAGCGGCGTGTTGAGTAAGTTTATTGCAAGCACTCCGGATGTGGCGCTAGTATACAAGAATTATCCCATCGTTTCTATCCATCCCGAAGCGATGAATGCCGCTGCTGCAGCTTGGGCGGCGCAACAGCAAAGCGCCTTTTGGCCGTATCACGATATCCTCTATGCGAACCAATCCGAGATCAACGATGCACTCTTGATAACGGCCGCCAAGGAGCTAAAGCTTGATTTGGAACGATTTAATCGTGATCGTAAGAGTGAGGCAGCATTAGCATCAATTAAGTCCGACATGGAACTCGGCAATGCCCTTGGGATCTCTGGAACCCCATTTTTCGTCATGAATGGCGAGGTCTTCTCTGGAGCCGTGAATGCCGAATCCCTGAGGAGTCGTTTGTAGTTGATCACTGGTCAATCTCAAGGACAGTTTCTGGAGCGTCGCTCTGGGGCAGAGCAATGTCCCTTGCAACCGTAAAAACTATCAGAGAATCCTGAGGTATCTCTACAAGAGGTGGAAGCATCTTTGCAGGTTTGTCCATTAGGGCACCAAGAAGTTTGAGCCCGAAGTCAACACCTACAATTCCTAATATAAGGGGAGTAATGCTTTGTTGATCTGTCCTATAACCATCTTTGTCGTAGGAATAGCTATTAGCAACAGCGAGCCCTAGCAGTGTTGGTATCAACAAGGAATCCTGCCCCGCTTCGAAGGCTGTACTGATACGTGATTTGGGTTGTTCAATGTACTGTCCATAGTCCTCAGGTCTGATTTGGGCAGGCATGAGTCGTCCTTCTGTATCCAGATCAATATTGAGGCCGTGGTACACAATTTTGTCGACTGTGATGTAGTCCCCCCCATCTCTTTTCTCGATCATTGCAGTAATAATAGATCCAGCTGGCATCGCAACGTCGCCATTAGAATCATAAATCGGTATTGCGGAGAGCAAAGTAACCGGCATCCCATACTTTCGTTCTGGATCCAATACGATATCAAGGAGAACGCGGCCCACAATTGCAGTTCTCTTGGGTATCACCTGTCCATCTGCATAGAATGGTGATGGCTCTAGACGCAGTTCCGGCTCAGCGGTCGCTCCCAGAGGAATAAGGGACTGAATCAACAATATCGTTGTTATCAGGTTTAGCCTGCGTGCTGATCGCATCGTGGTGAAGCGGTTGACTGCGATTGGTGATTCGTCTCTGCTCATCACCCTCAAGACGAGCAATGTGAACGTCGTTCAATTGTAGATGAAGACTGACAGGCAGCAGCCCCATAACGGCGCACGTTAAGCTCATCATTAGCGACTCCTATGTCAGAGAAGCCACCCCCTACAAATGTATGTACCGCATAGTTTCAATCGTGTTTAGGGTTCAATTGAACCTGTTTCAATCTTGTCTCTGTATCACCCATCTATTGATGTCTTTGCTTTAGAAATTCGTTCGGCAGTACCGATTAGGGCGTCAGATCACGAAGCCCTGTCGTTTGAAATTCTCATTGACACAGCCATTCATTCAGAGGCTTCCTCCCATGTCACGCGTAAAGGCTAAGCAGCAAGCAACCACAACAGAGTCGAGCACGCAGCGTCCGAATGTTGTGATCTTTATCACTGACCAAGAACGCCCTACTGATTTGTGGATGCCGAAGGAGTGGGCGCAAGACAATTTACCAACGCGTAAGTTTCTTGAGCAAAATGGCCTCAGTTTTACAAATGCTTTTGCGAACACGAACATGTGTTCGTCGTCACGGGCATCCTTCTTTACGGGATTGTATCCAGCTCAACACGGTGTCGATAAACTATTAACGATCACCAATAACCCATTTATTCGAGACGAGACTCAATTAAGTCCAGACCTGTTTACCATCGGGGATTTACTCTCCGATGATTATGATGTCGTCTACAAGGGCAAGTGGCACGCTAGCAAGGGCCTGCTACGTACGATGGGTACTGAAGACCCAAGTGATGATCAAGAAGTTTATGTGGATATGACCCAATATGGGTTTACGGAGTGGGAGGGACCTGATGCCGGATCAGTTCCCTACCGCTACGGCGGCCCAGTGGCACATCCTGGGCAACCTAATCCTGAGGATTATCCCGAAGGCTACGATCAAGGGTTTACCGACCAAGCTGTTCGCTACATCAATGGTCGCTCAGCCTCTGGTTCAGATAAGCCATTTGCTCTCGTTGTTTCACTGGTTAATCCTCACGACCTGTTGATCTATCCCAGTCTCTACTCAACGCAGGAGATGCGGGATATATTGGGCATTGATGAGAATGCAGATCTTTCAACCCTAAATATTCCCACCACTGATGGTACAAATATCGATCTGGATGCATTCCCTATTCCGGATGAAGCTTTACTGTGGAGTGAGACATTTGGATATGATCTGAAGGATCTGCTTGGTCCAAGTGGGTTCCTGCCAGGAATGGACGAAAACCTTCTCCCCTATACCCCAGATGGCAAGGTTCCTAAGGATTACAACCTCAAGCCACATTTACAGATTGAGAATCTGCAGGGCATTAATAGCTACTTTCCTCCCACTGACTCTCCCAATAAACAGCTCGCTTACATCAACTTCTATCTGAATCTGATTCAGCGCGCTGACGAGCAGCAGTATCAGGTCATTCAAGCGCTAGAAGCTAACGGTTTCCTTGACAACACAGTAATCGTCAAGACCTCTGATCATGGCGAAATGGGCCTCGCCCATGGAGGTACTAGGCAAAAGGCCAATGTTGCATATCAGGAAGCTGTTGATGTACCCCTCCTTTGGTATGGTCCAGACATTCCAAAAGGGAAAAAGTCAGACGCCTTGGTCTCCCACGTCGACTTTCTGCCGACCCTGGCGGGCTATCTTGGGCTTGACTCAAAGGCCAAGGATCAAGGCCTGATGGGTGTTGATTACTCGGACGTTCTCAATGGTAAAAAGGCCGACGCTCAGAAATATACGCTCTTTACCTTTGACGATATCTATACATTGGGTGATCCAGCCAATCCATGGGTTCCCTCTTTCGTTGATGCGAACACTGCCTTCCCCTATAAGCGACTCACCACAGAAGAATTCCTCGCCAATGGGCAAGCGGGCTTTTATCCGCAGCCCAATCGCATTGTGATGATACAGAATAAAGACTTTAAACTTACTCGTTATTATAACGCAACTGATCCTGATAACTCTAAGCTCTATCAGGAAGAATTCTACGATCGTCGCAAGAACGGGGGCGATTACTACAAGCCCAGCAAGCAGCAGACAACGGATGTCTACAGTGGGGTTGATCCCATCACGGGTGAACGGGTTCTTCTCAGCTCCGACTTTCTGACGTCTGGAGATCCTCTCAAAGTCATTGATTCACTCCAGCTAACAAAAGTAAAGGGTTACAACTCAAAATTTGACCCCGCTCCGCTCGAGCTCGTCAATCTGTCTCCGTGGGCTGAAGAGCAACGCAATCAGCCAATTGCGACTCCAAAGCAGCAGAAAGCTTATCAGAAAATGAGCAAGATGCTCGATAAGGCTATTGATAAACGCTTACAACCTGCCAAATCGAGATTCAGCATCGCCGCTCCTGAGATTGTGAATGACAATGAAGGTATTCCAATCAGCCATTTGATCCCTTCGATCGATGGTGGCAACACAAACGATCTTGAAATTGCATTTACAACCCGTGCCAACCAGACCTATCGTCTCCAGTACCTCAACAATTCCGGAAACTGGGTTACTTTTGACGAAGGTATTAAGGGCACCAACGGGCCTGTCTATCGCTACGAGAAAGGACTACCGTCGTACATCACGGATTTTCAATCCCAAATCCGGATCTCGTGGACCGGTACCGATTTCATTGGTGGTGAGGACCTCGCTACGATCGGTATGGGCGGTAACGCGCTGCAACGGGACAATGCGAATGACCTATTGATCCAAAGTGGAGCAGATGCCTATGGCTTAGGTAGCACCTTTCCTGATCTGATGTAGTCTCCGCTTCCAGTTGTCCACCACAGCTTTCAGGCCATGAGCATCTCATCCGTTCGTGATTTTATTGCACACGCTCGCGCTAATGCTGACGTCTCGTCGCAGCTGGCCGAATGCTCACTTGAAAGCTGGGGTGACGCTCATACACCATTGGACGTTGATCATTTCAGAGTGATTGATGTCGCAAAACGTGCTGGCTTTGACATTGATCTCTCTGATCTCGTGAGCGCTCAATGTCATGAGCTGGATCATTTCTGGTCTTACGAGATGAACAATGCATTTGTTGCTCGACGGGCGATGTCGCGTATCCAGATGAATGTCAGTGGTCAGAAGCCTATCGGCTACTACTACTAATCAACTCTTTGAGTCAGCACCCATCGGTTCTGGGTGCTCATTGTGCACGCCTGCTCACAGATCTTGTGCCTGAGGCCACAACTTTTCCGCGCGGATCCAGCCTCCCGCTGTGTTCTTGAATCCTCGTACGCGAGCAGGTAACTGACTGGTGATCAACTTAAGCTGTTGATTCACATCTGGTTCCAAGGTAATCAGTTGCCAGAGGGCGCCACAAGCCTCTGTGAATTGATAGCCACCGTCTGCATCTGGAGAGATGATTCCGACGGTGTCCGGTCCCCTGGCTATTGGCGGAGCTGATCTCGGGCTGCACTCAGCCATTTGCGCCGCCTTCACATTTGTGAGCGCCTGTTGTTGCAGACCGGCCCATGTCGGGTCATGCCAGGGTGTTTGCCAGAGCGGCACGACTGCTGAGGGGGCTTTTTGATCGTTAATCAGTCGTTCCTGAATGACGCGTACAGGCACGTCTGAAGGCTGACGTTGCTGTTCGACCGCCAGTGCTGCTGCGATCCCTGCAGCCTGACCCACATTCAGGATCAACGGCTGCAGGCGGGTGGCACCATTGGCCATGTGGCTCGTGCTGAAGGCTTTATCAGCAGCGAGCAGGTTCTGGACCTCACCACTCACCAAGGCTCCATAGGGAATGGCGAAGGGAGTTCCTGTCCAGCGACCGCCCCATCGGCAACTTTTTGATGCCAACGGCCAGTCGGGTCCGGGGTAGTGGTGATCGTTGGCATAGTTACCCACAGCGATCGAATCCAGTTCACCTTCTGCATTCATGGGTAGGTGGGCGATCGATGCGCCTTCGCCCATCGGCAGCAAATCCTGTTCAATCACCGTGGTGCGACCCACTATGCGGCGCCCCTCCCGCCAATAGGGCATCGCCGCAAGCCAGGGAGTTGGACTGCCCGCTTCTGGTGGGAAGGCATGCCCCAGCGTGAGCCAGCCACCAGTGGCTTCGTTCAGAGCCTCTGCAAAGCGCAGGCTGTGTGCCTGCATCTCCGTATAGAGCTCAGCTTCCTGCCTGGAATCACCGCAGAAGGCCCGCTCCAGGCCCCAATGCCAATCGTTACCCTGCAAGGGCCAATTGAGCATCACCAAACCTCCGGGCAGGCGGCCGTAGGTGATGGTTCGCTCGAGTCCGAAGGTCTGGCAGGCCTCTTCAAATGGCGCCGGTAGTCGTGGGTGACCTTCCGCATCAATGCCGCTGGCCGGATCCGCTAGCAGCCGATCGCCCTGCAGCTGCCCCATCACCACCCAGGTGGGCGACTGCACGGGCTGCTCGCGGAAGAAGGCCTCCGTGTTGAGCCGCTCCTGGCTGGGGGCACTCGGTTCACCCCATTGTTCCTGGGGCTCCCAGCCCAGGCGGAACGGAGCCTCCGCCAGCGGTAGAAGATCGCCTCTGTCGCTGCCGTCGATCACCACCTCACAGCGCACGCGCCGCTGCTCGCCCGCGACCTCAACGCGCACCGCAGTGATCAGAGAACCCTCCCGCTCCACCGCCAGGAGCTGGCAACAGGGCCACCACAGCAGTTTTGGCTCGGCGCGCACCCAGTCCTGCAGGATCGCCTCGGCGGTGGTGGGCCGGTACCCGAAGCAACTCACCCAGTTGTGATCGAGCCCTTCAGGTTCGCGCCGCTCCAGTTCCCGCAGAAAGGCGCCCCAGAGGCCTGTTTGCCAGGGGGTGAGCTCATTGCCATCGGGGCAGCACACCCCGGCGGCACTCACCATTCCCCCTAACCAGCTTCCGGGCGTGAGAAGAAGCGTGGTGGCACCGCCTCGGGCTGCCTGAATCGCCGCTGCCGCACCGCCGGTGCCGCCCCCCCACACGAGCACGTCCACCGTGTCGATCGATGGGGTCATGGAGAGTGGTTTGCAAAGCGCTATGAGCCTCGCAGGAGAACCGTGAACGCGCGGGCCCCGCTCCGTAGGATCCGCCCGATGACTTACACCCTCACCACCCCGCTCTACTACGTCAACGACAAGCCGCACCTGGGCAGCGCCTACACCACGCTGGCCTGTGATGCATTGGCGCGGTTTCAGCGGCTGAAGGGGGAGCGGGTGCTGTTCATCACCGGCTGCGACGAGCACGGCCAAAAGATCCAACGCACCGCCGAGGCCGCTGGCCTCAGCCCCCAGGCCCATTGCGATGGCGTGAGCGCGCAATACAAGGAGCTGTGGGAGCGCTGGCAGATCAGTAACAACCGCCTGATCCGCACCACCGATCCGCGGCATCGCCAGATCGTGGAGCAGTTCTTTGCCCGGGTGGAAGCGAATGGCGACATCGTGGAAGGCCGCCAGCAGGGCTGGTATTGCGTGGCCTGTGAGGAATTCAAAGACGATCCCCACGACGCCCAAGCCCCCGAGTGCCCCACCCACAAGCGGCCGCTGGAGTGGCGCGATGAGCTCAATCTCTTTTTCCGGCTCTCGCGTTATCAGGAGCAGATCGAGGCGCTGATCGCCCAGCCAGGCTTTATCCAGCCCGCCAGCCGGCGCAAGGAGGTGGAGAACTTCGTGAAGCAGGGCCTTCGCGACTTCTCGATTTCGCGCGTGAACCTGCCCTGGGGGATCCCGGTGCCTGGCCATGAAGGCCACACTTTTTATGTGTGGTTCGACGCGCTGCTCGGCTACATCACCGCACTGCTGGAAGAGGGCGACGCCCCCGATCTCGAGACCGCCCTCAGCCGCGGCTGGCCCGCCTCGGTGCATGTAATCGGCAAAGACATCCTGCGCTTCCACGCCGTGTATTGGCCGGCGATGTTGCTCTCAGCCGGGTTGCCCCTTCCCGCCAAGGTGTTCGGCCATGGCTTCCTCACCCGCGAGGGCCAGAAGATGGGCAAATCCCTGGGCAATGTGCTCGATCCGGCCGAGCTGCTCGAGCGCTGCGGCCGCGATGCCGTGCGCTGGTATCTGCTGCGCGATATCCCCTTCGGCGACGACGGCGACTTTCAGCAGCAGCGCTTCACCGATCTGGTGAACAACGATCTGGCCAACACCATCGGCAACATGCTCAACCGCACCAGCTCGATGGCGCGGCGTTGGTTTGAGGAATGCGTGCCGCCAGCCACAAGCGCCACGGGTGCCGATCACCCCCTGGCCCAGGCGGCCGCGGGGGCTCGCAGCGTCGTGCTCGAGGGCCTGGAGCAGCTCGACTTCCGCAGCGCCGCCGAAGCAGCCCTGCAGCTGGCGATTGCCGCCAACGGCTTCCTCAATGAGCAGGCCCCCTGGAGCCGCATGAAGCAGGAGGGCACCCGTGATCAGGTGGCGGATGATCTCTATGCCGTGCTCGAAGCCGCGCGCATCACCGCCATGCTCTTAGCGCCCCTTTTGCCGGATCTCAGTGGGCGCATGCTTCTCCAGCTCGGCCAGAGCGTGCCGGATTCCAGCGCTGGCGCAGCCGCTGAGAGCAGCTGGGTGCAGCACTTGGAGTGGGGCGGCCTGCAGAGTGGCGCCCCCTTGCCAGAGCCGTCGCCCGTGATGGCCCGGCTCGAGCTCGACGCCCCTTTGTGAGCTGAGTCCTGTGAAACGTCTCGCAGGGGTAGGCATCGCGTTGCTGCTCGGCGGCTGCGCCGGCAGCAAACCGAAGGCGCCACCGCCGGCGGAGCCCTTTGTGTTCAAGGCGCTCGATCTTGAACAGCAGGATTCCAAAGGCCGGCCCGCCTGGGATCTGCGCAGCCCCGAAGCGCGCTACGACATCACCCGCCAGGTGGCCCAAACCCGGCAACCGCGCGGCACGATCTACAAGCGCGGCAAGCCCAACATCACCGTGAGTGCTCGCAGCGGCACGGTGATTGGCGATGGCCAGGCCATCCAGCTCGAGGGCGATGTGTTGATCACCCTGCTGGGCCCCAACCCGGTGCGCATCACGGGCCAGCAGGCTCGCTGGATTCCCTCCCGCGAATTGATGCTCATCGATCGCCAGCCGGTGGCGCTCGATCGCCGCTCCCGCATCAGCGCCCAGCTCGCCACCTACTACCTCGATCGCGACCTGATCGAGCTGCGGGGCCAGCCGGTGCTCGAGCAATGGGATGGCAAAGCCGCCAAGGCCGCCGGCGCCAACAAACCAGCGCCGTTGCGGGTGCAAACCGCCTTGGTGGATTGGCGCCCCGAGCAGGGGGATCTCCAAGCGCCGCAGCAGGTGCGCGGCCTTCGCAGCGACAAGGATGGCCAGCTCAACCTCACCGCCACCTCCCTCAAGGGCAATCTGCGCGAGGGCTACGTGGATTTGATGGCGCCCGTTCAAGTGCGCGATCCCAAGCGCAAGGGCTGGCTCAATGCCCAGCAAACGCGCTGGTTGATCAACGCTCAACAGCTCAGCAGCGATCAGCCCTTCCAGGGCGCCTTCAACAAACTGCAGGGGGAAGGCGATCAGTTCCAGGTGAACCTCGCCACCAGCACCGTGTTCATCCCGGCGGGGTGCAACCTGCGCCAGCCCGGTGAACAGCTCACGGCTCAGCGCTGCCAGTGGAACTGGCCCACCGGACGCTTCCAGGCTCAGGGGGATGTGGTGCTGCAGCGCAACACCTACAAGCAGATCACCCGCTCCAGCGAACTGCGCGGCTCGATCGGCAAAGACGGCACAGCCGTGTTCAGCTCACCTGGCGCCAAGGTGAACTCCCAATTCACCCTGCCGCCTCAGCAGAAGGGGGCGAAGCCGAAGCCGCGCTCCACTCCTGCAGTGCAGTTCTGAGCTTGAGGCTCCAGCCCTCCACCCAGGCCTCATCACTGCGGCTGAAGCAGCGCGGCGACCATCCCGCCACCAGCAACACACCGGCCTCACCGATCGGCTGCACGATCAGGGCGGGGATTCCTTCTGGCAGCGCCTGAAATTCAGCGCGGCCGGGGTAGAGCTTCAGGTTCACCAGGCCGATGGCCTTGCCGGTGCTCCAGGCCCGCTCGGTGATCACGCCAGGTTCAAATCCACCGGGCCCCAGCACGCCTCGTTGCAGCAGGGTTTGGCCTTGCCAGTGCAACAACACACTGGCCGCGGGCGTGGCGGTGAGCAGCATCTGGCTGCCCCAGGCCAGCTCCTGGCGCAACACTTCCGGCAACGCCTCCGTCAGCCGCAACCCCTGCTCCCCCTGCAGATCCACCCGCTCGGGTGCCACGGGAACGGCACGGGTCCACAGGATCGACACCAACATCAACCCCACCGCCAACAAACTGGCCAGCACGCCAGCTCGCTCCAGGGCAGGTGTGAGCGCAGGCGCCGTGACCTGATTGGCCACGCACAAAACCAAGCCGGCCACACCGGCACTGAGGCAGAGGCGAGCGGCGAGGCCCATCGCAGCAACGCTGGCAACCAACGCCCCGACCCTCTCACAAGCTGCTGGCACAGCGCGAAATCCGCGCTGCAATGCAGAGCGTGTCTGTTCTGCCCGTATGGCCATGGCTCAGCCCACCGGTTCGACGATCAGCAGCGCAGCAGAGGCCTTTGCGGCCGTGGCCCTGGCCGCTGTTGCCTGCGACGGCGAGCTCGCCAGCCTTGAGGCCCGCAGCCTGCGGCAGCAGTTGGAGTTTCGTCATCCTTACCGCGACTGGAGCGATGCGGCGATGGGCGACTTGCTAGATCGCTTGCTGCAGCTGTTGCGCGACAACGGTTGGCCGGAGCTGGTGCGCCAGGCGGCGCCGCTGTTGGACAACCAAGCGGCGGAAACAGCGCTGGCGGTGGCGGCGGCCCTCACCCAGGCCGATCACGTGGAATCCAGTGAGGAACAGAGCTTTCTTGCGAGCCTGAGCCAGGCCCTGACCCTCGATCCCGCCCGGGCCGCCCAGATTGTGGAGGTGGTGGCTGTGTTGAACCGCGACAGCCTGGCGAGCTGACGGCAGACTGTGGCGATCCATCCGACTGCATCCGTGGGGCCTCTGATTCGCGCGCGTCTGTCGGCAGCACTGTTGAGTGCTGCGCTGCTGTTCGCAGCCCTGGCCTGGCCAGGCGCTGCCTGGGCCACCGGCCTGGCTCAGTTTCCGGCCCAGCCACCGGCCAGCCACGTGCTCGATCAGGCCGATCTGCTCAGCCGCTCCGCCGATGCCGAACTGGATCGGCGCCTGCAGGAGTTTGGCGGTGATCGCATCGACGCACGATTGGTGACGTTGCGGCGCCTCGACTACGGCCTCAGCCTTGATGCCCTGGGCGAGCAGCTCCTGCAGAGCTGGAGCGCCGATGAACCGAATCGCTCGCTGTTGCTGTTGTTGATCGAATCGCAGAACAACAGCGCGGCGGTGGTGGCGTCTGCGGATCTGGAAGGACAGCTACCCAATGATCTGCTCTCGAGCACAGCGATCAGCACCATGGGGCTGCCCCTGCGGGAAGGAGCCCGCTATCGCCAGGCCAGCCTTGACGCCCTGGATCGCCTCGGTGTGGTGCTCAACGGCGGCGAAGATCCGGGCCCGCCGCAGCTGGCGGAGCGCATGCCGATCGAAACCAATATCCCCACCCGTGAAGAAACCCAATCGAGCAACGCCTTCCTGTGGGTTGTCGTGTTGCTGGTTGTCGGCACACTGGTGCCGATGATCACCTGGTGGGTCTTCTCCCGCTGAACCAGCCATGGGGTTGACCGACTGGATGGGCGCGTTTGATCGCGCCAGCAATAGCGACCTGAGCCTGAATCTGGAGCGCGCCTATGAGGCGGCTTTGTTGATTCAGAGCCTTGAGCTCGAGTACTACCACGACCGCCCTGTGCGGCCGGACCTCAAGCTCAGCATTCCCAAGCAGGCTCAGGCACAGATGTTGCGCCGCTTCCGGGCAGCCCTGGAGGTCTGCCAGGACACGCTGCCAACCCTGGTGAACCACCGCGGCGAGTTCGATAGCCAGGAACTCAGGCAGCTCCAGCTGATCCAATCGGTCACCTCGCGCTACCAGCGCCGCAGCGGCACCCCCAGCCTCTCGCGCACTCCAGAACTGCTGCCCCGCAGCCTCTTGGGGGTGTTTGATGGCGTGCGCCGCCAGCTCGACCCTGAAGCGGAAACCGCGCTGCTCGAAGGCTTCCGGCGCCGGCGCAGTTCCACCCTCGTGTCGCTGCGGATCTTCCTGCTGATGATCCTGGTGCCACTGATCGTGCAGCAGACCTCCCGCACGCTGGTGATCTCACCGCTGCTGGATCGCTATGCCCCGGAGATCCCATTCCTCAACTACACGAAACCGCACCTCCAGGAAAAGGCGGTGAACAAGCTGCGGATCTACCAGCAGGAGCTGGAGTTTGAGGCACTGCTGGAAGGCAAAACGCCTCCCACACCCGAACAGATCCAAACAGCGCTGATGGCGCGCGCCAACCAACTCAAGGACGATGCTGACCAAGAAAGCCTGGAAGCCACCAAGAATGTGCTGGCCGACCTGGCTGCACTGGTGGGCTTCGCGCTGGTGTGTGTACTCGGCCGCCGCGATCTCCAGGTGCTGCGCGGCTTCCTCGATGAGGCTGTTTACGGCCTGAGCGACAGCGCCAAAGCCTTCGCGATCATTCTGTTCACCGACATCTTCGTGGGCTTCCATAGCCCGGAGGGCTGGACGGTGCTCCTGGATGGCATCGCCCACCACCTGGGGCTGCCGGCGGAGGAGAACTTCATCCTCCTGTTCATCGCCACCTTCCCGGTGGTGCTGGCCACGATCTTCAAGTACTGGATCTTCCGCTACCTCAACCGCGTGTCTCCCTCCGCGGTGGCGACCCTGCGGGGCATGGATGGTGGTTGAGCCGCTGCCTGATCGCGGCCTGATTTTGATCAGTGGGCCCAGCCGGGGCGGGAAGAGCGGCTGGGCTGAGCATCTCGCTCAGACCTGGGCTGGCCCGGTGGCGTATCTGGCGACGGGGCAGGCGGCCGCTGCCGATCCAGCCTGGGCCGAGCGGGTGCGGCGGCATCAGGTGCGCCGGCCCGGCAGCTGGCAGGTGGCGGAGGTGGGCGCCGACCTGGTGGAACACCTGGAGGAGCGGGCAGCGGGGACGGCCAGAGAAACAGGCCCGCCGCGGCTGCTGTTGATCGATTCCCTCGGCACCTGGCTGGCCTGGCACCTGGAGGAGGATGCCGAGCTCTGGCGCCGCCGCTGCGGGCAGTTGCAGATTGCACTGGCTGCACAGCAGGCGCCGGTGCTGCTGGTGGTGGAGGAAACCGGTTGGGGGGTGGTGCCACCCACGGCGATCGGTGGACTGTTCCGCGACCGCCTCGGGGCGCTGCAGCAGCAGCTGATGGCCAGCTGCCACACAGCCTGGCTGGTGGTGGCCGGCCGGGCGCTCAACCTCACCGCCCTGGGCGTTCCCGTTCCTGCGGTCTGACCATGCCACGCCTGGTGCTGTTTCAACCGGAGATTCCGCCCAACACCGGCAACGTGGCGCGCACCTGTGCGGCCACCTGCACGGAACTGCATCTGGTGGAGCCGCTGGGATTTGAGATCAGCGATCGCACCCTCAAGCGCGCCGGTTTGGACTATTGGCCCTGGGTGGACCTGCATCGCCACGCCGATTGGGGCGCATTTCGCCTGGAGCAACAACGCCGAGGGGGGCGCCTGCTTGCCCTGAGCCGCCACGGCAGCCAGCCCTACACCGAGCTCCGGTATCAACCCGACGACTGGCTGCTGTTTGGCCAGGAAACCAGCGGGCTCCCTGCCGAGGTGGTGGCTGAGGCCGATGCCTGCCTCATGATCCCGATGGCGGGGGCCGTGGAGCACGGCGGCGGCGTGCGCAGTCTCAACCTGGCGACCGCCGCAGGCGTGGTGCTGTTCGAGGCCCTGCGGCAGATCGCCGGCTAGCACAGGCTTTTTTCGTTTGGTCAACCAAAAGAGTGACCACGACGACTTGCGCTGGTGTGTTCAAGCCGTTACTCTCGGCGCGGCTCGCGGATGTTGGCTTCTCCGTTGGGCTTTGACCTCTGGCCAAAACTGCATGAAGCCTTATCAATTCTTATTCACGACACTGGCGAGTACGAGCGCGATCGGCGCCGTCGGCACCATGGTCGGCCCCTCGATCGCTGATTCGCGTCCGCAATATTCCCCTCCCCTCTCCACTGCTCCTGCCACTGAGCAGCTTCTCGCCGCCCTTCCCAGTTCTGATCGCCTTTGGGTGAAGGTGCGCAGCGCGATCAGCATTGAAGAACTGGCCGCCAAGCTTGCTCAAGACGAGAGCAAGCTCGCCAAGCTCAACGACGTCAACGAAGACCATTCCTTCAGCAGCGGCGACTGGCTGGTTCTCCCCAGCCAAAGCAGCAAGCAGGCCAAGCAACTCGCCGCGATCGACACCAGCGAGTTGCGCCGTACCCCGCCGCTCGCCGCACCGCCTGAGCCTCAAGAGCCCGCGCGCATCAGGCTCGGTGACAGCCTCGCGAAGATCGCCAACCGTTACAACCTGAGCATCAGCGAGGTGCTGCGTCTCAACCCTGGCTTGCAGGCGGCCAAGCTCGTGGCTGGTACGCCGATCCGTGTGGCCAACTCCACACCGGGGCGCAGCCGCATGATCCTTGGCCTCAAGCCCACTGCCTCCGGTGGTTTGAGCTGGCCGGATCAGCCTGACTTCGGCTTCGGCGGCAATCCCGCCGCAGAGTTCGGCGACACCGCCTGGATTTGGCCCACCAAAGGCATCTTCACCTCTGGCTACGGCTGGCGTTGGGGTCGGATGCACAAGGGCATCGATGTGGCCAACAACGTGGGCACCCCGATCCTGGCCGCCCGCTCCGGCGAGGTGATCGTGGCTGGTTGGGACGATGGTGGCTACGGCTATCTGGTGGAACTTCGCCACGCCGATGGGTCCCGCAGCCGTTACGCCCACAACAGCCGCATCCTGGTGCGCGTGGGTCAGGTGGTGCCGCAAGGCACCGTGATCTCGCAGATGGGCAGCACAGGCCGCAGCACAGGCCCCCACCTGCACTTCGAGATCCTGCCTGCTGGCCGCGGAGCTGTGAACCCCCTGCAATTCCTGCCGGCCCGGGCCTGAAGCCCTGGCCCCACAGGGTTCCAGCCCCACGATCCTCTACAATCAAATCACCGCGGCTCGGTAGCTCAGCTGGTTAGAGCGTGGGATTCATAACCCCAAGGTCGGGAGTTCAAGTCTCCCCCGAGCCACTTTGAGCTGAACAGCTCTGTGCCCTGCTTCGGCGGGGCTTTTTGCTGTCTGGGACAGGGTTTCGGGAAGTCCACAGCTGCCATCAAGGCGAGCCATGAGCGATCGTTTGCGGGCGACGACGAAGCCCTGCGCTGAGTCGGCACCTTGCAATGAGAGCTTGCCTGGGTCGCTCAAGCCTTCATGTCGCCAGCGGCGCGGTATGGGCTCGGCATGCGCTCGTGCAGCAGCACCAGGCGTTGTCAACAGAGCATCGGTCGAATCTGGACAGTGTTTTTCCTTCTTGGATGAAAATTATCAGTGCTCTGCAGTAGGGTGAAACTGATTCAACGATCACTCTTCAGCAGGTTTCGACTCCAGGCGGCGTGTTCACAAGATTTCTCCACCCGGCCAGCAACTTTCTTCAGGGCCTTCAACGAATCGGCTTCATACCTTTAAGGCATTCATGACAATTTACGTCGGCAACCTTTCCTTCGATGCAGAAGTGGAGGACCTTCAGAGCCTTTTCGCCGAGTACGGCGCCGTGCGCAAGTGCAGTCTGCCGCTCGATCGCGACACTGGTCGTAAGCGTGGTTTCGCCTTCGTGGAGATGTCCAACACCGCTGATGAGCAGAAGGCCATCGACGACCTTCAGAACGTTGAGTGGATGGGCCGGATGATCCGGGTCAACATGGCCGAACCCCGCAGCGGTGGTTCAGGTGGTGGCGGCGGAAACCGTTGGTAACGCGTTCATCAAGCGACGGCGGCCTCCACCAGTTCTTCTCCCTCGGTGTGCAGGAACGCTCGGCTAGGCCTGCCTCGTCGCATTGGGATCAGCCCATTAACGACGCACAAGCGCCGCACATGCTCACCAGCATCCGCCATGCAGCCATGGCGAGCGCAACCTGATGGGCAGAGTGATCGGTGCGTGTCGATGGCCGCGAGCCTCCCTGTGGTGCTCCTCTCGATCGTGTTGCGCTGCACCCGAGCCAAGTTGATCGCACATCGCTACCAGGCGCTCACGAGCAGTGCCCTTAAGCACTGACATCCGGGTCACGGCGCGTCAGGGTGGAGCTGTTGTGCATGAGGCGCACCGTGCAGGCTCTGAACGAACTGCTCTGGGGGCGGGTGCTGATCGTGGCCCTGTTAGCGATCGGGCTGCTGCTCAGTGCCCGCACCCGCTGGGTTCAGTTGCGCTATTTCGGAGCGATGTTTGGCCTGCTCGGCAGCGCCTTTCAACAAGAGGGGAACCACCTCAGCTCCTTTCAGGCCTTGGTGCTCAGCGTGGCTGGGCGTGTTGGTGCCGGCAACATCGCGGGGGTTGCGGTCGCGATCAGCCTTGGAGGCCCTGGAGCTGTGTTCTGGATGTGGATCACCGGCCTGATCGGGATGGCCACAAGCTTTTTTGAATGCACCATTGCCCAGGTGTTCAAAACAGCCGAGGGGGATGGCAGCTACCGCGGCGGGCCCGCTTATTACATCGAACGGGGGATTGGCCTGCGGTGGATGGGTGTGCTGTTCTCCGTCTTGCTGTTGGCCACCTTTGGCCTTGGTTTTAATGCACTTCAGTCGTTCACGGTGGCCACCGCTGTGGCCGACACCTTTGGCATTCCAGAAGCCATCAGCGGCGCCGTGCTGATGGTGATCCTGGGTGTGATCATCTTCGGGGGCGTGAAACGTATCGCAGAGGTGGCCGAAGTTGTGGTGCCCTTCATGGCCATCGGCTACTTCCTGTTGGCGTTGGTGGTGCTGGCGATGAATGCCACTGAGATCCCCAGAGTGCTGGCAGAGATCTTCAGCAGTGCCTTTGGCCTGAGGCCAGCCATTGGTGGTGGGATCGGCGCTGCGGTGGTGTTTGGCGTGAAGCGAGGCCTGTTCTCCAACGAAGCAGGGCTAGGCAGTGCTCCCAACGTTGCAGCCGTGGCCTATGTGAAGCATCCGGTTGAGCAGGGAATCATTCAAGCCTTCAGCGTGTTCATCGACACGATCGTGCTCTGTAGCTGCACGGCTTTCCTGATCCTCGTCACCCCGCTCTATCAACCCGGTGCAAACAGCATGGGGGTCACCCTCACACAACAAGCACTGGGCTATACCCTCGGCTGGTGGGGGCAAGCCTTCATCACCGTGGCGCTGGTTCTCTTTGCGTTCACCTCAATCATCTACAATTATTACCTCGGTGAAAACGCACTGAATTATTTCAGTGATTCCAACCAAACGCTCTTCAATACGTTGCGGCTCACCACCCTCGTGTTGATCATCTGGGGAGCCAATCAAGATCTCGCCACCGTGTTCGGGTTTGCCGATCTCACCATGGGGCTTCTCGCATTGGTGAACCTCGTGGCTCTGGTGCTGCTGATGCCGCTGGGCCTGCGGGTGTTGAACGACTATGAGCAACAACGACTCGCTGGCGTGCAACCTCGCTTCAGCGCCGATGACCACGCCCATCTACGCCTCGATCCACTCAGCTGGCCCACCAAGACCACCGAGGCGATTGTGTGACGATCCGGTGACGCCAAGCCTCCTCCAGCTGCTGTGCGCTGGAGAGTTTGCTTAAGGTACGGCCTCTCATGGCCGCCAAGCCAACAAACACCAGCATGACGAACTGCGAAAAGCCACCAAAACTGGTGGCTGTTGGTATCGCTCCGCTGGGACTTGTGTCGATTGGCGTGGTGCCGATGGGAGTGGTGAGTATTGGTGTGGTGCCCATGGGCGTGTTCAGCCTGGGCGTGGTGGGAATGGGCGTGGTGAGCGCGTGTGTCGTCGGCATGGGCGTGGTGGTGGCGGGCCTCAACGCCATGGGCGTTTGGTCGTTCAGCCCAGGCAGCGGGCATGTGCACCCCAGCAGCAGCGCTGTCCAGGAACAGCTGCTGACTTACCCCAGCCAACAGATGGCCCTGGAGAAAGCACGCGCCCTCGGCTGCGAAGGCGTGCATGCGATGGGCGACCTGTGGATGCCCTGCTCAGAGCATCCAGCCACCCACCAGTTCCATCAGGGAAGTCGTTAGGCCTTCAGCTGCTCTTGGATCGCTTGGTTGGTGCTGGCTTTCTCACTGAACCAGGCCTTGAGTAGGTCCTTCGCCAGGGCACGCAGGGCTGCAGGGTCGTTTTGCGCATCAATATCCCGCTTGAGCCGCTCAACCTCAAAGGTTTGCGCCATGGTGAGCTCGATTGGGGCCATCGGATGGATGCGATGGGACAGCTGAAACCTATGGCGTTACAGGCTCTCCAACGTGACCTTGGCTACCAAATCCGCGCTCTGTCAGCAGCACAGAACCGTGACCGTTTGTGACACAACTGCCGCTGGCTCTCGCCCATCCACACCATCCGCTAGGACTGAACTCTGCGATCCGTTGATCATGCGCCTGAGTTGGAGTCAGCACCTGGCCGCAGCCAGAACACTCGAACTCGCAGGCCGCGAACAGACTGGGACTGCCCTTGCCTTGATGGGGATGGCACTGGTGATGCTGCTCCAGGATCTTGAGCGTGAGGGCGATCACAGCCGCCACAACACGTCAGCGGAGCACGATCACAGTTTCTGATCCAATTCATGAGCTGATCTGATTCGATCAGTTGTTGTTGCTGTTGATTTGCTCATATCGGGGGCAAGCGTAGTTGTCGCTACGAAGAATCAAAATCACGCCCATAGTGTTGGCAGCATCTTCACTGATCTCATCGTGTCGAGCACACAAGAACTCAGCGTGGGCCAACAATTTGAGGTGGAACGCTTCTCAAGGGCGATTGATGCCACAGCCGATCCCGAGCAACTGAAGGCTCTGGCAAAGCAACTGCTCCAGGCCTGGCACACCCAGAGGGCCGCCACCGAATGGGTGAAGTCCCAGGCGATCTAACGCCTCACCGCCGAGCCGCTCGGCATGAAAAAGCCCCGCCGAGGCGGGGCTTAGGAACGCGATCAAGCGCTCGGACTGATCACTTCTTGTAGGTCACGCCGCGGTAGAGGAGAACCGGGTGCTGTTGGGGAGCAGCTTGCTTGTTCTGCTCGTACTTCTGGCCGCGATAGGTGAGGGTCATGATGGTGATCCACAGGTAAGCCCAGGTCCCCGTTCCATGGCCTGGATCGAACTGCGCCCCGCGGATGCGGGGTGAACGTCTGGTAGCAGTTGCTACAGCAGAATCATCCACCCGGCTGGCCGCAGGTGTCGTTCATGCGGATACAGATGGCACCAATGGCTGGTAGATCGGGCTCCATTCAGCGGCATCGAGGCAGTGGATCGCCTCGTCGGGTGTGCGGGCAAACCGGGCGAGACCCGCTGCCACAGCCTCCATGGCAATCGCTTCCGCAACCACGCGGCCGATGCGCGGCGCCTCCGCCAGGGCTGGCATCAACGACTCTGCGGGCTGGCGGCTGGCCGGAATCTCCCGCGCCAAAGCATGCAATCCGGCATCAATCATTGCGTCGGTGATGCGCGTCACGCCGACGGCCACAGCTGCAAATCCCAACCCCGGGAACAGAAAGCAGTTGTTGCACTGGCCCACCACCCGTCCGTCCACAGGTGGGAACGGGCTGCCTGTTGCCACCAGCGCACGGCCATCGGTCCAGCGCCAAAGATCGGCAGGTGCGGCCTCCGCCAGGTGCGTTGGGTTGGAGAGCGGCAGAATGATCGGGCGCTCGCAAGCGCTTTGCATGCTGTGAACCACAGCCTGGCTGAAGGCTCCGGCCACGGTCGACGTTCCGATCAGCACGGTGGGCTTCACGGTATCGACCACGGTCTGCAGATCCACCACGCCATCAGGGTTTCGTGGCCAATCCACCAGCTCACGTGGATCACGCGCAAGCTCAAGGGCCGCTGGGCTCACCCCGGTGGTGGCATGGGTCACCAAACCCGTTCGATCAACGGCCCAGATGCGCTGCCGTGCCTCAGTCGCGGTTAACCCCTCCGACTGCAGCAGACGCAGCAGGCCATCGGCGATGCCGCAGCCAGCCGTGCCCGCCCCAAAGATCACGATCCGTTGATCCTGCAAGCGTTGACCAAGGCCCTGGCAGGCAGCCAGCACGGCTGCACTGGCCACACCACTGGTGCCTTGGATGTCGTCGTTGAAGCTGGGAAGAGTGTCGCGGTAGCGATCCAGGATCGTTTTCGCGGTGCTGCGGCCGAAATCTTCCCAGTGAAGGCAGGCGCCTGGGAAGACGTCCGACACCGCAGCCACAAATTCGTCCACAAACGCGTCGTAAGCCGCTCCTTGAAGGCGCGGTTGCCGCAGACCTGGATAGAGCGGGTCGTTGAGCAGGCTCTGCCTGTTGGTTCCCACATCGAGAACCACCGGCAACACGCTGTCGGGATCAAGCCCTGCGCAGAGTGTGTACACCGCAAGCTTGCCCTGGCAGATGTGAATGCCGCCAACGCCTTGATCGCCAATGCCAAGAATCCCTTCCGCGTCTGTCACCAACACCAAGCAAATCGCGCTATGGCTGGCAGCACGCAACACCGCCTCCACACGCCCTGCCTGAGCAGCATTCAGAAACAGGCCGTTCTGGGGTGTTCGATAGTTCTGGCTGAAGCGTTGAATCACCGCCCCAACCGTGGGGGTGTACACCACAGGCAGAACGGCCTCGAGGTGCTCCTTCAAAAAGGCGTAAAACAGCACCCAGTTGCTATGGCGTAGCCCATCGACATAGGCGAATCGCTCCAACGGCTGGGCGATGGCCTGAAACGCCTGCCAACAACGCTCCACCTGCTGAGCCAGGGTTTCATGTTGAGCCGGAAGCCAGCCCTCCAAGTCGAAGATGCGGCGCTCCTCGGCGCTAAAGCCCGTGCCCTTGTTGAGAGCGGGTTGCCGCAGCAGCGCCAGGCCTCGCAATGCCGTGTGCCTGGGTGCCTTGAGAGTGGGGAGCAGCACCATGGTGAGGGTCGTTTGCTGCACTCAAACGGATCAGCCCGTTGCCCATGGTCACCATGACGACCAACGGATTCGTGTTGGCGTGCCTCACGACACAGATGCCAGCCAGACGAATCAGCGAGGGTTTGCCGAGTGCAGCAGGTCTGGAGATGTCATCCCAAGCCCCACTCGCGCCGCTCGGGCAGCCCATCGCTAAGCGCTACCGCCTGATCAACGCCAGCTTCGAAGCTCATCCCCAGCTCGATGCCATTTACGACTCCCTGGAGGATGCCCTGAACGATGCAGCGGCTTGGCTGGCCTCCCAGGCCTCTGCCGCCCAAGCGGCCATCGGCGTCGACATGTGCACACGCTCCGGTGAATGGCGCACGGTGCGTCCACCGAAGCCCCTCACCGCTTAACGCGGGGCAACCTCGGGTTTGCGAAACAGCCCGTCGAGGTAGTGGCGCACAACCGGCTTGTCCTGGCAGCCCTGCTGAAACAGGAAGCCGGCCAAGGCTGATTGCATCAAGCGGTATTGATCCCACTGAGGGTGCTGCTCGATGAACCCGACCATGGATTCGAAGAGATCCGCCGGGAACTGGTTTTCCACACTCACGTGTTCCGGCATGTGGTCGGGAATCGCCTGCATCGCACCTCGCTCGCTCTGACCGCACCATCAGCGCACGGCGGGGCGCCAAGCGTCAAAGTCCGCAGCCCAGACAGGATCGCAGGGATCGAAAATCGAGATCCACAGCGCCGCAGTGGATGTGCCTGGGTGGATCCATGCATTTGAGGCGCCCTTCATGCTCCAGCGCGTGGATGTCAAGGGGAGAACCGTTTTCCCATTCTCGGCCGGAGTGCTCCGTCAGCCACAGGAGTCTCTCGAGAGACGGCTGTGGAAAAGCTGTGGAAAAGAGGGTTGCGGGTGTGGGCAGATTCGTTCTTCAGGCCTGCTGATCGGTCACCGGCCAGGCGCAAGCAATCGCGATCAGAGGCGGATCCGGCGCTGAAAGCCCCTTGACCGGCGGTGTTGAGCCCCACTCCCATAGAGTCTTAAGGAAAGATAAAGAGCGGTTCATGGCTTCCTTGGTGCAGGAGCGCGGTTGACGCCTCCTGTTGTGCTCGAAGCGCGCTCCCTGAGCGTTGCCGCTCCCAAAACCGCTTTGCGGTACCCCACGAAAACTGAGCTGCTGGCTTGCCTTCCAGCCGAGCTCACCCGCTTGGATCCATGGAAGGCCTGGGGCAGCCTCGCCTTATCGGTGGGTCTCTCAGCGTTGGCCTACGCCACGGGCACCCAGCTTCCACTCAGCTGGGCCGCGACACCGTTATGGCTGATCTACGCGCTGGTGACAGGAACCGTGGCGATGGGTTGCTGGGTGTTGGCCCATGAATGCGGCCACAACGCCTTCCATCCCAACCGCCGCATCGAGGCCGCAGTGGGGTTTGTGCTGCACAGTGTGCTGCTGGTGCCCTACTACAGCTGGGCCCGCAGCCATGCGGTGCACCATGCCCACTGCAACCACCTCGAGGGCGGAGAAACCCACGTACCGCCACGCCACAATTCCGTGTCCGGTCGAGCCACGGAACGCCTGCGGCAGCAGATGGGCATCAGCCTGTTCGGCTGGTTCAGCATCACGATTCACCTGCTTTTGGGTTGGCCCCTGTATCTGTTCGCTGGTGCCACCGGCGGGGAGGACTATGGCCGCCCCACCTCTCATTTCTGGAACGGGCCCAGCTTCCAACAGGGCGTGAAGCCACTGTTTCCCCGCAGCTTTCGCCGCTGGATGGTGCGCTCCAACATCGGCCTGGTGCTGATGCTCATCGCCCTGGCATCGGCGGCTGTGATGACCTCACCAGCCAGGGTGCTGTGTGTGTATGGCTTGCCCTATCTGGTGGTGAACGCCTGGCTGGTGATCTACACCTGGCTCCAGCACACCGATGTGGCGATCCCTCACTACAGCTCTGCGGAATGGACCTGGGCCAAAGGAGCCTTGCAAACGGTGGACCGGCCCTACGGCACCCTGCTCAACCTGCTGCACCACGGCATTGGCTCCACACACGTGTGCCATCACGTGAATTCCAGGATTCCGCACTACAACGCCTGGCGCGGCACCACCCTGCTCAAGCAGCACTATCCCGAGTTGGTGCGCTACGACCCCACGCCCATTCACCAAGCCCTTTGGCGGGTCGCCACCCGTTGCGGTGCCGTGCGCCAGAACCCCAGCGACGGCGCTTACTACTACTAAGAACAGAGCTGGGGTCAGTAGCCCTTGGCGGCGCAGTGGGCCACGCTTCCTTGCAGCGACGTCTGTAGATCGCTCCAATCGTTGGCGGGGAACACCGCTTCAAAGGCTTGGAGATTGGCGCTGAGGATGTTCAGGGCCTGACTGCGCAGGGAGCAGGCCTGGGGCTCGTTATTGGCTTCGATCGCCACGATGGCGTCGTCGAGCAAGCTCTGCAGTTGCTGCTGCTGGGCGATCACCTCGGGCGGGGGGGTGCCCTGGGCCAGAGCCGGACCAAGGCTGGAGGCACCGATCAGGGCCAGGGCCGACAACAGGCGACGCATGGGGGTTAAGCCATTGGGCTCCCATTGTCTGCTGCCACGGGAACGCAGAACGCGTTCACCACATCCAGTCGTCGGGAGAGGGGATGCCGTTTTCGCGCCGCACCCGCTCGAGGCGTGCCTGCTGCTTGGCCTGCTCTTCGGAGCGCGTGAGCCAGGGCCGCTTGCGCTCTCCGGAGCGCGCCAGATCCAAGGCCGATGGCAGGCGCACCACGGTCCATTCCGCCTGATCCATTGGAGCTGCAGGGGAAGGGGCGCGCAAGGTTGAGGTCCACAGCACGGGTACCGACACCATCAGCTCACAGCGCCGGGCAGACCGTCAAGACGTCCAGTTCAGACTGCGTCTCAGCTGTGTCGTGCCACGACTTCCCTTCGGCGCCATGCTGGGCCCAGCCGCATCCCATCCATGGTCCCCCGGCATGTTGTTCTGCTCGGCACTGTTGCCGCACTCGCTTTAGCACCCAAGGCACTCGCCAACCCCTCGCAACCGGTGCTGATCGATTGCGCTGGCCAAGGCGTCAGCCGCCCGAGTTCGATTCAGATCTCCTGCGCCGACGGCGGCATCATGGTGAGCGAGATCCGCTGGAGCCGCTGGGATGCCAACGGCGCCAAAGGCCAGGGAAACCTGGTGGTGAATAGCTGCATCTACAAAGGCGGCCCCAGCTGTGTGGAAGGGCAAACCATGAGCTACCCCGCCGCCCTGAACCTCACACGAGCCGCCAGCGGGGAAGGAATCACGGCCCTCACGGAGTTGAGATTGCGCTTCAGCGATCAGGGCCCGGCGGGACTGCGCACTGGCTCCTACCGCCTTGACAACCAACGGCGGCCTTGAGAGCTGCATGATGTGGCCTTTGCGGGTCGGCCATGCAAGCCAGCTGGAACGGAGTGGTGATCGCCAGCAGCGAGGACATCGTGACGGTGGAGGGCAACGCCTACTTCCCCGCTGAAAGCCTGGTGATGGAGCACTTCAAGCCCTCCGATCACCGCAGCACCTGCGGCTGGAAAGGCGAGGCCCACTACTACGACGTGTTGGTGAACGGCGCCGTGAACAGCAACGCGGCCTGGTTTTACCCCGAACCCAAATCCGCCGCCGCGGAGATCAAGGGACGCATCGCCTTCTGGCGCGGTGTGAGCGTGGCCTGAGGGGTCTGTGACCTGAGCGCTCTACTCAAACGGCTCGATCAACACCGGCACGGTGACGATCGGGTCAAAGCTGTTGGCGGGGGTGACCGGCACCGGCGCCGGCACGGGGGCCGAACGGCGACGGGCCCCTCCACGATCCCGGTCGCGGTCACGATCACGGCCCCGATCGCTCCCCCCGTCTTGGCTGCTGGAGGCAGCGCTGCCGCCACCTCGACGCGACGACGCGCCACTCGAGCGGGTGATCGGCTGCTCCTTCAGGTCGCTGCGCACTTGATTGAGCAGTTTGTAGTGGTTGGTGCTGCTGTATTTGCGCAACAACGTGGGATCCCAGCTCATCTAGGGGATGGTGCGGTTCGTAGGACGAGCCTAGGCGGCCCCAGTCACGCCAGAAAGCGTGATAACTTGTCACAGCGACAACTGGAAGTCGATCCGCTTACGGGTTTCCTCGAGCGGTCCTTCCCGCGTCCCAACCACACTCTTGCGTACCTATGTCCAGGCTCGTCGGTCTGCAGGCTCCCGATTTCACCGCCACCGCTGTGGTGGATCAGGAATTCAAGGAGGTGACCCTCTCCTCCTACCGCGGCAAGTACGTGGTGCTGTTCTTCTACCCCCTCGACTTCACCTTCGTGTGCCCCACGGAGATCACCGCCTTCTCCGATCGCTACAGCGAGTTCTCCAGCCGCAACTGTGAAGTGCTGGGCGTGTCGGTGGACAGCCAGTTCTCCCACCTGGCCTGGATCCAGACCGACCGTAAGAACGGCGGCATCGGCGACATCGCCTACCCCCTGGTGGCCGACCTGAAGAAGGACATCGCCCGCGCCTACGAGGTGCTCGACGAGGAGGCCGGTGTGGCCCTGCGTGGTCTGTTCATCATCGATCCCGATGGTGTGATCATGCAGAGCACCATCAACAACCTGCCCGTGGGCCGCAGCGTTGATGAAACCCTGCGTTTGCTGCAGGCCTTCCAGCACATCCGCAACAACCCCGACGAGGTGTGCCCCGCCAACTGGACCCCCGGCGAGAAGACCATGAACCCCGACCCCGTGAAGAGCAAGGAGTTCTTCGCCGCCGTCAACTGAGTTTAGGTCAGTCGATTGGCTCAGGGGCCCTACGGGGCCCCTTTTTTGTGGGTGGATCAGGTGCGCCGCAGCCGCAGCTGGCCGGAACGCCCATCCAGCTCCGCCAGCTGACCGATGGGTAAGGCCAAGTTTGGGCGGCCATGACCGACCGGAAGATCCCGCACCAGCGGCACCCCCAGGGGCACCAGCCGCTCCAGCAGGATCTCCTCCATCGAGAAATCGCCAGGGAGCACGTCGTCTTCCGCCCAGCTGAATCGGCCGAGACCGATCCCTGCCACGCCATCCAGCAAGCCGCTGGTGCGCCATTGGGTGAGCTGGCGATCAATCCGATACGGCGCCTCGCCCGTGTCTTCCAACACAACGATCGCCCCCTTCAGTGGCGGCAACCAAGGCGTGCCGATCAGGCTGGTGGCAATGGTGAGGTTGGTCACCACCAACGGTCCTACGGCGAGCCCCCCCTGCACGCCCGTGCCCTGCAGCGGGGCCACCGGGCGGTGCTCCAGCAAATCCACAAGCCGCTGCCACGGCGCTGGATCGGCGCCAAACCAGGCATGAACCCCCCCTTGGCTGCCGGCTGCCCACTGGGCCAGCAGCAAGGCCGAGCAATCGGAGAAGCCCACACACCAGCGCGGCTGCGGCGGAATGCGCCAGCCCTGCTCAAGCACACGCGCACTGCCCCAGCCAGCACCCACATAAAACAGGGCATCCAGCTGAGGATCGAGCCAAGCCTCACGCCAAGCCGCCTCGCGCTGCCGATCGGAGCCGGCAAACCAACGCCAGCGTTGCTGCAGAGCCGCTGGACGCACCAGCTCCCAGCCCTGCGCTGAGCATCGCCGGCTCAGCTGATCCAGCCATGGATCGGCGGGCTCGAGCCAGGTGCCCGGTGCCAAGGCCGCAATCCGGCTGCCTGGCTTGAGGGCAGGCGGGAGCTGGCCTACTTGCGCGACGCCTGAGGCGCGTGAACGTGACCCGAGCGCTCCAAAGGTGCCACCGGCCAGCGCCAGCCCCGCCTGCAGCAGCTGGCGGCGCCGCATCGCTGGCTCAGCCGATCAGGCTGGCCAACAAGCGCCGCCCATCCACGCCGCCGGTGGCTGGATCGCAGGCCCGCTCCGGATGGGGCATCAGCCCGAGCACATTCCCTTTGGCATTGGTGAGACCCGCCACATCAGCCACCGAGCCATTCGGATTGCTGCAATAACGGAGCACCACCTGGCCGCCATCCTCCAGCTGCTGGAGCAGCTCGGCATCAGCCTGATAACGGCCCTCACCGTGGGCGATCGGGAAGTTCACCACTTCGCCGCTGCTATACCCCTGCAGCCACGCACACGAACCGGGTTCCACCCGCAGCTCGGTGGGCTCACAAAGGAAATGGAGCTTCTGGTTGCGCGTGAGTGCGCCGGGCAGCAAGCCCATTTCCGTGAGCACCTGAAAGCCGTTGCAGATCCCGAGAACCCGGCCGCCGCGCTCGGCAAACGCCGCCACCTCCTGCAACACCGGTGCAAAACGGGCGATGGCTCCGCAGCGCAGGTAATCGCCGTAGCTGAAGCCGCCGGGAATCACCACTGCATCCAGGCCGCTGAGGTCGCGTTCCTCATGCCAGAGAAAACGCGTGGGAATGCCCAGGCAGCCTTCGGCAGCCCATTGCACATCCCGGTCGCAGTTCGAACCGGGGAACACCACAACACCGAGGCTCATCGTCAGGCTCCTGCGCTGCTGTCGTCCTTGAGTTCGAGGGTCCAGTTCTCGATCACCGGATTGGCCAGCAGCCGATCGCTGAGCAACTCCAGCTGGGCGCGCGCGGTTTGAGCGTCTGGCGCCTCCAGTTCCACCTCCACGGCCTTGCCGATGCGCAGCTTGCTCACCCCATCCACACCCAAACGTGCTGCCGCAGCTCGGGTGGCCTCCCCGGCGGGATCGAGCACCGACGGCCTGAGGGACACCAACACGCGAGCGGAGAAGAGCGGCACCTGAGCTCCACGAGGATTGTTAAATCTTGGCAGGCCGGCTGCCACACCCCCTTGTGCATGGTCACGGTGGAGGTATGTCTCGCCTGGTCGGCCCGTGCTGCATCGCCGCCCAACCCAGCACTCCTGCCTTGGCTGGCTGGCCGCAGGCTTGATGCTGCCCGGCCTGGCGCTCGCGGCCCACGCCGAACCCAAGATCAGCCTGCCGGTGGAATGCCAGCTCGCGCAGGGCCCCTGGCAACCCTGCACGCTCACGATCGAGCAGGTGGGTGAGCACTGGTGGCTGCAGGTGGGCTCTCAAACCCTCGTGTTCCGCAGCAATGGCCGCGGTGAGATCACCCTGCGTGATCCAGCCGGTGCCACCAGAACCGTGCAGCCGATGTGGACCGCCCAGCGGGCCCTCTGCTGGGACGGTGTGTGCACCAAGGGGGATTTCCCCCTGGATTAAGCCAAAAGCGCCTGCTCCAGGGCCGCACCATCCACCGCCAGGCCCAAGGCCACCAGCTCGAGCCCGTCGGTGTCGGGCCGTTCTGCCGGCGCCTGGCTGTCAAACCAGCACTCCAGCCGTGGACCCACGGCCTGAATCTGCAGCGGATGACGTTTTCCAGGCAACCAGGCGCGGCCCTTCAACCGCAAGAGCTGCTGCACGCGGATCTGCGCCTGGAGCGCCTGCTCGAGCAGGGAGCGCTCGAAGGGGCCATCGAGGCGCACCACGGCCGATTGCATCGCCACGTGGCTGTGGTCGTGATGCGCGTGGTGATGGTCGTCGTGGTCGTGCTCGTGGTCGTGGTCATGCGGTTCGTGGTCCGCGTGCGCGTCGCGCTCCAGGCCCAACAGCAGCGCCGCCGGCACCTCGCCGCGTTGCATCGGCAGCACCGACACACCGGGGCGCGCCTTGGCCGCGATCTGGGTGGTGAGCGCGGCGATTTGATCGGGCTGCAGGCGATCGGCGCGGCTCAGCAGCACCAGGTCGGCCGCATCGAGCTGATCGTGAAAGAGCTGCTCAATCGTGCTCAGGTGATCGAGGTTGTGATCAGCCAAGCGCTGGGCCTCCAGGGCGCTGGGATCGCCCACCACGCTGCCGGCAGCGAGGGCCTCACCATCCACCACCGTGATGACCCCGCTGACGCGGGTGCGGGTGCGGATCTCGGGCCAACCGAAGGCCTGCACCAGGGGAACGGGCAAGGCGAGGCCGCTGGTTTCCACCACGATGCCGTCGAGCTGATCGGCCCGCTGCAGCAGCACTTGCATCGTGGGCAGGAATTCATCCTGCACGGTGCAGCACAGGCAACCGTTGGCCAGCTCCACCACGCGGCCATCGAGCTCCTCCTCCGGGCAGAAGCCGCAGCTGCGGATCAGATCACCATCGATCCCCACCTCGCCGAATTCATTCACGAGCACCGCCAGGCGCAGGCCGCTGGTGAGCAACAGCTGCCGCAACAACGTGGATTTACCGGCGCCAAGAAAGCCGGTCACCACGGTGACCGGCAGGCGTTGATTGGTTGCAGCCATCTCAGGCGACCAGGGCCGTCCAGCTGAAGGCGGCACCGATGCCGATCAGTGCACCCGCCAACAGGGTGCGGGTCTGCCCGTGGAGCTGTTGGGCAAGGCCGCGCAGGCTGAGCAGCGCCACCAGCAACACGGCGCCCTGGCTCAGCAACAAGCCCAGCAGATAGGTGGCGATGGGCGTGGCCTCCCAACCGATCACCGAACCGCTGAGCACGTAGCCATGCAGGGCGAAGGCGGGGAGCAGCAGGGCCTGGGGCAGGCGCCCCAGCACCACCAACCCTTCCACCACCAGGGTGAGCGACACCAACAGCTCAGCGCCAGGCAGGCCTGGCCAGATGAGGCCCAGGGCACTACCGCTGAGCCCCACGGCGAGCAAGGTGAGCATCCAGCGGCCGGAGCGTTGCAGACCCACCAGGGCGAGCGCCACCAGAAACAGCAGGTGATCGGGGCCCAGCAGGGGATGAGCCAAACCGCTGATCAACCCGGTGAAGGCGTTCGGCACCAGGTGCATGGCCTCCATCGGGTGGTGGGCCAGGGCGGGGCCGGCCACCAGCAAAGCCAGGGCGCCGGCAACCGGCATCAAGCGCTGAAACATGTCTGAGCCTGATCCGCGTCAGGGTTGAGGGAGGAAGAACCGGCGGGCGTTCTGACTGCGAACCAGGCCCAGGAGCCGGTTCGATCACAGCTGCGGGACAGCGCCGGATTCGCACCGGTCTTTCCCCGTTTCCTCTTCGGGCTGATCCCCCGAAGAACCGACGCCATCAATGTAATGGGTGTGTTCGCTGGAAGCTCAGCGGCAGTTGAGGCTGTCGCGGGTGCTCACACCGGTGCGGGCATTGGTGCCGCTGGCCCGCTCGCAGAGCGCCTTTTGCTGGGGCAGATCGAGCACCGCATCGGTGAAATCGGCCCCATTGATCACCGCGCCGGCAAATTTGCTGTTCATCAACATGGCGTTGCGCAGCACCGCATCGCTGAGATCCGCGTTGTCGAAGCGGCTGGCGAAGGCCACCGCGTCTTCCAGATCGGCGGCACGCAGATTGGACCCTTGAAGGTTGGCGGTGTTGAACACGGCACCGCGCAGGTCGCTCTCGCTGAAATCAAAGCCTTCGAGATTGGCCTTGAGGAACTCCTGCTGCTGCAGGTTGCGGCCATGCATGTCGGGCTGGAGGTCTTGCAGGCTGCGCTGCCCGCGCAATTCAGGAGCCGTGATGGCCGCGGCGCTCTGGCACCACAGCACCAACGGGAGCAACAACACCAAGGCCGCCCGCAGCGCAGTAGCCAGGAAGCGAGGGAGCGGCAGCACGGCAGCACTACGTTGGGCAGCCAAGTTATTGCAGGCAACCGCCGCAGCGCGATCGATGAGCAAGACCCTGCGAGTGGTGGTTCCGCCCCATCCCCTGATCGGCCACTGGCTCACCCTGCTGCGCGATCAGCAAACCCCGCAGGCGCTCTTCAACACCGCCATGGCGGAACTGGGCCGGTGGCTCACCTACGAGGCGATGCGCGATTGGATCCCCTACCAACGCGTGCAGGTGCAAACGCCACTGGCGACAACCGAAGGCACGGTGGTGGATAGCGCGGTGCCGATGTTGGCGGTCCCGATGCTGCGCGGCGGGCTCACGCTCTGGGAAGGAGCCCGCCCGGTGGTGCCCAGTGCAGCTGTGGCCCATGTGGGCGTGAGCTATGGCGATGGCTCAGCGCCAGCAGCCCTCTGGTGCAACACCCTGCCTGACGTGATCCCGGCGCGGGCCGGCGTGTTGGTGTTCGCGCCGCAGGTGGCACGGGGCGACAGTGTGTTGCGGGTGCTCGAGCAGCTCGATCAGCGCGGTGTGGGCGGCCAACGCTTGCGGGTGATCACGGCGCTGGCGGCCAGCCCGGGACTCAAGCAATTGGGCGAGCGCTACGAAGACCTCACCATCTACACCGCCTGCATCGATGCGGAGCTCGATGGCGATGGCCGCATCCTGCCTGGCTTCGGTGACGCGGAACAACGGCTCTATGGCCTTGGCCAGACGAACTTCGTAGGCTGAGGCCACAGCATTCAGGCAACGCCACGATGGCCAACCGAGACAGCGGTTCCAGCTCCCTGGGCACCCTGCTGGCCGGCGCCCTGATCGGTGCAGCCGGCCTGGGCTGGTGGCTGCTCTCTGAAGCGGAGCGCCGCCGCGACCAGCAGCGCCAGACCCGCAGCCTGCGGCTCAATCGCCTCTCCTGGAACGACGACGAAGCGGTGGATCCCCAGAGCAGCCAGCGCCCCCTGCGGGAGACCGAGCTCCAAGACAAAGTGCACGAACTCAACCAGGCGATCGAGGATGTGCGCCGCCAGCTGGAAAGCATGAGCACCCAGAACTGAGCCAGGCCGGGCAGGGCCGGGCTGCTCGGTAGGTTGCTGCTACGACACTGCCGCAGCCATGCTTCGCTCCGCCGCGATCACCCAGGGCATCCAGCGCTCCCCCAACCGGGCCATGCTTCGGGCGGTGGGCTTCGGCGACGGCGACTTCAACAAGCCGATCATCGGCATCGCCAACGGCTACAGCACGATCACACCCTGCAACCTTGGCCTGAACGATCTGGCCCGTCGGGCTGAAGAGGCCGCCCATCAGGCCGGCGCGATGCCGCAGATGTTCGGCACGATCACGGTGAGTGATGGCATCTCGATGGGCACCGAGGGAATGAAGTATTCCCTGGTGAGCCGTGAGGTGATCGCCGATTCGATCGAAACGGCCGTGAACGGCCAGAGCATGGATGCGCTGCTGGCGATCGGCGGCTGCGACAAGAACATGCCCGGCGCCATGCTCGCCATGGCCCGCATGAACGTTCCCTCGATCTTTGTGTACGGGGGCACGATCAAACCGGGCAAGCTCGGCGCCTGCGACCTCACCGTGGTGAGCGCTTTCGAGGCGGTGGGTCAGTACAGCGGCGGCAAGATCGATGAGCAGGAGCTCACGGCGATCGAGAAAAACGCCTGCCCTGGCGCCGGCAGCTGCGGCGGCATGTTCACCGCCAACACGATGAGCGCAGCCTTTGAGGTGCTGGGCCTGAGCCTGCCCTACAGCTCCACCATGGCTGCCGAGGATCCGGAGAAGGCTGACAGCGCCGCCCGCAGCGCCGAGGTACTGGCTGAGGCGATCAAGGCCAACATCCGCCCCCGCGATCTGCTCACCCGCGAAGCGTTTGAAAACGCCATCAGCGTGATCATGGCCGTGGGCGGCTCCACCAACTCGGTGTTGCACCTGCTGGCCGTGGCCCGCACCGCCGGCGTGAATCTCTCGATTGACGACTTCGAGACAATCCGCCAGCGCGTGCCGGTGATCTGCGACCTCAAGCCCAGCGGCCGCTACGTGACGGTGGATCTGCACCAGGCCGGCGGCATCCCGCAGGTGATGAAGCTCCTGCTCGATGCGGGTCTACTGCACGGCGACTGCAAAACCATCGAAGGCAAAACCCTCAAGCAGGTGCTCGCTGATGTGCCCTCCGAGCCCCCGGCCGGGCAAGACGTGATCCGCCCGCTGAGCAACCCGCTCTACGCCAAGGGGCACCTGGCGATCCTCAAAGGCAACCTGGCCGAAGAAGGCGCCGTGGCCAAGATCAGCGGCGTGAAGAACCCGGTGATCACAGGCCCCGCCCGCGTGTTTGAAAGCGAGGAAACTTGCCTGGCCGCCATCCTCGACAAGCAGATCAATCCTGGGGATGTGGTGGTGGTGCGCAACGAGGGCCCCGTGGGTGGCCCCGGCATGCGCGAGATGCTCAGCCCCACCGCCGCGATCGTGGGCCAGGGCCTGCTCGATTCCGTGGCCCTGATCACCGATGGCCGCTTCTCCGGTGGCTCCTTCGGGCTGGTGATCGGGCACATCGCCCCTGAAGCTGCCGTGGGCGGCACGATCGGCCTGGTGCAAGAAGGCGACAGCATCACGGTGGATGCCAACCAGCTGTTGATTCAGCTCAACGTGGATGAGGCCGAGCTCGCCGCACGCCGCGCCGCCTGGACCAAGCCTGAACCGCGCTACCGCACCGGAGTACTGGGCAAATACGCCCGCTTGGTGAGTTCCAGCAGCAAGGGTGCCGTCACCGATCAGGCCGAACTCACGGCGAATCGCTGAGCTCAGCGCAAGCGCTCGTCGACATCCACCAACAACGCCCGGATCCGCCGGCAGAGCGCTTCAAGAGCAGCACCCTCGCTGGGCCTGTCGCAGCGCTCACCCGTGGCGGCCTGCATCCACACCGGATGGCTCCCATGCCAGAGCAATGGAGCCTGCTCATCGCTCACCAGGCTGAGCATCAAATGGAGATCGTCTCCACTGCGGTAGATCTCCAGCTCGAGATCGCGTTCAGAGCTGCGCTCACCGCCTGCAGTGCGTGCCTCGATCAGCACCACACAATCACTGCAATCGCCGATGGTGGAGGGCGGCTCACCGCTGAACCGCAGGGCGTGGCGATAGGGCTTCAGACAAAGATCGGCCGCCTTGGCCAGTGCCACCAGAAACGGATCAAGGCTTGCTTCGGCATCTTCCGGGTCAAACAACCCAAGGTCCATCGGCTCTTCAGCGTGAGACATCAGGCTGAACTCCTTAAACAACGGCACGGATCGAGCGGATGAGCAGCTGGAGCTCCCCAGGCCTGAAGCCCGGGTTCCGGCCGCCCATGTCGCCAAACTTGGAATGGAGGATCTGCAGCCGGGTCACACCCGAAGGATCGAAACGCACGGGCAAACCCACCGGCGTGGCGCGCACGCTCGGCGTGAGCCGGTTGAACGGGATCACCACCGTGGAGGTGCCACTCGGCCGCGTGGAAAACTCCGCCACCCAGCGCAACCCACCGGGGATCAGCTCCGTGAGACCAGCCACACCATCGCGGCAAGCCATCGCCAGCTTGTAGCGGCGTCCATCGCCATCAAGCTCCAACTCCAGGGCGCCATAGGGCGAAAGATCCAGCGGCGGCTCAAACACCGGCGAACGGCAGCTGACGAAGCCGCCGCCCTCGGGCTCCACAAAAGCCTGCAGCAGCAGCCCCTCAGAACTGGCCTGCACCGCTCCCTGGCTGCGGCCGCCCATGATCGTGTCGTTGAGGGCCTGCCAGCCGGCAAAGCCATCGCCGGAGGCGATGGGAAGCGGTGAAAACATCAGGGTTGTTGAGCTGCCTCAGTGTCTGCCAGCACGAGCACCGGTGCCTGCGGTTGCACCAGTTTGGCGGGCGTGCGCTGTGGCTGCTCCGCCGGATCCAGCAAGCGCTGCAGCGCCTGGCGCTTGCTGGCACCACTCACCAGAAAAATCACCTGCCGCGCCGCGCTGAGCACGGGGGCCGTGAGGCTGATGCGCTCCAGGCCTTTGCCGGCACCGATCGTCACCAGTCGGGTGCGCTCCTCGGTGGCGGCAGTGCCGGGAAACAGCGAAGCGGTATGGCCGTCATCGCCGAGGCCGAGCAGCATCACATCAAACACTGGCGGATCTCCGGGGCAGAGATCACGCACATAGGCCTCAAACGCATCCACCGAAGCCGCCGGTGTTGCGAGCTCGGTTGGCACCGGATGGAAGCGGGCATCCGCGCCAGGGCCACCTGCCGCCAGCAACGTCTCGCGCAGCATGCGGGCATTGCTGGCGGGATCGGTTGCCGGCACCCAGCGCTCATCCCCGAGCACCACATCCACGCGGTTCCAGGGGAGATGTTCCTGGTTGAGCACGCGGTACGCGGCCGCGGGTGTGGTGCCGCCCGAGAGAGCGATGTGGGCGCGATCGCGCTCATCGAGGGCGAGATCGAGCAACGAAGCAATGCGCTCGGCGCACATGCGGGCCAGCTGGGTGGCATCTGCGGCCACCTCCAGCTTGTAGGTCGGGGATGCCGTCATCGGCTCACATCCACTCGGTGTGGAAGGTGCCGGGCTGGTCAACGCGCTCGTAGGTGTGGGAGCCGAAGCAGTCGCGCATGGCCTGCACCAGGTTCTGGGGCAAACGGCCAGTGAAGTAGCTGTCGATGTAATCGAGCGAGCTGCTCAAGCAAGGCACGGGGATGCCAGCGGCAGCGGCACCGGCCACCACCTGGCGCAGGCCGCCGATCCGGCGCTTGATCTGATCGGCAAACCAGGGATCCACCATCAGGTTGGGCAGATCAGCCTTGGCGGTGTAGGCGTTCTGGATGCGCTGGAGCAGGCGGGCGCGGATGATGCAGCCACCCTTCCAGATCTGGCCGATGGCCGACATGTCGAGGTTGTAGTTGTGCAGCTTCGACGCCTCCTGCAGCAGGGCCATGCCCTGGGCATAGCTGGCGATGCAGGCGAGCACGCAGGCATCCATCAGCGGTGCCATCGCATCGGCGGGGCTGCCGAGATCCATGGCCCGGGAGGCCGGCGGGGGCAGCAGCGATTCAGCGGCCAGCCGTTCGGCCCGCATCGAGCTCACCACCCGGGCATTGAGGGCCGCGTAAATGGTGGGCACCGAGACGCCCATCTCCAGGGCGCTGACCACGGTCCACAGGCCGGTGCCCTTCTGGCCGGCGGCATCCACGATCTTCTCCACCAGATCAGCGCCATCAGCGGGATCTTTGGTGCGCAGGCAGATCTCCGTGATCTCCACCAGGAACGACGACAACTCCTCGGTGGCGTTCCACTGCTTCAGCACATCGGCCATCGCCTCGCCGTTCATGCCGGCGCTGCGCTTCATCAGGTCGTAGGCCTCGGCCAGGATCTGCTCGATGCCGTATTCAATGCCGTTGTGCACGGTCTTCACGAAATGGCCGGCACCACCAGGACCGATGTAGGTGACGCAGGGGCCGTCCTCGACCTGGGCCGCCATCTTGCGCACGAGGCTCTCGATCGCGTCGTAGGCGGCCTTGGTGCCACCCGGCATCATGCTCGGGCCCTCCAGGGCACCCTTGGCGCCGCCGGAGACGCCCATGCCGATGTAGCCGAAGCTCTTGCTCTCGAGTTCAGACACACGGCGCTCGGTGTCGGTATAGAGCGAGTTGCCGCCGTCAATCAGCAGATCGCCTTCCTCCAGCAGCGGAGAGATCTGCTGAATCATGGCGTCGATCGGATCGCCCGCCTTGATCATCATCAGGATGCGGCGCGGGCGCTGCAGCTTGCCCACGAAATCCTCGAGGGAGGTGGCGCCAATGATCTGCTTACCGGCCCCGCGGCCTTTGAGGAACTCCTCGGTTTTGGCGTAGGTGCGGTTGTACACGACGCTCGAGAAACCATTGCGCTCGGCATTGAGCACCAGGTTTTCTCCCATCACACCCAGGCCGATCAGGCCGAAATGGGCCTTGTCCATCACGAGGTTTGAAGTGGTTGTCAACAGTGTGGCGAGGCTGCACCGGTGGCGCAGCCCCATCGTTGCCAACTGCCAACGTCGACGTGCTTCAGATCACCGTGCCGTCGGCGATGGTGGCGTTCTTCACCACCACCACGATGCCGTTGCGGATGTAGAAGCCGAGCTCAGGCCGATCGGCTTCCTCCACCCGGTCCTTGTTCACGATCGTCACGTCGCGGCCGATCCGCACGTTCTTGTCGAGGATGGCGCGCTTCACCGTGGTGCCCCGGCCCACACCCAGGGGAATACCGCCCCGCTCGCGCAACACGGCGCGGTCCTCGCTCGACTCAAAGAAGTCGCTGCCCATCACCAGGGTGTCCTGCAGCACGGCCTCGTCTTCCACGCGGGTGCGCACGCCGAGCACGCAGTGGTGAATGCTGCAGGCCTTGAGCATCGAGCCCTCGCCGATGATCGATTGGGTCACCTGCGCGTCGAGCATCTTGCTGGGGGGCAGGTAACGAGGCCGGGTGTAAATCGGGAACTGCTCGTCGTAGAAGGAGAAGGCCGGGTTCGGCTGATCGGTCAGCGCCAGGTTGGCTTCGTAGAAGGCGCCGATGGTGCCGATGTCTTCCCAGTAGTCGTCGAAGAGGAAGCTCTGCAGGTTGTCGCCGCGGTTGAGGGCCTCAGGAATGATCTCCTTGCCGAAATCGGTGGCGGTGGGGTTCTTGGCCAGCAGATCGAACAGCGTCTCGCGGCTGAACACATAGATGCCCATCGAGGCCAGGTAGGGCCGCTTCAGCGCCTCCTCCGCGGAGAGGCCGAGCTTGGAGGTATCCACCCACATCTCCTTCAGAGCATCGCCTTTGGGCTTCTCGCGGAACTCCTGGATGCGGCCGTGCTCATTGGTGTGCATCAAGCCGAACGCCTCGGCCTGGGCGGCATCCACCGGCAGGGCGCCGATGCTCACGTCGGCACCGGTGGCGATGTGGTGGTCCACAAAGGTGCTGTAGTCCATCCGGTAGAGCTGGTCGCCGGAGAGGATCAGGTAGTGGTCCACATCCCACTCCTGGAACAACCACTGGTATTTGCGCACAGCATCAGCTGTACCTTCGAACCAGCTGGGGCTTTCCGGGGTTTGCTGCGCAGCGAGCACCTCCACAAAACCCTGACCGAAGCCAGAGGAGAGGTTGTAGCTCTGGGTGAGGTGGCGGTTGAGCGAAGCGCTGTTGAACTGCGTCAACACGTACATCTTGTTGATGCCGGAGTTGATGCAGTTGCTGATCGGAATATCAATCAGTCGGTATTTACCCGCCAGAGGCACGGCGGGCTTGGCGCGCATCTTGGTGAGCGGGTAGAGGCGCGTGCCGGCTCCGCCGCCGAGAATGATCGCCAGAACGCGCTTCATGCCTGATCCCTAGTGCCTTGGGCGCCAAGACGGTAGGCGAACCCACGGCCTCACCGGAACCCTTCTGAGCAGATTGGCTGAAAACGGAAAGGCCGCGTCACAAGCGCGGCCTCAGCAGGTCTCCGGGAGCACAGGAGAGGGGATCAATCCTGGCTGTCGTGCAGCTCGAACAGGTCTTGAAGCACCTTCATCGCCTGGTGGCGTTGCTGGCGCGGTTGGGGTGCGCGCAGGTTGGTCACTGGGGTGTGCAGGATCTTGTTGATGATGCCCTTGGTGAGCGCTTCCACCACCTTGCGCTCGCGGGCGGAGAGGTCGGGCCCCATGCGGCTCAGGGCTTTCTGCAGCTCCTGCTCACGGATCTGCTCGAGCTGCGTGCGCAGGCGGTTGGCCACCGGCACAGCCTCAAGGCCATCCCACCAATCGAGGAAATCACGCCCTTCCTGCCGCAACATCCCTTCGGCTTCAGCGGCAATCTCGCGCCGCGCTTCCTGGTTGCGGGCCACCACCTCTTGCAGGTCGTCCACGTCGAAGGAGTCGACGCCGCTCAGCTCTCCAACCCCGGCAGCGATGTTGCGGGGCACGCCGATGTCGACCAACATCAGCGAGGAGCGGCGGTTGAGCTTCTCGAGGCGCTCCACCGTGATGATCGGATCATCGGCCCCGGTGCTGGTGAACACCAGCGAGCAGGTGCTCAGGCAATGGTCGAGATCGCCGAGGGGACGGCACTGCACGGGCAGGCCGGGGAAATCAGCGGCCATCGCTTCAGCGCGCTGCACGGTGCGGTTGAGCAGCACCACACCCTTGGCGCCCTTCGCCTGCAGGTGTTGCAGCAGGAGGCGCGCCATGCGACCGGCACCCACCACGGCAATCTGCTCTTGATCGAGGGGCACCAGATCATCCACGCCCCGGGCCTGACCCACCTTGAGCTGGGCCAGTTCCACCGCCGCTGAGCTGATCGACACTGCGCCAGTGCCCAGGTTGGTTTCACTGCGCACCCGCTTGCCGGTGCTCACGGCCTGGTTGAGCAGGCGGTTGAGGATCGGACCGATGGAGCGGTGCTCCTGGCCCAGGCGATACATCTTCTTCACCTGGGAGAGGATCTGGCCCTCGCCCAGCACCAGCGAATCCAATCCAGCGGCCACCCGCATCAAATGCGCGACGGCTTCTTCGTGGTGGTAGGTGAACAGGTGGGGTGTGAGCTCATCGAGCTCCAAACCGGAGTGATCACTCAGGAAGCTGCCAACCGCCGACACGCCCTGTTCTGGATGGCGCAACAGCGTGTAGATCTCCAGCCGGTTGCAGGTGCTGAGGATGGAGGCCTCCAGCACGTCCTCGCTGGAGCGCAAGCGCTGCAGCGAATCCTCGATCGCCTGCTCGGCAATGCTGAGCCGTTCCCGGATCTCCACCGGGGCCGTGCGGTGACTGAGGCCGACGACGGCGATGTGCATGGAGCCGAAACGAAACGTGCGAGGACAAGCGAAAGCAAGGTGCCAATACAAAGGCGGGGTGCCCTGAAAAATTCAGAGCACCCCACCCCCTAGGGCACAGATCAGCGCAGAGCGATGCTCTGGGCGCCGTCCTTGATGTGCACGGTGGTGGTGAAGCGGGCGGTGTTGTCGAGGGTGCTGATCACCAGGGAGCTGGTGCGGGTGCAGTCCTTTTCGAACTTCACGCCGTCGAACAGCAGACCATCGGTGATGCCGGTGGCGGCGAACACCACGTTCTCACCGCAGGCCAGCTCTTCAGCTTCGTAGATGCGGTCGGGATCGCTGATGCCCATCTCAGCCAGACGAGCCAGGTTGCCTTCCTTGGTGAGGCCTTCCCACTCGGAGGTCTGCGCCACGGCGGGGTCATACACCAGCTGACCTTGGAAGTGACCACCCAGGGCGCGCAGAGCGGCGGCGGAGATCACACCCTCGGGTGCAGCGCCGATGCCCATCAGGCAGTGGGTGCCGGTGCCGGCGAAACCACAGGCGATGGCGGCCTGCACGTCGCCATCGGAGATGGGCTGCACGCGGGCGCCGGTGGAGCGGATCTCCTTGATCAGATCCTTGTGGCGAGCGCGGTCCATCACCACGATCACCAGCTCTTCAGCGGGAAGACCGAGGCACTCGCTGAGGATCTTGATGTTCTCGGTGGCCGACTTGCGGATGTCCACCTTGCCCTTGGCGGCCGGGGGAGCAGCCAGCTTCTTCATGTAGAAGTCGGGCGCATTGAACAGACCGCCGCGGTCGGAGGCAGCGAGCACGGCCATCGAACCGCGCTGGCTGTTGGCGCACAGGTTGGTGCCTTCGCAGGGGTCCACGGCGAAATCCACGCCGGGGCCGGTGCCGCTGCCCACCTCTTCACCGATGTAGAGCATGGGCGCTTCGTCGCGCTCGCCCTCGCCGATCACGATGCGGCCCTGCATCTGGATCTTGTACATCCGCTCGCGCATGGCTTCCACGGCGGCAGCGTCAGCCTCGTTCTTGAGGCCCATGCCGGTGAGCTTGGCGGAAGCGATGCCTGCCTGCTCAACAACCTCGAGAATTTCTTGAATCAGGGTGCGATCCACAGGCGGTGCAGCGAAGGGAAAGAGGGGTCAACAGCTGGAGGTGCTTGGCATCGTGACCACCGAAACCGCGTGAACAGCCGGTTCGGCCAGCAACACCAAGGCCTTTCAGGCTTGAAGCGCCGCTCACTGTATCAGTGCTTCCAGAGCGATTCGGCGCCGCTGCACGGGCGCTTCAAAGGCTGTTGGAAGGTGCATTCCTACAATCACCCCTCTCCCTGCCAGCAGCGCTGCCATGAGCACCAAACCCCTGGTGATCTCGCCGTCGATTCTTTCGGCCGACTTCTCCCGCCTCGGCGACGATGTGCGCGCTGTGGACCAGGCCGGTGCCGACTGGATTCACGTGGATGTGATGGATGGCCGCTTCGTGCCCAACATCACCATCGGTCCCCTGATCGTGGAAGCCCTGCGTCCGGTGACCCAGAAGCCCCTCGACGTTCACCTGATGATCGTGGAGCCCGAGAGATACGTGGCCGACTTCGCCAAGGCCGGCGCCGACATCATTTCGGTGCAGGTGGAAGCCTGCACGCACCTGCACCGCAACCTGGCTCAGATCAAAGATCTGGGCAAGATGGCCGGCGCTGTGCTCAACCCCGGTACCCCGATCGACACTCTCGAGTACTGCCTCGAGCTGTGCGACCTAGTGCTGGTGATGAGCGTGAACCCCGGATTCGGCGGCCAGAGCTTCATCGAGAACCAGGTGCAGAAGATCCGCGACCTGCGCCGCATGTGCGATGAGCGTGGCCTCGATCCCTGGATCGAAGTGGACGGCGGCATCAAGGCCGAGAACGCCTGGAAAGTGATCGAAGCCGGCGCCAACGCCATCGTGAGTGGCTCCGGCGTGTTCAACCAGCCCAGCTACGCCGAGGCCATCACCGGCATCCGCAACAGCAAGCGCCCCGTGGCCGTTGCTGCCTGAACCAGAGCTTCACCGGCCTGCTCCGGCAAGCCTCGAACAGCAAAACCCCGATTCTGTACAGCTTGTGCAGAATCGGGGTTTTTTCTTGTGCTGCTGGCTCAACGGCGGAATGCCGTGATCAGGCGCTCAGGAACCAGCCATAGCTGTGCAGACCGATGCCCAGCAGGTTCACGCCGATGTAGCAAACGCAGATCACCACCAAACCCGCCACCGCCACCATTGCCGGCCGGCGGCCCTGCCAGCCGCGGCTGAGACGGGTGTGCAAATAGGCGGCATACACCAACCAGCAGATGAGTGCCCAGGTTTCCTTGGGGTCCCAGCTCCACCAGCTCCCCCAGGCTTCATTGGCCCACACCGCACCGCTCACAATGCCGATCGACAGCAGCAGGAAGCCCACCGTGATGGTGCGGTAGCTGAGGCTGTCGAGCTGCTCGCTGAGCGAGAGGCTGGCACTGCTGAGCTCCAGGCCGGAGGCCGCGGGACCCTCAGCGGCAAGGCTGGCCTGGCGGAAGGCGCCGCTGCCGATGGAACTGCTGCGCAGCTCGAGCTGTTGACCGCGGTCGGTGAACAGCACCGCCAGCGAGAGCAGAGAGCCCACCAGCAACGCCGCATAGCTCACCATGATCACGCTCACATGCATCACCAACCAGCTGGAGCGCAGCGCGGGCACCAAGGGCGCGGCCTGCTGCAGCTGATCCGGCAGGGCAAAGCTGGCGAAGGCCACGCAACCCAGGCCCATCGGGGTGGCAGCAGCCGCCACGATCGGCGAGGGGTAGCTGCGCTCCACCAACAGTTGCGTGAGGGTGCAGGCCCAGGCCAGGAAGCAGAGCGATTCGTAGAGGTTGCTGATCGGGAAATGCCCCGACTGCCACCAGCGCAGCACGAGCTGGGCGGTGAGGGCCAGGTTGGCCGCCGCCACCATCCAACGCACGGCCTGGCTGCCCTGGCCGCCTCCACTCACACTCCAGAAGGCCAGAGGAAGCGCCAGCAACAGCAAGGCAAAGGCGCCAAGGCCCAGGGCCAGAACCGGATCGGTCACGAAAACGAGGAGCAACACAAAAGATGCGCGCCCAGTCTGCCGTGAAGAGTGGGCTCAGCGACTGGCTTGTTTCAACAGCACCAAGCCACCGCCCAGGCCGATGAACACCGGCATCCACGCGGCAAAGAAGGGCATCAAGGTGCCTTTGATCCCCAGCGAGCTGAAAATGAACGACATCAGGTAGTACCCAAAAATCAGCAGCACGCTGATGCCAAAGCCCTGGCTGCGGCTGGTGCGGGCATTGGGACGCACCCCAAGGCTGCTGCCGATCAAGCCAAACACCAGACAAATCGCCGGGAAGGCGAACTTCTCCTGGATGCGCACCCGCAGACGCCGCGCTTCCTTGCGATCGCCAGCCTGCTCGAGCAGCGCCTCCGCCCGCCAGGCTTGGGCCACGGTCATCTGGGCGGCATCACTGGGCAATTTGCCCACATCCAGGGGCGCTTTGGTGAAGGGGTAGAAGTAGCGATCGAAATCCGCCGAGGTGGTGCGGTTGTTGGCGCTGTCGATATCCACGATGCGCCCATCGCGGAACTCCCACATGCTGCGGGCATCGTTCCAGACGCCGGTTTTGGCGATGAGCAGCTGCTGGTGACCAGCCTTGGTGAAATCCACCAGGGTCACCTCGTACATCTTTCCCTCCCGGAAGCGACGCGAATAGAAGAGCTGCGCCAGATCGTTGCTGCTGCGCTCTTTGCCGTCCTCGTCGATGGTGGTGATCTGGGCGTAGCGGGAATACACCACGTTGTCGCCCCGTTCGGCAGCGATCGAGCGGCCCAGGGCTGAATCGAGCGTGTCAGCGGCGGCCAGGTTGGCGCTCGGCACGATCACATCGTTGAACACAAATGTGAGCACGGTCATCAGGGCGGCCACGGCCAGGGCCGGAACCACCATCCGCCAGGTGGGCACGCCGATGCTGCGCAGCGCCGTGAGCTCGCTGGAGCTCGACAGGCGGCTGAAGGCGAGCAAAGTGGCCATCAGCGTGGCCATCGGGAAAGAGAGCACCAGGAAGCCCGGCAACCGCAGCCCCAACACCTGCATCGCCACCAGCGGCGGCAGGCCGGCTTCGGCCACCTTGCGCACCAGCTCGAACACCACCCCCACCGAGAGCGACACCGCGGTGAACGCGGCGATCCCGAACAGCAGCGGCCCGAGCAATTCCGAAGACAGCCAGCGATCCATCAGCGGCAAGCGCTGCCATTGGCGCCTCAGCCGCTGGAGATGGCGCTGGAGAGGATCAAAGACAGAAGCAACTGAACTCACAGTTTGAAGTCCTCCCCGAGATAGTGGCGCCGCACCAGGGGGTCGTTGGCCATTTCGCGCGAGGGCCCGCTGGCCAAGATGCTGCCCTCGGTGAGGATGTAGGCCCGATCGGTGATGGCGAGGGTTTCGCGCACGTTGTGATCGGTGATCAGGATCCCCATGCCGCGATCGCGCAGCCGGGCGATCAGGTTTTGCAGATCGGCCACCGCCAGGGGATCCACCCCAGCGAACGGCTCATCGAGCAGCAGATAACGGGGGCCGTGCTCGCCCACGGCAAGGGCGCGGGCTACTTCACAGCGCCGGCGCTCTCCGCCGGAGAGCTGGAAGCCTTTGCGCTCCACGAACGGGCGCAGATGAAAATCATCCACCAGCTGCTCCACCCGCAGGCTGCGCTGGCTGCGGGGTACGGCGCTCTCCTGGAGCGCCAGTTGCAGGTTGTCGCGCACGCTGAGGTTGCGGAACACGCTGGCCTCCTGGGGCAAATAGCCGATCCCCAGCCGGGCCCGCTCGGGCATCGACAAGTCCGCCACCGAATCTCCATCCATCACCACGGTCCCTGAATCGGGTCGGAGCAGACCGGTCACCAAGCTGAAGGTGGTGGTTTTACCCGCGCCGTTGGGCCCCAGGAGTCCCACCACTTCGCCGGGATTGAGGTTGAGGCTCACCTGCTTCACCAGGGGCCGCCCTCCAATCGTGAGGGCGACGTGATCCAACACCAAGCTCATGGCTGAGCGGCCGGAGCCGGAGCGGGAGTGGGAGTCCCCGGTGTCGCCGCTGCGGGATCGGGTGTTGCCGCCGCGGCAGCCGTTGCCGCGGTTGCGGGTTTCTGCTGGATCCGCACACGGCTGAACACCTGTTGGCCAGAGGGGGGAACGGCGATCAGGCGCTCACCATCCACCAGATACACAACCCGTTCCGCTCGGATCAAATTGCCCCCCTCCTGAACGATGTCCACATCGCCACTCAGCACCACCCGGTTTTCCTTGCTGAAGTACTGGGCCTGGCGGGCGGTGGCCACAACACGCTCATCGGGATACACGATGCGCACGTTGCCCGTGGCGGTGATCACGCCGGTGAGCTGATCGGCGCGCTGCTGGTCGGACTCAATCGTGACCAGGCCTGTCGACACCCGAGCAGGCGGGGCCGGTTGTGCGGCCGGGGTGGCTGCTGTTGGCGCGGCCTGGTTGGCGGCTTCCGGGGCTGCCAGATCTTGAGCGGCAGCAACCTGCGGCTCAACGGCGGCGGTGAACAGCAGAGCAGCCACCAGAGCGGAAGCGTGTCTGGCCGTGGTGCGCCTGGCGGCCAAACCCCGCTCCTCGAACATTCAATTGTGCCATGGTATCGCTCAGTTCGCCTGGCCCATCAGGCGTTTGCGCAATTGGCATCAAGCCGTGGCAATGGCAGGGGAGCGGGGTCTTGGTCCTGTTGCAGCGCATGGAGACGGGCCCGTGCCTGCTGGCGCAACAGCTCAAGATTCAGTCCGAACGCCTCGGGCCCTGCGCTCTGCAGGCGGCCGAGCCCTTCCCCGAGGAGCACCGTGGCTCCGCGCCGATTGCCGCGCTCCAGGTGCAGGTGCGCCACGGCGATCTGAAGGATTCCTTGCAACACCTTGCGGCACGGGCCCTGGGTTTCATGCCAAAGCTCCTCGAAACCGTCGTGGCAGGCGTACCACTCGCCGGCATTAAAAAGCCTGACGGCCTCCCCGAAGCGGGGATCGACCATCAGGCTGGCTTCCTCTGAGAGGGACTCGCTCAAGCGAACCCGCTCAACGACGCGCCGGCTTCTTCACCGGCAGCTTGCGCAGGCGAATCGACTCAGGGGTGACCTCCAGCATCTCGTCGGGACCGATGTACTCCAGAGCGCGCTCCAGGGTCATCTGCATCGGGGCCTGCAGGGTGTCGAGTTCCTCAGCCCCAGCGGAGCGCATGTTGGTGAGCTGCTTGGTTTTGCAGACGTTGATCTCGAGATCCTGCGGGCGGTTGTTTTCGCCCACGAGCATGCCCTTGTACACCTTGGTGCCGGGGCTGATGAAGAACTGGCCGCGATCTTCCGCGTTCTTCAGGGCATAGAAGGTGGCGGTGCCTTCTTCAAAGGCGATCAGCACACCGTTGCGGCGGGTCTCGAATTCACCCTGCATCGGGCGGTAATCGAGGAAGGAGTGGCTCATGATCCCTTCACCGCGGGTGGCGCGGATGAACTCGCCGCGGAAACCGATCAGGCCGCGGGAGGGCACCACAAACTCCAGCTGGGTGCGGCCGTCGTTGGTGTTTTCCATGTTCTGCATCTCGGCCTTGCGGATGCCGAGCTTTTCGATGCAGGCGCCCACGGCCTCTTCGGGAACATCCAGCACCAGGGTTTCGAACGGCTCCGAAGGGGTGCCATCGATGGTGCGGAAGATCACCTGAGGCTGGCTTACCTGAAACTCATAGCCCTCGCGGCGCATGGTTTCGATCAGGATGCCCAGGTGCAGCTCACCGCGGCCGCTCACGGCCCAACGGTCGGGGGAGTCGGTGTCTTCAACGCGCAGTGCCACGTTGGTGAGCAGCTCTTTGTTGAGGCGATCGCGCACCTGACGGCTGGTCACGAACTTGCCTTCCTTACCGGCGAAGGGCGAGTCGTTGACCACAAAGGTCATCTGCAGGGTGGGTTCGTCCACCTTGATCAGCGGCAGTGCCTTGGGCTCATCCGGGCAGGCGATGGTTTCGCCGATGTTCACCTCATCGAAACCAGCCACGGCCACCAGATCACCGGCGCGGGCCTGTTCGATCTCCACCCGCTGCAGACCCTGGAAGCCCAGCAGCTTGCTGATGCGGCCACGCTTCACGCTGCCGTCGTCGCGCAGCAGCGCCACGGGCTGACCAGCCTTGATCGTGCCGTTGTGGATGCGGCCGATCATGATCCGGCCGAGGAAATCGCTGTAGTCGAGGGTGGTCACCTGCAGCTGCAGGGGCTTCTCGGGGTCGCCCACCGGCGGCGGAACGTGGCGCAGGATCGCATCGAACAGAGGACGCATGTTCTCGCTCTCCGTCTTCATGTCCGGCTTGGCGTAGCCGCCCATGCCACTGCCGAACAGATACGGGAAGTCGCACTGATCGTCGTCAGCACCGAGCTCCAGGAACAGGTCGAGCACCTTGTCGACGGCCTGCTCAGGATCCACGCGGGCGCGGTCGATCTTGTTCACAAACACGATCGGGCGCAGGCCCTTCTCCAGGGCCTTCTTCAGCACGAAGCGGGTCTGGGGCATCGGGCCCTCGTTGGCGTCCACGATCAGCAGACAGCCATCCACCATGCCGAGCACCCGCTCCACCTCGCCGCCGAAGTCGGCGTGACCAGGGGTATCCACGATGTTGATCCGGATCCCCTCGTAGTCCACCGCGGTGTTCTTGGAGAGGATGGTGATGCCGCGCTCGCGCTCCAGATCGTTGGAGTCCATCACGCAGGTGGGGACGGCCTCGTTGTCGCGGAAGATGCCGGATTGAGCCAGCAGCGCATCCACCAGGGTGGTTTTGCCGTGGTCAACGTGGGCAATGATTGCGATATTGCGGATCGGTGTTCCCGGATGCTCGCCGCTCATAAAAGGTGATGCTGGTTGTGATCTCAATGGCGCACGCCGCAGGCGTTGGCGTGGGAACGATGACTGAAACCCCTGAGCTGGATCGCCGGGCCTGAAGCAAAGCGATCTGTTCTGGACTCCCCTGCAGCGTGGCCTGCAGAATCCCTACGGTGCGTTAAGCAAATCTATCGCAGGGCCTGACGCCTGAGTCTCCTGCTCAGCGGCGTTCGGCCAGGGTTCCGCGCGTGACCCCCAGCCGGCTATCGAGCTGCTCGCGCTGCCACACGGTTTTGCCGCTGATCTCGCCCGCGAGGGCCTGTTGGTAAAGCGCCACTCGGCGTTGGGTATCGGCCGCTGAATCATCGAGGAGTTCGAGGCGCATCCGCCGCACACCGGCGGCCAAAAACTGCGGAATCGCCTCCGCAGCGGTCTGCGCGCGGCCGTTGAACAGGGTGTTGCGGCAGCCGAGATCAGCGCGCAGTGGGTGCTCGGCGCCACTGCGATCGCGCAGGAGCACGGTGTGCTGTTCGCAGGGCCGGCCGCAATCGGTGTGGTCGTGCCCCTGGGAAAGGAAGGCGCAGAACAGGCAGTGCTCCATATGAAAGAGCGGCATGTGCTGATGAAGCGTGATCTCCACGCGCCCCGCCGCTGCGCCTGCCACCAACGCCAGTAGCTGATCGAGGGCGAGGTCGTAGCTGGCGGTGATCCACTCCAAACCCCAGCGCTCGAGCAGCCAATGGGCCGTGAGCGGGTTGGCCACATTCAACGAGAAATCAGCCGCGCAGGGCGCCACCGGCGTGAGCCGCTCCAGCTGATCGGCATTGCGCACCAAGAAGCCATCCGGCTCGGCCCGCAGCAACGGTTCGAGGGTCCAGGCTTCATCGGGGCGGGTGATGCGAGGGCCGGCCGCCCAGATCCCTCCGGGCCAGCAGCCGCGGTACTCCCGCACCGCTTGGCGCAGCTGTGCGGGGTGCTCAAGATCCACAATCACCCGCTGCACCGGCTGCTCCCGCAGGGCTTCGAGCTGGTGGAGGCTGCGCACCAACACGCTCAGCTCCACCGCTGCCGTGTCTGCAGCCGGAACGGCTGCACTGGCCGCCGCCATCACCCGGCGCAGCGGTTCCGCTGCATCGCCAATCGGCGCTCGCTGGGCTTGGGCAGCAGCTCGCAGGGCCAAGGCCTGAGCCAACTGATCCACCAGGGCGCGGCGCAGCGCGTTGAGCTGAGCCACTGGCAAAAACAGCTCACCGCTGAGCTCCACCTGCAGCGAGGCCAGCAGCCACGGGGTACCGCCCAAACGCCCCAGCTGCTGCTGCAGGCGCTCCTGGTTAAGGCCAGCGCCGTGAGCCTCCTGCAAGGGCTGGTCAGACACCACCCGCCAGGGGCCACCCGGCACGCCGGCGATGGCGGCTGCCTCAAGGGTGAGGGGCTCGCCCGCCTGTCCCCAAACTCGGCAATGCAATCCCTGGCGCTGTTCGGCCACCTCCGCCAGTGCCAGGCGCTCGAGGTGGCGCTCCAGCTGGGGATCACTGGTGAGCCAGCAGGGGCTACCGGGCTGCAAACCACGCAGATCCACCCGGCCCGGACCGAGCTTGAGGGCCACCTGGCCGCGGGGCAGGGGCGTGACCTGCATCAATCGCCCGCCCACTTCCCGGGGCGGCAGCAGTGGATCAGAGCTGGGCACTTCCAACACCACGCCATCGCCAGGCTTGAGCGGCTGACGACTGCGCAGCACCAGGCGCCCATCGGGCTCCACCGCCTGCAACCGGCCAAGCCAGGGGCCGCGCTTTTTGCTCCAGCGGCCATGCACCAGCTCGCGGTGGTTCACACCATCCAGCCAACCGTGGCTGAGACCGCGGGAAAAACTCAGCTCCAGTTGGCGGCGGATCTGATCGGCAGAGGTGTCCGAGGGCAGGTATCCATGGATATCCGCGCGTGGAGAGTCTCCGGAAGCCTCATCCCCCACCCCAGGCAGCAGCTGATCCAAGCCACGCCGGTAGGCCTCGGTGACGGCCGCCACATAGCTGGCTTCCTTGAGCCGGCCTTCGATCTTGAGGCTGGCGATGCCACAAGCCGCAAGCTGGGGCAGCAGTTCCCAGGCCGCGAGATCCTGCGGCGACATCAAATAGCGCTGCTCGCCGAGGTCGCGCTCGACGCCATCGACGATTAATTGATAAGGCAAACGGCAGGCCTGGGCACATTCGCCGCGATTGGCGCTGCGCTGGCCCAGGGCTTCGCTGGTGAGGCACTGGCCGGAGTAGGCCACACACAGGGCCCCATGCACGAACACCTCCAGCGGCATCTGCAACCCGCGGCGCTGGAGCTGCTCCTGAATGCGTTGGAGGTCGCGCAGGCTCAACTCCCGCGCCAGCACCACCCGGGTGCAGCCGAGCTCAGCGGCCATCGCCACACCGGCGGCGCTGGTGATCGACATCTGCGTGGAGCCGTGAATCGCCAGGGCGGGGGTGAGCTGTTGGGCGAGCCAGGCCAGGCCCACGTCTTGCACGATCAGGGCATCCACACCCGCCGCCTCGGCCGCCAGCAGCAAGGCGGCCGCCTGCTCCAGCTCAGCGGGAAAGATCAACACGTTCACGGTGAGAAAACCCTTCACACCGCGGCGGTGCAACCAATCCATCACCTCCGGCAGATCGGCTGTGCGGAAGTTTTCAGCGCGCAGACGAGCATTGAACTGCTCCACGCCGAAGTACACGGCATCGGCGCCATTGGCCACAGCAGCCTTCAGCGACTCCCAGCAACCGGCGGGGGCCAGCAGCTCAGGCAGGGCAGCCATCAACGGCCCAGCCGCTGGGCGGCCTCAAAGGTTTTCAAGGCCTCCGCCGTGCCTTCAAAGCGCCAGTGCCACGGCTCATAGCTCACGCCCTGGGCGTTGCCGGCTGGGAACGAGAGGGTGAAGTGATAGCGGTTGGCGTGGGCCTGCAGCCAGGCAAACGCGGCAGTGGTTTCAAAGCGTTGGGAAAGATTGGTATCCGGCGCTCGCCCATCGCCGAGATCCACGGCATAGCCGGTGCTGTGTTCCGAGAAGCCGGGCGGGGCACTCACCTGAGCGCGCTCGAGTGCGCTCTGGTTGCGTTCAGATTTCACCTCGAAAAAGATCTGCTTCTGCAGATCAATCGAGCGATAGGCGCTGAGAACGCGCAGATCAATGCCATCGGCGGCAGCGGCATCCTGCAGGCGGCCTAGAGCCTCGGCGGCGTCGCGGTGGAGCTCCACCCCGGGAGCAATCGCCACAAGATCAGCGGCTGTGGCTTCGTTGTAGGGGAAATGACCGAGCAGGCGGCCATCCAATCCCACCCGTGCCTGCAGCCCCTGCACCGGCGGCGGGGCCATCAAGCGCCGCAAGGGTTGAGGAAACACCACCGCCAAGGCAGCGGCGGCCAGCAACGCCGCACCGGCAGCGGTGAGGGCGGCACGCCAGGGGGTGCGCCGCTGGAGCGCGGGCGAAATCGTGCGCTGGGCGAGGGGGATGTCGTCGGTGCTGCGGCGCTTGGCGCTGCGCAGCGCTGTGGACTGCCGACTGGCGCTGGGCAAGCGACGACTCCCATGGCAGCAGGGTTGACCGATGGTAAGGCTGGGGCCCAGGAGCGCCAGCAGCTGCCTACTCAGCGGTGTTAGCTTCCACCCAACATCCTTCTGGCGGAGCGGGTTTCAAGATGTTGCGAGTCGCGGTGGTGGGCGGCGGCCCGAGCGGATCCTGTGCTGCGGAAGTGCTGGCCAAGGCCGGCATCGAAACCTGGATCTTCGAGCGCAAGTTGGATAACGCCAAGCCCTGCGGCGGCGCCATCCCGCTCTGCATGGTGGATGAATTCGACCTGCCCGAGTCGATCATCGACCGCAAAGTGCGGAACATGAAGATGATCTCCCCCTCCAACCGCGAGGTGGACATCAATCTCGAGAATGAGAACGAGTACATCGGCATGTGCCGCCGCGAGGTGATGGATGCCTTCCTGCGCAACCGTGCCGCCGATCTGGGTGCGCATCTGGTGAACGGTCTGGTGACCAAGATCGACACCGGCGCCAACCGCCAGGGCCCCTACACCCTCACCTATTCCGACTACAGCGACGGTGAGGCCACCGGCACCACCAAGAGCCTCGAGGTTGATTTGATCGTTGGTGCCGACGGCGCCAACAGCCGCGTGGCCAAGGCGATGGATGCCGGCGATTACAACGTGGCCATCGCTTTCCAGGAGCGCATCAAGCTCCCGGCTGAGGAGATGAAGTACTACGAGAGCCTGGCTGAGATGTATGTGGGCACCGATGTGTCGCCCGACTTCTACGCCTGGGTGTTCCCCAAGTACGACCACGTGGCCGTGGGCACCGGCACCATGCAGGAGAACCAGGCCCTGATCAAGAGCCTGCAGGAAGGCATCCGCGAGCGCGCCAAAAAGCGCCTGGTGAACGGTGAAGTGATCAAGGTGGAAGCCCACCCGATCCCTGAACACCCGCGCCCGCGCCGCGTGGTGGGTCGCATGGCCCTGGTGGGCGATGCCGCTGGCTACGTCACCAAGAGTTCCGGCGAAGGCATCTACTTCGCCGCCAAGAGCGGCCGCATGTGCGCCGAGCAGATCGTGGAATCCAGCCAGGGCGGCAAGAAAGTGCCCTCCGAAGCTGACCTCAAGAAGTACCTCAAGAAGTGGGACCGTCAGTACGGCGCCACCTACAAGGTGCTCGAGATCCTGCAAAACATCTTCTACCGCAATGACGCGGCCCGCGAAGCGTTCGTGGAGATGTGCGATGACAAGGACGTGCAGCGCCTCACCTTCGACAGCTACCTCTACAAGCGTGTGGTGGCGATGAACCCCTGGCAGCAGCTGAAGCTCACCCTGCTCACCCTGGGCTCGGTGCTGCGCGGCAATGCCCTCGCGCCCCAGGGCTACAAGCCTGTGCCCAGTGCGGTGCGCGACGAATCCGAGGTGAACGCCATGCTCGCCGTGAGCACGATCAAGGGCGGCATCCGCGTTGGCAAAGCCAAGGAAGCTGCCAATTCAGCCGGTGAAACCAACGAAGATCGGGAGCCCGCTCTGGCCGGCAAGTGATTCGCGGCTGAAGCCCTTGCGCTGACATCGCCCCGTTGCCCCTCAAGATCGAGGGAGCAACGGGGTTTTTTGATGCTGCTCTGCGATCAGCCGCTAATCCGGCTGAAGTCCGCGAGCACCGCAGCCTGATTGCGCAGCACACCGAGCAGGTTGAGGCGGTTGCTGCGAATCGCCGGGTCATCGGCCATCACCATCACGCTCTGGTCGCCATCGAAGAAGGCCGCAAGGGCAGCGGTGCCGGCGATCAATCCCTCAGCAAGCTGGCGGTAGCGATCAGGGCCGGTGGCTGTTGCGATCGGCTCGAGCTGATCCACCACCTGCAACATGCCCGCTTCACTGCCCTTCTCAAACAAGGCGGCATCCACAACGCCCGCTGCCGCCAGCACCGTGGTGGATAGATCGCCCTTCTCGGCCAAACGCGCCGCGCGCGTCACCACCGCTTGAACAGCAGCCAGGTCACCGCTGCCCCGCAGCTGCATCAACAGGTCAGCCCGCTCACGGGCATCGGCGGGATCGCTGAGCAGGCGCTCGAGCGCAACGCTGTCGCCCGCCACCGCCTGCACCAGATCGGCATCGGTGCCCACCTCTTCCAGCAGGCTCTGCACCCGCTGCCGCAGCAACTCGCCCAGATCGGCAGCGAGGGCCTCAGGCTCCACCTTGAAATCGGGCAACAGCTGAGCCCAGTGAGCCGTGGCCCGCTCCAGGAACTGCAGCAGATTCAGCCGCCAGCCCTTGGCCCAGAGAATCTGCAGCACACCATTGCCGGCGCGGCGCAGGGCATAGGGATCAGAGGAACCGCTGGGACGCTCGCCTTTGGCGTAGATGCTCAGCAACAGTTCGAGCCGTTCAGCCAACGCCACCACGGCACCGGCATCCGAAACGGGCAAGGCGTCGCCGGCACCACGGGGCAGATAGTGCTCCAGAACGGCAAGGGCCACCTCACGGGGCTCCCCTTCAGCCAACAGGTATTTGCCACCCATCACACCTTGGAGCTCAGGGAATTCGCCCACCATCTGGCTCACCAGATCGTGCTTGCACAGGTGGGCGGCCCGGCGGGCGTGGGCGGCTGTGGCCTCTGGCAGCGCAAGCTGCTCAAGCAACACATCACTGATCCACTCCAGACGCTCCACGCGGTCCAGCAGCGAGCCCAGGCCAGCGGCAAAGGTCACTCGGGCCAGCTGATCGCGGCGGTCGATGCTCGGCACCGCCCGGTCGGCATTCACAAAAAATTCAGCGTCCGCCAGGCGGGCCTTGAGCACCCGCTCGTTGCCGCGGCGCACGGTGTTGAGGGCTTCAGGCAAACCATTGCCAATGCACAGGAAGCGCGGCAACAGGCTGCCGCGCGCATCGAGGGCGAGGGGGTCGTGATGGGCGCCGCGGCGATAGAGCGGCACGTAGCGCTGGTGAGCGCGCATCACCGTGCTCAACACCTCGGCCGGTAAGGCGAGGTAGTGCTCGTCCACGCTCCCCTCAATCAACAGCGGCGCTTCCACCAGGTCGGTGAGTTCCTCAAACAGATCGCTGGGCAGATCCGCGGTGGCCTCAAGTGCTTCAGCGGCCGTGGCAACCGCCTCACGAATCCAGTCAGCCCGCTGGTTGCGGTCCACCTGCACACCAGCGCCTGCCAGGGCCTCGTCGTAAGCCGAGGCGCTGCTGATGGCAACAGAACCACCGGTGAGCCGGTGGGCGCGGCTGCTATTCCCGCTCTGCACCTCCGGATCACTGCCCTCCAGGCGAACGGGCACCACCTCGCGATCGAGCATCGCCACCAGCCAGCGCACTGGCCTGGAGAAGCGGCTCTCACCGGAGCCCCAACGCATGAAACGACGGCCCTGGAGGCTGCTGATCCATTGCGGGATGCAAGCGCTCAGCAGCTCAGGGGCGGGCCGCCCCCGCTCAAGCACGGTGGCAAACACGAACGGCCCCTTCGGCGTGTCGCGAATTTCAAGGGCGTCAGCGGCGAGGCCACAACGCTTGGCGAAGCCTTCCGCCGCAGGCGTTGGCACGCCGTTCTTGAACGCCTGCGCCGCGGGTGGGCCTTTGCGCTCCTCCTCGAGATCGGGAGCGGCCGCTTGCAGATCGTGCACCTGCAGGGCGATGCGGCGCGGTGTGCTGGTGCAGCGGATCGCGCCGTGGCCCAACCGCGCTTCGCTCAGATCGCGGCGCACCATCTGCTCGAGTTGGGGCAGCGCCAGGCGGGCAAAATCAGCGGGCAGTTCCTCGGTCCCGATCTCCAGCAGAAAGGTCGACACGAGGTTCAGGCCACAACAGCCGCCCACTGTATTGAAGGGCTCTGGATCAGACCCTGGGCTGTTCAGTCCTGAACGGCGTTTCGCTACGGTCATACCTCCATCTCGATGCAGCGTGTGACGGTGACGGCAGGGTCCGACGAGCGCAGTTCTGAGCTCCAGGGCAGCCGCCCGTTTTCGCCTTGCATCGCCAACGGCGCCGAGCGCAGCAAGTTTGAGCAGCTCAAGGCCGATAGCGCCTATCTGCGCGAGCCGCTAGCGACTGAACTCGAGAACGATCTGCCCCATTTCAGCGATGGCGCTGTTCAACTGCTGAAGTTCCACGGCAGTTATCAACAAGACAACCGCGAAAACCGCCAGAAAGGGCAAGAACGCGATTGGCAGATGATGCTGCGCTTGCGCAGTCCTGCCGGCCGGATCCCGGCTTCGCTGTTTCTGGCCATGGACGATCTCGCCGATCGTCTGGGGAATGGAACCCTGCGGATCACCACCCGCCAGGCCTTTCAGATGCATGGCATCCGCAAGCACAACCTCCGGGAAGTGATCGGCACCATCGTGCGCGGCATGGGCTCCACCCTGGCGGCCTGTGGTGATATCAACCGCAACGTGATGGCCCCGGCGGCGCCATTCGAGAAGGGTGCCTACCCGGCGGCCCGCCAGCTCGCCAACGACATCGCCGACACCCTCAGCCCCGTTGCCGCAGAGGGCGCTTACCTCGATCTGTGGGTGGATGGTGAACTGAGTTACCGCATCAAACCCACCCGCGCCGTGAACAAGGTGCGCGAGCGTCAGCACGACGGGGGCGTGTTCAGCGGCGACGCCCAGGAACCGCTCTACGGCCCCGTGTACCTGCCGCGCAAATTCAAGTGCGCGGTCACGGTGCCCGGTGATAACTCCGTGGATCTACTCACCCAGGACATCGGCTTGGTGGCCTTTGCCGATGCCAACGGTGCTCTGCGGGGTTGCAACGTGTATGTGGGCGGTGGCATGGGCCGAACCCACAACAAGGAAGACACCTTCGCTCGCACGGCCGATCCGCTCGGTTATGTGGAGGCCGAGCATGTGCTCGATCTGGTGCAGGCGATCCTGGCCCTCCAGCGCGACTACGGCGACCGGCAAAATCGCCGCCACTCCCGGATGAAATACCTGATCCACGATCAGGGCATCGCCTGGTTCAAGCAGGAGCTCAAGGCGAAGTATTTCGCCCATCCGATCAAAGGCCTGCGCCTCGAGCCCAAAGCCAAGCTGCAGGATTATCTGGGCTGGCATCGCCAGGGCACCGGCAAGTGGTTTGTGGGAATTCCGCTGCTCTGCGGCCGTCTGGCTGGCGACCTGAAGCGGGGCCTGCGCAACCTGGTGGAGACCTATCAACTCGAAGTGCGTCTCACCCCGAACCAAGACCTGCTGCTCTGCAACATCGGCACGGCCCAGCGGGCCAGCGTGCGCACGGCCCTGGAGGCCATGGGCATCACCACACCGGAGGCCCCGCCGCTGCTGGCGCGCCATGCCATCGCTTGCCCAGCGCTGCCGTTGTGCGGCCTGGCGGTAACGGAAGCTGAGCGAATCCTGCCCCAGGTGCTCGACCGCCTCGATGCACAGCTGCGCCGGCTGGAGATCGAGAAGCCGATGCTGGTGCGGATGACGGGCTGCCCGAACGGCTGCGCCCGCCCCTACATGGCCGAACTAGGCCTGGTGGGCGACGGCGTGAACCAGTACCAGGTGTGGCTAGGCGGGAGCCCCAACCTCACGCGCCTGGCGGAGCCCTACCTGGACAAGATGCCCCTGGAGAAGCTCGAAAGCACCCTCGAGCCACTGCTGCTGGGTTGGAAGGCGGCCGGCGGCCGCCGCTCCTTCGGCGACTACGTCGCCAAGCTCGGCCGCGAGCAGGTGGAATCGCTCCTAGTCGCCGCCTGATCGGCCGTAGATGGCCTGCTGTCCGCCGGTGCGCCAGGCCCAGAGCTGATCGCCGTGGCTGAAATGCCACCACTCGTTCGGGTGCTGGGCGAATCCTGCCTGCTCCATCACGGCCGCCAACAGCGATCGCCGCTGGTGAAACAGCGCCGCCTGCTGGCGTAACCCAGGCTCACGGGCTTTCTGCGCCAACGCGGCGAAGTGATCGGGATGGGACACCGGGCCCAGCGCATCAATCGGGGAACCCAGATCCCAGGGCTCCCCTTCCGCACCCGCCAGGGTGAGGTCGACAGCCGCGCCGGTGCTGTGGGGCGGCGGGGTGGCCGGATCGCTGCTGGGGGGGGCCCAGAAGCGCCCCACCTCCTGCTCCACCGCCTGCCGCTCCGCACTGGGATAGCTCGGATCCACCCCCCGCGCGGCGCATTCCTCCGCCAAAGCATGGGCCACCATGAAGCGCTGCACCGCGATCGGCCGCCAGGCATCAAAGATGGCCAGGCGGCCATCGGGGCTGTGCTGCTGCAACAGCCGCTGAGCCTCCAGCAGCCGCGCGATCACTCCCTGCCGCAACCGAAATGGGCTGGCGCCCTCGCCATAGGGAGCCCCCAACCGCGCATAGGGATGGGGCTCGAGGCGCAGCAGCTCCGCTGGCAGGGGCAGAAGCGGCTCGCCGCACTCCGCAATCGCAATCGGGCTCCAGGGACGCATCGGTATTTAGTTCAAACGGGCTGGAGCGGCGGTGCGCTGGCGCTGTTCCGCCAGGGCCTGGGCCAGGGAGGGACAGGCCTCCAGGCCGGGATCGGTGTCCATGATCCGCTGCGCCACCAAACGCGCCTGCTCCAGCACATCCCCGTCGTCGGTGAGGCTGGCCAGGGCCAGATCCGGCAGGCCACTCTGACGGGTGCCCAGCACTTGCCCAGGCCCCCGCAGGCGCAGATCCATCTCGGCGATTTCAAAGCCGTCGGTGGAATGCACCAACACCTCCAGGCGTTGGCGGGCCAGGGCATTGCGGCTGTCGTTGATCAGCTGACAGAACGACGCCGCCGCCCCCCGGCCAACACGGCCGCGCAACTGGTGCAACTGGGCCAGACCAAAGCGATCGGCATGCTCGATCACCATCACGCTGGCCTCCGGCACATCCACGCCCACCTCCACCACCGTGGTGCTCACCAGCACCTGGGTGTCGCCCGCGGCAAAGGCACCGATCGCCGCCTGCTTATCCGCACTGGCCATACGCCCATGCAGCAGACCCACCTGCAGGTCGGGGAAGATCTGCTCGCTGAGCTGTTGATGCACCTCCACCGCTGAGCGCAGATCGAGCTTTTCTGAGTCCTCCACCAGCGGCAGCACCACATAGGCCCGCTGGCCCAGAGCCACCTGCTCGCGAATCAGTTGGTAGGCCTGGTCGCGGTCGGCGGCCGACAGCAGGGCCGTGCGGATCGGCGTGCGCCCCGGAGGCAGCTCATCGATCTGACTCACCTCCAGATCACCGTGCAAGGAGAGCGCGAGGGTGCGCGGGATCGGTGTGGCCGTCATCGTGAGCAGGTGAGGCTGCAAACCCTTATCGAGCAGACGGTTGCGTTGATGCACCCCGAAGCGGTGCTGCTCATCGACCACCACCAGACCCAGCCGGGCGAACTGCACCGGGTCTTCCAACAGGGCGTGGGTGCCCACCAGCATCTTGAGGGTGCCATTGGCCAGATCCGCCAGCAGCTCCCGCCGCCGCCGCGCGGGCGTGGAACCGGTGAGCAGGGCGCAACTCACATGTAATTGCGGCAGCCACTCGCAGAGCTTGCGGTAATGCTGCTCAGCGAGCACTTCGGTGGGCGCCATCAAGGCGCCCTGGCAGCCGGCTTCGATGGCGGTGAGCAGGGCCGCGATGGCGACCACGGTTTTGCCACTGCCCACATCGCCCTGCACCAGCCGCGCCATCGGCTGCTCCCGTTCCAGGTCGGCGCGGATTTCCGCCAGCACCCGTTGCTGCGCCCCCGTTAAGGGAAAGGGCAGCAACTCCAGAAACCCATGCAGCAGCGTGCCACTGGGGTTGTTCAAGGCCGGCGCCGGGCGGCTGGTGAGCTGACGCCGGCGTTGCAACAGGCCGAGCTGCAGATAGAGGAACTCGTCAAACACCAAGCGACGGCGCGCCTGGGCCAAAGCCGCCTGGTCCCTGGGGGCATGGATCTGATGGAGAGCTGTACCCAGATCCACCAACTGCTCCTGCTGCTGAATCGCAGACGGCAGCGGATCAGGCCAGGCCTGGGCGGCGGCCAGCAAGGGGCGCACCAACGTCCGCAGGCGATCAGCCGTGAGCCCCTCCGTGAGGCCATACACCGGCAGGAGCCGGCCGATTTGCTCGCTCTGCACCGGCGCATTTGGGCTGGCCAGCACCTCCATCAAGGGATCTTGGAAGGCGGGACCGTAGGGGGTCTCCTTCACCAAACCACTCACCGCCACGGTGGCACCGGTGGGGTACTGACGTTGCAGGGCCTTCAGCCAACCGGGCGAGCTGAAGCGTTTACCGGCAAAAAACTTGGAGATGCGAATGCGGCCAGTGATGTCCACCAGCTGCAGCTCGAGGATCGAGAGGTTGGGGTTGCGGGGGCTGGTGAAGCTATGGCTGCGGCGCACCGTGGCCACGATGGTGGCGGTGCGGCCGGGCTCCAGGGCCGCGATGCGCACCAGGTTGGAGTAATCGAGATAGTCGCGCGGGTAGTAGCGCACCAGATCCCGCGCCACCCAAAGATCAAGGGCCGCCAACCGCGCTGCACTTTTCGGCCCCACGCCCTTGATCTCGCTGAGGGGCGTGTCGGGGCGAACGCTGGTGGCCACAGGGGGAGCCTCCGGCACCAGCCGCAACCGGGGGGGCGCCACCGGCCGCACCGGCTCATGGGCCCGCTGCAGTTCATGCAGGGCCTGGCGGGTGCGGCGCACCAGGGATTGGCGGCCGGCCTGGCTCAGTTCGGTGTAGGTCTCGAACTGCTCAGCCAGCTGCGCCAGCAACTGCTGCTGATGGGGGGGCAAGGGCCCCGGCGCTTCCCGCAGGCTGCGGCTGAGAAAAGCTTGAAAGGGTTCGCGCCGCCCCTGCAGGTTGCCGAAGCCGCGCTCGGCCTCCAGCTGCAGCCCCTGTTGCAGGGGCCGCAGCCAGGCAGGGAGGCTCAGGACTGATCCGCCGCCGGTGTCAGGTTGTGGGCATGGTCCTGAAACCACTGATCTTCAGCCTCAAGAGCGCTCAGGCGGCGCTGCCAACTGCGGTAGCGCTTGGCCATTGTGCGCAATGCGCGGCGACGCTGCTCCAGCCGCTTGCGGCAGGTGCGGAGCCGCGGCTGCTCGTATTCGAGGTCTGAGCTGCGCAGCAGCAGGGTCAGCACTTCGCTGGGGGCATTGGGTCCGAGCACCTGGCCCAGGGGCAGGGGCAAGCGCAGCAGGTTGGCTGGAGCCGGCAGGGCCTCCACCTGGCCATCGAGCACGGCATCGAGCAGGTTCATCGGCAGCAGGCCCTGGGCCAGCCCCAGGCGCAACATCTCCACATTCACGGCATGGGAGAGGTTGCGGAGCCGGCGGCGCAACGCCCGATCGAAATGGGTCCACCAACGCAGTTGCAACACGGGGTCGCGCGGCAAGGTGGATGCGGTGACGCGCGGATCCAGATCGGGCGGAGCGGCCAAAAGCGTGGTGGCGTCCTCCGACGCCGCCGAATCCGGCTCTGATGAAGGCTCCGGCTCCTCCGAGCTCGCCAGTTGCAATCCCTCGGCCGCCATCTGAAACAGCGACTGCAACAGCTCCTGCTCCGAGCTGGGTTGATCCGCTGAGGGCTGCTCGCCATCGGGCTGATCCGCGGCGGCTTGCGGTCTGGGTAAACCCGGAAGCCCCCGGTCGAACAGATCGGCCGACACCGGCAGATCAAGGCTCAGATGCACGGAACCGCCCGACACGGAACCGCTCGAACGGGCGCTGGCCGGGTCGGTTTCGGACGGTTGGCTGCTGCTCGGCGCATCAGCGCCTTCGCCATTGAGAAAAGCGTCGAGCAGGCGCTGCTGCTGCACCCGTTGCCGGCGGTGGTCCCGGCGCTGTTGCTGCGCCGCCAGGCCCATCACCTGCTCGATGGTGAGCAGCGTGCTGGTGCGCTGCACCAGCTCCTGGAGCCGCTGCTGAAAGGCCTGACGACGTTCGGCAGGCAGTGCGTTGTAGCGCTCTGGAACCACCTGGGTGGCCAGATGAAAACAGGCCTGCTGCACGGCGTGCAGCAGGCCCTCTCGAAGCACCTGCAGATACAGGGCCAGGTCGCGATAGAGCTCAGGTGCCAGCTCCTCCTGCTGCTGCAGGAGGAGGTTGATCTGGCGCTGCGCCTCGTCGCGCATCAGGCAGCCTGCATGGCCGCCACTTCTGCGGCGAAGTCCATCTTCTCCACTTCGATGCCTTCACCCAGGGTGAAACGCACGAAGCGGCGCACCTGGATGTTTTCACCCACCTTGCCGGCCACCTGCTTCACCATTTCCTCCACGGTCATGGTGCTGTCTTTGATGTAGGCCTGATCGAGCAGAGCCATTTCCTTGAGGCGCTTGCCGATCCGGCCGGCCACGATCTTCTCCTTCATCTCTTCCTTCTTGCCGGCGAGGTCGTCGCGACCCATCTCGATCTGCTTCTCGCGCTCGGCCACCTCAGCGGGGATGTCGTCGACCTTCACGAAATCAACGCTGGGGCAAGCAGCGATCTGCATGGCCACATTGCGGATCAGCTCCTGGAAGATCTCGCCGCGTGCCACGAAGTCGGTTTCGCAGTTCACTTCCACCAGCACACCCACGCGGGCGCCGGTGTGGATGTAGCTGCCGATGGCACCTTCAGCGGCGGTGCGGCCCGACTTCTTCTCGGCGGAGGCGATGCCCTTCTGGCGGAGCCACTCAACGGCTTTCTCCTTGTCGCCGTTGGTTTCTGCAAGCGCCTTCTTGCAGTCCATCATGCCGGCGCCGGTGACGTCGCGCAGTTCTTTAACGAGCTTGGCGGAGATCTCAGCCATGGATCGGAAGGGGAAAGGAGGGAAAAAATGCTGGGCTCAAACAGTCAGGAGCTCCCCCTCAGGGAAGCTCCAGTGCCGCAAGGGGTGAGGGCGTCAGGCGAGAGCTTCTCAGCCCTGCCACCTGACGGGCTGGTGTTCAGCCTTCCTCGTCGTCGTAGCCGCCGCGCTGGTCGTTAGCGCCATGGCGACCTTCGTTGATGGCATCGGCGAGGCGGCCAAGCACCAGTTGCACCGAACGCACAGCGTCGTCGTTGCAGGGGATGGGCACGTCGCAGAGGTCGGGATCGCAGTTGGTGTCGAGCATCGACACCAGGGGGATGTCGAGCTTGCGGGCTTCGAGCACGGCGTTGGTTTCGCGGCGCTGATCCACCAGCACCACCACGTCGGGCAGACGACGCATGTTCTTGAGACCGCCCAGATACTTCTGCAGGCGCTCAAGCTCACGGCGCAGCACAGCGGCTTCCTTCTTCGGACGCATCGCGATGGCACCGGAGGACTCCATGCGCTCCAGGTCCTTGAGGCGGTCGATGCGGGCGCGCATCGTGGTCCAGTTGGTGAGCATGCCGCCCAGCCAACGCTGGTTCACGTAGGACGCACCGCAGCGGGTGGCTTCGAGGGCAATCACCTCGGAGGCCTGCTTCTTGGTGCCCACAAACAGGAAGCGCTTGCCGCTGCGTGCAGCACTGCGCACCCACTTGTAGGCGTTGTTCATGCAGACGGCGGTCTGCACGAGGTCGATGATGTGAACACCGTTGCGCGCGCAGTAGATGTAGCGCGACATCTTGGGGTTCCAGCGGCGGGTTTGGTGCCCAAAGTGGGCACCCGCCTCCATCATTTCGGCGAGAGTGACAACAGCCATGAGTTGAGGGTTTCGGGTTCGCCTCCACCTGCCAGGGACTCCGCGAGCGGGTCACCCGAAACGTGCAGGTGTGCGGTTTGAAAGAACCCGACGACCCTACCAAATGGCAGTGAGGCCAGGCCTTCGCTCAGGCCAGACCTTCCGCTCTGGCCTCCCGATACAGCGCCCGCACACCGATGCGGTTGAGGGGAAGCCGCAACAGCTCCATGGCCAAGCCAGGCCGCCCGCGGCGAATCAACCAAGCCAGCAGTGGCCGAAGGCTGCGCTCATTGAGCAGGCCACCGAGGGTGAGCAGCTCCCACAGGAGCCGATGCAACAGGGTGAACTGAATGATGAAGCGCACCCGACGCGTGGGGTGCTTCCGGTAAAACACCAGGCCCATCTTGGCCCGCTCACCTTCCACCGCAATCAGGCGAGGCACCTGCTCCAGGCTCAAGGGTGGATGCCAGTGATACCCCACGGCGTCCGGGCAGCGCACCAGCACCACACCCATCCGCCGAAGCCGCTCACCCAGCTCCAGGTCCTCCCAGCCATAGAGGCGGAAGCGAGTATCAAACAAACCGCTGCGCTCCAGCACCTCACGATCGATCGCCACGTTGCCGGTGGCGAAATAGGCCCAGGAGAGATCGCTGAGCTTGTGGGGTTCGGCCGTGGGCTCGTTGAAATTGGCGGTGTTGATCACCGCGCCGTAGGTGAAGCAAAGCCGATCGCCGCGCTGCTGCCAGGTTTGCTCCAGCCGGCGCGCGTGGCTGATCAGAAAGCTGTCGGTGACCACCAGGTCACTGTCGATGAACACGATCACATCACCGCGGGCGTGATCCACCCCCCGGTTGCGACCTTCAGCCGGGCCGCCATGGTCCTGCTGCACCAGGCGCACGTGCGGAAACGCGTGGCCGTTGCGCAGCAGCCAGTTCACCGTGTCATCGGTGGAGCCATCGTCAACCACCACCACCTCGTAGGCGCTGATCGGCGCCTCCAGCCGCTGCTGCTCGAGGGCCCGCAGGCATTTCTCCAGGATCGGCAGCCGGTTGTAGGTGGGGATGACGACGCTGAGGAACATGGCTCAGGGGATGGCCAACGGTGAACGCAGGGACAAAAAAGGGGATCCCGCGGGATCCCCTAGGTGATGCATGGAGGAGTGCCGATCAGTCGGCAGCGCCACCGTTGTTGGCGGTACCGGTCACGCCGTTGCCAGCACCTTCACCGCGGCCATCGTTGCGGAGCTTGCGCTTCTTGAACTTGCGGGCGTAGGCGCGGTTGCGCTCCTGCTTTTCTTTCTTGAGGTTGCGGCGTTTGGCCATCGAGACGGCTGGAACTTGGGGTTAAGCCCCACCCTACTGAATGACGTTCAGCCGCTGGTCACCAAACCGGGAACGTCCGCTTCGCTGAGCTGGCCGTCTTCCATCCGCACCAAGCGATCAGCGATATCGAGGATGCGCGGATCGTGGGTCACCATCAGCACCGCACAGCCCTGCTCCCGGGCCAAGCGTTGCAACAGTTCCACCACCTCGCGGCCCGTCTTCGAATCCAGCGCTGCGGTGGGTTCATCCGCCAGCAACAGCCGCGGATGCGCGGCAAGGGCACGGGCAATCGCCACCCGTTGCTTCTGGCCGCCAGAGAGATCGTGGGGCAACTTGTTGAGCTGATCCCCCAAACCCACCGCCCGCAACCACTCCCGCGCCTGATCGCGACGCGCGCGGTAACTGAGAGCTGGCAGCAGGTCGGAGCCCATCTGCACGTTTTGTTCGGCTGTGAGGCAACGCAACAGATTGTGGCCCTGGAAAATCATGCCGATGGATCGGCGCAGGAGTTGGCGTTCGCGGCGGCCAGCACCGTTGAGCTCCTGACCCAGAACCCGCACCGATCCCTCCTGCACCTGGCGCAGGGCCCCCACCAGGGTGAGCAGGGTGGTTTTGCCGCAGCCCGAGGGGCCGGTGAGCAGCACCACCTCTCCAGGGGCCACGCGAAGGTTCACCCCCTGCAGCACCTGGCGCCGCATGCTGCCACTGCCATACCAATGGCAGAGGTCGTGCAGGTCGATCGCAGCCGTCTGAGCCATGGTGTTCAGAAGATCTCGGCGGGATCGGCGTCCGCCAGGCGGCGCATGGCTAGGCCAGCGGAGGCCATGCACATCACCAGGATCATGGTGAACACGGTCACGGCGCGGGTGGTATCCATAAACACCGGCAGTTGCGTGGCGCTGCGCACCAACAGATACAAGCCCTGGCCCGCCGCATAGGCCGGCAGATAGCCAAACGCCGCCAGCAGTAAGCCCTCACGGGCCACGACCCCCAACAGGCTGACCAGCTTGTAGCCCATCGCCATCAAGGTGGCGTATTCCGGCAGGTGATCACTCACATCGGAATAGAGCACCTGATACACGATCACGCAGCCCACCACGAAGCCCATGGCGGCCCCCAAGGTGAAGATGAAGCCGATCGAGGTGCTGGTGCGCCAGTAGTTCTGCTCGAAATCAATGAATCCCTGCTTGGTGAGCACCGTCACATCCGAGGGCAGCTGAGCCTGGAGGCGCTGGGCCACGGCCGCAGGATCACTGCCGGGCTTGAGGCGAATCAAACCCACTTCAATGCTGCCGGGGGGCGTGTTGGGCAGCAGCTCGAGGAAGGTTTCGGAGCTGGTGAGCAGGTTGCCATCCGCGCCAAAGGAGGTGCCCAGGCCCACCAGACCGGCCACGCGCACTCGCTTACCGGCGATTTCACTCTCCACCGTGCGGCCGCTTTTGAACCAGGGCGCCACGGGCCCAAACTCCGGGCGCGATTGTTCATCAAACAGCACCCTGCCCTTCTGGGTGAGCAGGCGCGCCTTCGGCGCCAGGCTCGGATCGGTGAACAGGGGGTCGTTGGGTTCAAACCCCAGGGTGAGGATCGAGCGCGTGCCCCTGGTTTCAGGGTTGCGCCAGAGCAGCAGATTCCAGTGCACCGGCGTGATGCCCGCCACTTCAGGGGCGGCCATGGCCTGCACGAGGCGCCGCTTGGGAAAGCCCGCCATGCTCACCGAGCTGGTGGAGCGTGGACTGATCAACACCAGATCGGCATCAAACAGCCGGTGGATCGTGACGCTGGCATCGAAGAGGCCATCACGGAATCCCAGCTGCATAAACATCAAGATCCCGGCGAAGCTGATCCCCGCCAGGGCCACAGCCAACCGCACCGGCTGGCGGGTGAGCAGCAGCAACGACAGCGGAATGCGGCGGCTCTGCCAGAGACCCGCCAGCCAGCGCTGCAGCGATTGGGGCTGAAGACGCACGGGCCCGGGGCTCACGGGGTGAAGCGCGCGATCACCTTCAACCCAGCCAGATCCTTCACCTGACGGGCAGCCGCGGGATCGAGGGCCAAACGCACCTCCACCACGCGGGCATCCGCATCACCGGTGGGGTCGGTGGAGAGCACCGCCCGCTGGCGCACCTGGGGTGAGATGCGAATCACGCGGGCTTTTAGGGAACCGCTGAACCCACCGTTTTCGCTCACGAGGATCACGGTCTGGCCGAGCTTCACGCGGTTGATGTCGCTCTCATACACCTCCGCCACCGCTTCCATCTGATCGCCGGCACCGAGCTCGAGCACACCGTCAGTACCGGGGCGTTCGCCGGCGCGGCTGTGAATCTTGAGCACGGTTCCAGCCAGCGGCGCCCGCAGCTCGCTATCGGCCAGATCCACCTGCACACCCTGGCGCTGGGCCTGCGCTTGCCGCAGCTCGCCTTGCAGCTTCACCAGCTCGTCTTTCTTTTCTTCCAGCAGCACCATCGCCGCAGCTCCAGAGCTAGCGGCGCTTTGGTAGCGCTCCACCTCACGGGTTTGCATGCGGATCTGCACCTGAAGGCTGCTAATTCGGGCCTGCAGCGCCGCAAGGTCAGCGTTGAGCTTGGGCCGGTTATCGAAGGTGGCCAACAGTTGACCCTGCTTCACGCGCTGCCCTTCCTGCACCTCGAGGCTCAGCAGGCGCGGGCTACCCCCCATGGCACTCGAAGGAGCGGCGAGGCGGCGCACATCGCCAGCGGGCTGCAAGGTGCCCAAAGCCGACACCGCCTCCAGGCGCGGTGCACTCACAGCAGCTGGCGCTGGCGCCGGTGGCTGAGGCGTGCTGCGGCGACTCACCGCCACAGCCAACAGCACCAGCAGGAGCGCTCCGCCAGCGACAAGCCAAGGACGACGCATCAGCCCAGCGGCAGGGGATCGTCGAAGAGCAGCTCCTCGATGTAACGATCGGCCCAGGCCGGATTGAACGCCTTCTCCAGCACGCGTCTGGTCTTGTCGTTTCGCTTCTGCTGCCGGCAATACGAGAGCTGACCGTCGTGCCGCTTCACGGTATCCGGGTGGTCGATCGGCTGCGGTTCAGCGGCTTGGCAGGCCGCACCGAGCACCTGCAAAAAGTCGCCCACAACACCAATGAACTGCTGCTCCTCGGCAGCATCTGCAGGCCGCACGAACCGCACGTAGGGCGAGAAAATCGAGCCCCACTCCGGCAGCTCCCGCTCCTGGCTGAAGGATCGCTCTGGCAGCGCAGCCAGCCCCTGGGCCACGGCCTCCGGCAACTCACCGCTCACCGGTGAGAGATCCACGATCGCGGCCGACACCACACCCCGTCCGGCCACGATGTCGGCCCCGAACACCGGCAGGTCGTAGCGGGGATCAGGGAAATACACGCAGTGCAGGATCTGCAGGCCTGCCCCCAGACGGGCTGTCTCCAGGTGGAGTTTGCGCAACCCCTGGCACTGACGCAGCTCATTGCGAATGAACAGTGCCTCGCCGTCGAGGCTGCCGCTGATCGCCTCGAGCTCGGGATCCACCGCCAACGGCTGCAAGGCCGGCAGCTGATCCCAGCTGCTGCGGATCTGCTCGGCGAGCGCGTCCACCAACGGATGGATTCCCAAAGCAGCTGAACTCATGGGCTTCCGGGCGGACAGGCTGCCGATCCTGCCAGCAGAATGAACGTTCAGACACCGTGCCTGATCCGTTGCCCGCGTTGCCCGGTCCCTCGACCCCGCCCCTGCCGGACCCGCGGCGCCACCAACTCGACAACGGCGTGAGCGTGGTGCAGATCGAGCTCCCGCAGGCACCGGTGGTGTGCCTCGATCTGTGGTGCCGCGCTGGCAGCGCCTGGGAAACCAATGCCGAATCAGGCCTGGCGCACTTTCTCGAACACATGGTGTTCAAAGGCAGCCAGCAGCTGGAAGCCGGTGAATTTGATCTCAAGGTGGAAGCCCTGGGGGGCAACAGCAATGCCGCCACCGGCTTCGACGACGTGCACTATCACGTGCTGATCCCGCCGGCGGCAGCACCCCAGGCCCTCGAGCTGCTGCTCGATCTGGTGCTGCAGCCGCGGCTGGATGCGGACGACTTTGCGATGGAGCGCCAGGTGGTGCTGGAGGAGCTCGCCCAGAGCGAAGACCAACCGGAGGAGGTGGCATTCCAGGAGCTGCTGCGCCAGGCCTGTGGTGGCCACGCCTATGGCCTGCCGATCCTGGGGCGGCGCGAGGCCCTGGAGGCCCACAGCCCCGAGGCGATGGCCGCTTTCCACCGGCGTCACTACCGCGCCGATCGCTGCTGCCTCTCGCTGGCCGGACCGCTGGCGGGCCTGCAGCTCGACGCGCAGTTGAGGCAATCGCCCCTGGCGGCTCTGGCTCCAGCTGAAACGCCGGGCCAGTTGGCCCCACTGCACTTGCAGCCGGGCCGGCACCGGATGGCGTTGGCGCGGCTGGAGGCGGCTCGGCTGCTGATGGCCTGGCAGCTGCCCGGTGCCGCCGATCAAGACAGCGTGATGGGCGGAGACCTGATCACCACACTGCTGGCGGAAGGTCGCCGCAGCCGCCTGGTGGAGCAGCTGCGGGAGCGGTTACGGCTGGTGGAGAGCATCGATCTCGATCTGAATGTGCTCGAGTCGGGCTGCCTGGTGCTGCTGGAGGCGGTGTGTGAACCCGAAAACTTGGCAGCGGTGGAGCAGCAGGTGCGCCAGGTGTTGCTCGAGCTGATGGACAACAGCCCCTCAGACGCGGAGCTGCAGCGGGCCAAGCGGTTGGTGGGCAATGGCTACCGCTTCAGCCTGGAGGTGGCTGGATCCGTGGCCGCGATGGTGGGCAACAGCCAGCTGTGGGGGCGCCGCCACAACCTGCAGCGTCCGCTGGAGTGGCTCGAGGGCTGGAGCAGCGAACGGTTGAGCCGGGATGTGATTCCGCTCCTGCACCCGGATCGGGCCTTCTGCCTGCAGGCGGTGCCGGCATGAGCGTTCCCGGGGTGCAGCAGCTGGTGCTGCCGGGCGGATGCCCGTTGTGGCTGATGGAGCGCCCGGGAGCGGGCATCCTCTCCGCGAAGTTGTGGATGCGGGGCGGCAGCAGCGCTGACCCGCGCGGCCAACGGGGCGCTGCGCAACTGCTGGCTGGGGTGCTGAGCCGCGGTTGCGGTGATCTCAGTGGCGATGCCCTCGCCGATCTCGTGGAAGGTTGCGGCGCCGGCCTGCGTTGTGAAGCCGCGGAAGACGGCACGTTGCTCAGCCTGAAGTGCGCCAGCAGCGATGCCGAAGCCTTGCTGCCGCTGCTGCTGCTGATGGTGCGGCGGCCCTGGTTGGTCGACGACCAGATCAACCTGGAGCGCCAGCTCAACCTGCAAACCCTCCAGCGCCAAAAGGAGGATCCGTTCCAGCTCGCCCACGACCAGCTGCGCGGCTTGCTCTATGGCGATGGCCCCTACGGCCATGACGCCCTCGGCGTCGAGGAGGATCTGAAAACGATCGATCGATCGCAGCTCGAAGCGCTGGCCCGCTGCTACGGCCAGGCGGGAGCGGTGCTGGTGCTCACCGGCGAGCTGCCGCCCCAGGCCGAAGAGCTTTTGCTGGCTGGTGTGGAGGGCGAGGCCTGGCCCTGCATCAAACCCCAGCGTCTGGCTGGGCCGAGGGGGCTGAAGCAGGCACAGCTGGCCTGCAGTGAAGACGACACCGAACAACTGGTGTTGATGCTTGGAGCCAGCACCACCCCGCTTGGAGCAGCCCATGCCCTGGCGCTGCGGCTCCTGCACTGCCACCTGGGGGTGGGCATGTCGAGCCGGCTGTTTGTGGCCCTGCGGGAAGAGCACGGCCTCGCCTACGACGTGGGGGTGCACTACCCAGCCCGGCTGGGCGACGCCCCCTTCGTTTTCCATCTCTCCACCAGCAGCGACCGTGCCGCCCAGGCCACCGCCGAACTGCTTGCGGAGTGGCAACGGCTGCTGGATCAGGCGATCACGGCGGAGGATCTGGAGCTCGCCCTGGCGAAATTCCGCGGCCAGGAAGCGCTCGGCCGCCAGACCAGCAGCCAATTGGCCGATCGCCATGCCCTGGTGCTGGGCCATGGCCTGCCGTTCAACTTCGCCGATCGCTGTCTGGCCGAAGCGGCAGACCTCACCCCTGAGCAGCTGCTGGAGGCTGCCCGCACACTGCTCACCGCACCGAGCCTGAGCCTCTGCGGGCCGCGCACCGCCATCGCCCAAGCCGAGGCCGTATGGCAGCGCCACAGCCTCAGCTCCGGCCAACACTGATCACCCGCTCCACCCAGCGCTGAACGGATCAGTCGTTGACAGGCTCGAGTTGGCGGGCCTCCAGCAGAAAGGTGCCGCGGCGAAAGCGCACCGCCAGTTGCTCCAGGGCCCGCAGGCCCACCACCTCGCCCTCCTCCTGGGCATCCACCAGATCAGGTGGTCGCAGCATCGGCATCGGATCCGCGCTCTTGAGAAACGAAGGCTGCTCCCGCAGGCGAACGCGGCTGCCAACCGCGAAGGGCAGCGCCGGCGAGGCGGGATCCGTCATGACGACACAAACGCTTGCAAGGCCACCACTCTCCTGCAGGATGGTGGCCAGCGACTGCCCACACGTGCGAGCCCTCACCAATTGGAGCGGTGCCCTCGCCGGACTGTTGCTGATCGTGTGCGGGAGCTTGGTGCAGGCCGCCCTGCCGAGCATCGGCCCCAATGGCTTGAGCTTGATCGCCTTGCCCATCACCCTGCAGGTGCCCGCCCTGCTGCTTACGGCCCTGGTGTGCGGTGCCCGCTCAGCGATGTTGGCGGGGGTGGCCTACATCAGCCTTGGCCTGTTTCAACTGCCGGTGTTTCAGGCGGGCGGAGGTGTCACCTATCTGCTCGATCCCGGCTTCGGCTACATCGCCGGGTTCCTTCCGGCAGCGTGGCTCACGGGCCGGCTGGCGAAGCAGGGCGGGATGGACAACCTGCTCAGCCTCACGGCGGCCGCGATGCTCGGCCTGCTGGTGCTGCAACTGTGTGGACTCGCCAATTTGCTCCTGGGCGGCTTGGTGGGCCGCTGGAATGGGGCCCTGCCGCAGCTGTTGATCAGCTACAGCTTTGGACCGTTGATCCCCCAGCTGCTGTTGTGTTGTGCCGTGGCGCTGTTGGCCCTGGTGCTGCGGCGTGTGCTGCTGATCGAATCATGATTCGGCCGGTGTATCTCACCGCTCTGGTGGTGGTGCTGAGCGATCAACTCAGCAAGCTCTGGGCCCTGCAGCATCTGAGTGGCCACGGTGTGGCGCCGCTGCTGCCGGGCCTGCTGCAACAACGGCTGGTGTTCAACACCGGCGCCGCCTTCAGCCTGTTGGAGGGCAACGCCTTTGGCCTCGGCCTGGTGAGTGCCGTGGTGGCCCTGGGATTGGTGGTGTGGATTCAAACCAGCGGTCCCCTCAGCCGCTGGCAGAGCTTGGGCCTGGGGTTGCTGCTGGGGGGAGCTATCGGCAACGGGATCGATCGCTGGCGGCTGGGGAGCGTGGTGGATTTTCTGGAGTTCGTGCCGATTCAGTTCCCGGTGTTCAACCTGGCGGACACCGCCATCAACCTGGCGGTGGTGTGCCTGCTGATTGATCTGTTGCGCCGCCAGGATGGTCGCCATGACCGGCCGGCCCGCTGAACTGAGCTGGAGCAGCGGCGCCGATGGGGAGCAGCGCAAGCTCCTGCAGCCGGGCGCCTACCGCATCGGGCGTGATCCCGGCGCGGAGATCTGCCTGCCAGCCGCTGGGGTGAGCCAGCAACACGCCCTGCTCGAATGTGTGGCTGGGCAGTGGATCCTGAGTGATCTGCAGTCGACCAACGGACTGTGGTGGCGCGGCCGGCGCATCCAGCAACTGCTGCTCTGCGACGGCGATCGCATCCAGCTCGTCCCAGGCGAGGCCGGAGGAACGGCCCAACTTCGCTTTGCCCAGCCCAGCCAAAGGCCCTGGCAGCGGCTGCGCCACTGGGGCAGTGCAGCAGTGGCCCTTGTGGCCATTGGAGGTGCTGCCTTGTTGGTGGTGGGCAGGCTGCAGGTGCCCGTGGCGGCAGGGCTGGGGGGCAGCCGGGGGCCCCTGCTGCTCTTTGATGGGGCGAATCGCCCCTTGATGGCCGCGGAATCGAGCCAGCACCGGGAACAGCGCAGCCTGGGCGGCTATCCGGCGGCGCTGATCAGTGCGCTGCTGGCCAGTGAAGACAACCGCTTCTGGAGACATCCGGGCGTTGATCCGATCGGCACCGCCCGTGCCCTGCTCACCAACCTCAGCGGCGGCCGGGTGCTGGAGGGGGGCAGCACCCTCACCCAGCAGCTGGCGCGCAGCCTGCATCCCGAGCAGGTGGGCCGCGGCGAAACCCTGGGCCGCAAATGGCGTGAGCTGCTGGTAGCGCTCCAGCTGGAGGCCATTCACAGCAAGCGCGATCTGCTGCTGGCCTATCTCAACCGGGTGTATCTGGGGGTGGGCTGGGGCTTTGACGATGCCGCCCGCCATTACTTCGCCCGCCCTGCGGCATCCCTCAGCCTGGAGGAGGCCGCGCTGCTGGTTGGCCTGTTGCCCTCACCCAATGGCTTTGATCCCTGCACCAATCCGCAGGCGGCCTTGAGCTCCCGCAACCGGGTGTTGCTGAAGATGGTGGAGGCTGGGCGGCTGAGCGGGGAACAGGCCAGGCGCGCCAGACGGCAGCCGCTGCAGCTCGCTCCGCAGGCCTGCGGTTCAGGGGCGCAGCAAGGGGCCCAACCGATGCCCTTCTACACCGATCAGGTGAAGCGCGACCTCGAGGCACTGCTCGGTGCTGATGTGGCCTCAGAGGGCAACTTCCTCGTAAGCACCTACCTCGATCCGCTGTTGCAACAGGTGGTGCAGCGGCGGCTCAACGGGCTCCTGCGCTCGAAGACCGGCCCGCAACAGGGCGCCGTGGTGGTGATCGACGCCCGCCATGGCGGCATCCTGGCGATCGCCGGCGGGCGCGATTACAGCCAGAGCCAATACAACCGAGCCAGCATGGCGCTGCGCCAACCGGGCAGCACCTTCAAGCTGTTTCCCTATCTCGCTGCCCTGGAGCTGGGTCTTCAGCCCATGGATCGCGTGAGCTGCGGGCCCCTGGAATGGGGCGGGCAGCTCTTCAAGAGCAGCTGCGGCGGCAGTCTCAGCCTGCAGCAGGCCCTGGCCAGCTCCAGCAACACCGCCGCCCTGCGCCTGGCCCGGCGCGTCGGGCTGGATCGCGTGATCGACATCGCCCGCCGCCTTGGCATCACAACCCCGCTCGAGCCTGTGCCAGGTCTGGCCCTTGGGCAGGCCGAGGTGCGGCTGATGGAACTCACCGGCGCCTACGCCGCCGTGGCCAACCAGGGCGTCTGGCATCCCCCCACCACGATTCGGCAGCTCACGGATGGGGAGACGCAGCGCAGCAGCTCCAGCCAGGCCCAACGCCTTCGCCCAGGTCAGCGCGTGTTGAGCGAAGCCCATGCACGCCAGATGCAGGCGATGCTGCGAGAGGTGGTGCGATCCGGCACCGGCCGCGCCGCCCGGGTTGGTGGCGAGGAAGGTGGCAAGACCGGCACCACCAACAACGGCCGCGATCTGTTGTTCATCGGCTACGAACCCAGCCGCCACTGGGTGATGGGCATCTGGCTCGGCAACGACGACAACAGCCCCACCGGTGCCAGCAGTGCCTTGGCGGCGGAGCTGTGGAGCGAGATCATCCGCTCAGCCGGTCGAGGCAACCTCGAACGCGGCATCACCTTGCGCTGAGGCCTTGCCCCTGTGAAACCCCCTGCACGGCTCTGGCTCTGGCTCGGTGGCGGCCTGCTGGTGCTGGTGGTGATCACTGCCGTGCTCCAGGCGATCAACAACCTGATCTGGCAGCTCAGCTACCTGCTTCCAGCCTGGCTGGTGGGCCCCTTCATGCTGCTGCTGTTTGGCGGCGGTGCGCTGCTGATGGCGCGGGTGGCCTGGCCGTGGCTGGAGGGCTGGCGCCGTCGGCGCCGAGGCGACAACAGCGCTGGCCCCTCTGCTCCAGCACCGAGCAACCGGCAAGAAGCCGCCCAGCAGCAGCTGCAGGCGGTCGATCAACTGCTGGAGCGCATCCGCGATGCCGTGCAGCGGGAAGCTCTGCAGCAGGAGCGCGCCCGGGTGGCCGCCGAACTCGAGCGGGGCGACCTGGTGGTGGTGGTGTTCGGCACCGGCTCCGCCGGCAAAACCTCCTTGATCCGCGCTCTGCTGAAGGACGTGGTGGGGCAGGTGGGAGCCGCCATGGGCTCCACGGATGCGTGCCTCAGCTACCGGCTGCGCCTGAACAATCTCAGCCGCGGCATTCGCCTGGTGGACACACCCGGCATCCTCGAGGCCGGCGAGGCTGGTTCGCGGCGCGAACAGCTGGCCCGCAAGCAGGCCGCTGAAGCGGATTTGTTGCTTCTGGTGGTGGATGGCGACCTGCGCGCCGCTGAACAGGAGGTGTTCAGCGCCCTGGCGCAACTGGGTAAACGGTTGCTGCTGGTGCTCAACAAGTGCGATCTGCGTGGCAGCGAAGAGGAGCGCCGTCTGCTGGCCCTGCTGCGCCGCCGCTGCAAGGGCCGGATTGAAGCCGACGACGTGATTGCCGCCAGCGCTGCCCCGCAATCGGTGCCGATGCCGGGGGGGCAACCGCTGCAACCGGCACCCGAGCTTGATGCCCTGCTGCGCCGCATCGCCCAAGTGCTGCATAGCGATGGCGAAGAACTAATCGCCGACAACATCCTGATGCAGAGCCGTCGTTTGAGCGACGCCGGCAGGAGGCTGCTCAACGACCAGCGCCAGCAGGATGCCGAGGCGGTGGTGGATCGCTACAGCTGGATCAGCGCCGGTGTGATCGCCGCCACGCCCCTACCCGGAGTGGATCTGTTGGGGGCAGCGGCGGTCAACGCCCAGATGGTGATGGAGATCGGGCGCATCCACGGCGTGAGCCTGAGCCGTGCTTCAGCCCAGGACCTGGCGGTGTCAGTGGGGCGAACCCTGGCGAGCCTCGGTGTGATCAAGGGGGGTATGGGCCTGATCAGCGCGGCCCTGAGCCTGAATGTGCCGGCCCTGCTCCTCAGCCGTGCCGTGCAAGCCGTTGGCGCGGGCTGGCTCACCCGCGTTGCAGGCCGCAGCTTCATCACCTACTTCCAGCAGGATCAGGATTGGGGGGATGGCGGCATGCAGGAGGTGGTGCAACAGCAGTACGACCTCAACCGCCGCGATTCCGCGCTGCAAGCGTTTCTCAGTGCAGCGTTCAACCGAGTGGTGGAACCCCTGCAGCGTCAGCAGAAGCGCGAACAGCTGCCACCGCGGCCGCAGGATCGGCGCTGATGCTCAAGCCCATGGCTTCAGGCGGCGGCGGCAACAAGGGGCCTCGGGAATCCAGCACCGTGATCAGCACCAGATAGGCCACCGCGATCAGGATCGAAATGGCGCCCGTGATGATGGCCACCCAGCGGCCGCGGGTTGGGGGTGCGCTCATGCAGCGTGAATCAGCGAAGGGGACGAGAAGCGTGAAGGGAAGCCTCCACCACCTCAGCCACCGCCTCCAACTGAGCAGCGCCGGTGTGGGGGTTGCCGAGCACGGCCTTGAGGTGATGGCGGCCCTGATAAAGCGGCCGCGAGAGCATCAGCTGGCGCTCGAGCAAACGATGGCGGGTGTGCTGCGACCACTGCTCCGCCGCCTGAGCATCGAGCCCCTCGGGGGTGAAGGCCAGCAGATGCAACGGGCCGCTGCAGTGCTGCAGCGGTAGACCAGCCAGCAGCGTTTGCAGCTGCGCACGGCGCTGCACAGCTCCGTCGAGGAGCTGTTCGATGCCACGCAGCCCCAACTGACGCAGGCCGAGCCAGAGCTTGAGCACCTCCGCCGGACGGGTGCCCTGCAAGCCGCATTCACCGCCATGGGCTTCAGCCCAGCTGGGTTCCATGTAGGGAAGACCGGTGGCGAAGCAGGCCGCCAGGGCATCGGGTTGGCGCAGCAGCAGCAGCGACGAGGTTTTGGTGATCCCCAGCAACTTCTGCGGGTTCACCGTGAGCGAATCGGCTGCGCTGAGGCCCGCGGTGAGATGGGCATGGGCAGCACTGAGGCCGAACACAGCACCAATCGCACCATCAACGTGCAGCCAGATCTGGTGCTGGCGGCACAACGCCGCGATGGGCCCCAGAGGATCGATGGCACCGCGCACGGTGGTGCCGGCTGTGGCCACCACCGCCAGCACCGGCACCCCAGCGGCGGTGGCAGCGTCCAGCTGAGCAGCGAGGTGATCAACCCGCAGAGCACCGCTGTGATCCACGGGCACAGGCCGCAATGCGGTGGAGGGCAAGCCCATCACAGCCAGGGCTTTGGCGAGCGACACGTGCGCATCAGCACTGCAGAACACCCGTGCCTCCTGCACGCCCACCAGCCCGCGCTGATGGCGCGCCACCACCAGCGCCATCAAATTGCTCAAGCTGCCGCCGCTGGCGGCCACGCCACCGGCCTGCTCACCCAAGCCCAAGCGCTCCCCCATCCAGCCACAGAGGCTGCGCTCCAGGCGCGAGAGGCTGGGGGAGAGCTCCTCCGCCAACAGGTTGTTGTTGAGGCCGGCACAAATCAGATCCGCAGCCACCGAAGCCGTGAGCGGCGGCGGATCCAGGTGAGCCATCGAGCCCGGATGCACGGGATTGAAGGCGCCATCCATCACCAGCTGCAGATCATCCAGCAGGGCGATCGGATCGAGGCCGATGGAGCCGGGTGCCGCATCCGGCAGCACACTCAGCAGGGGAAGGGGGGAACGGGTGCTCGAACCGGCCCACCAGCGGCACAGCTGATCGCTGGCCTGCTGAAGAAAGGCGCACAGAGCCGGATCCAGCTGAGCCGGATCGGGAAACAGCGGCAGCGACGCAGAGGCCGCAGGCCCGTGCTGAGGGGCTGGAGCCAAGGCGGCGCCACAGGGTGGCTCCATTCTCGCCAATGGCGGGATGGGATCAGGCGCTGGCATTCTGCACAGAGCGGAGGCGATGGATCTGGAGCCTGCGGAGCACATCCTCTGGATGCGGCGGCTGCTGCGGCGCGCGGAGGCCGTGGGCGACGAGGGAGAGATCCCCGTGGCAGCCGTGGTTCTGGACGGTCAGGGCCGTGCCCTGGGCTGGGGCAGTAACCGGCGGGAGCGTGATCAACAGCCGTTGGGACACGCCGAACTGGTGGCGCTGCAGCAAGCAGCTCGGCTCAGGGGCGACTGGCGGTTCAACGACTGCACCTTGCTCGTGACCCTGGAGCCATGCCCGATGTGCGCGGGCGCACTGGTGCAGGCCCGGATGGGGCGGGTGGTGTTTGGCGCCCATGACCCCAAACGCGGTGGGTTGGGAGGCGTGCTCAACCTGAGCGATAGCCCCAGCGCCCACCACACCATGCACGTGGTGGGCGGCGTGGAAGCCGAGCGCTGCGGAAATCAGCTGGAACGCTGGTTTAAGCGGCGGCGGCAGCAACGGCGGGAGCAGCGCTCCGGAACGCCGGCAGCTCCTGCTCCAGCAGGTTGAGCAGCAGATCCACGTTTTCCTCGCGGCTGTTGTAGCCCATCAGGCCGATGCGCCACACCTTGCCGGCGAGGGCGCCGAGGCCACCGCCCACCTCAATGCCGTGCTTGTTGAGCAGGTGAAGGGTGAAGGCCTTGCCATCCACACCCTCAGGAATGCGCACGGTGGTGAGGGTGGGCAAGCGCAGCTCCGCGGGCACATGGCACTGCAGGCCGAGGGCTTCCAAGCCGGCCCAGAGCTTTTCTGCATTGCGGCGGTGACGCTCCCAAACGTTCTCCAGACCTTCTTCAGCGATCAGGCGCAACGCCTCACGCATGCCGAAGTTCATGTTCACCGGAGCGGTGTGGTGATACACCCGGTCGCTGCCCCAGTACTGGTTGAGCAGGCTCACATCGAGGTACCAGTTGGGCACCTTGCCGCTGCGGGCGGCGAGCTTCTCTTCAGCGCGGGGGCCCATGGTGAAGGGGCCGAGGCCAGGCGGGCAGCTGAGGCCCTTCTGGCTGCAGCTGTAGGCCAGGTCCACCTTCCACTCATCGAGGTAGAGCGGCACGGCACCGAGGGAGGTGACGGTGTCGAGCAGCAGCAGGCAGTTGTACTGGCGGCAGAGATCGCCAATGCCTTCCATCGGCTGGCGCACACCGGTGGAGGTTTCGGCGTGCACCATCGCCAGAATCTTGGGGCGGTGCTCCTTTAGGCCAGCTTCGATCTCCTCAAGGCTGAAGGCTTCGCCCCAGGGCTTTTCGATCGTGCGCACATCGGCGCGATAGCGACCGGCCATGTCCTGCAGGCGCAGGCCGAAATAGCCCTTCACCGCCACCAACACGGTGTCGCCCGGCTCCACCATGTTGGCGAGGGTGGCTTCCATCGCCGCCGAACCCGTGCCACTCATGGGGAGGGTGAGGCGGTTATCGGTTTGCCACACGTAGCGCAGCAACTCCTGCACCTCGCTCATCAGCGCCACATAGAGCGGATCGAGGTGCCCGATCGGTGTGCGGCTCAGGGCCTGCAGCACCGTGGGATGGGCGTTGGAGGGGCCAGGACCCAGTAGCAACCGATCCGGTGTGGCGATCGGACCGAGGTTCAGACGATGCCGATCGGACACAGAAGGAGTTGTGGTTGCCAAGGCCTGGATGGGTCTGTGGAGTGGAGCCTACGCAGTCGCTGAGGACAGCTCAGCGGGCGCGGACATTGTTATCGGCAAGACCGCGGCAGAGATGCTCAAACGGTGCACGCACAACAGCTGCGAGTTGATCGGCGCTGGCCACGCCAGCATCGAGGAGCAACTCACACACCACGTCGGCCATCAACGCGATGCTGCGAACGGTGGGACCCGTGGGCACGCCGAGGCTCTTGTAGGTGTCATCCAGGCCGTTCAGCACCCGCTCGTTGAGGATGGTGCTGTCGTCAGCCACCAGGGCGTAGCTGGCGTAGCGGAGGAAATAGTCCATGTCGCGCAGGCAGGCAGCCCAGCGACGGGTGGTGTAGGCATTGCCGCCAGGAAGAAGCAGCTCAGGATCCGACTGCCACAGGCGCTGGCTGGCCTCCCGCACGATTTCCGCGGCTTCGCGATTGATCAGCTCAACAGCCGCCAGGCGGAGTTGCGCTTGCGAGAAATAGGTGGCGATGCGATCCACCGCATCACGATCGAAGTAGCGGCCCAGCTGGTCGTACCGACCGATCAGACCGGTGATGGCATCGCGCATGGCGTGAAGGATCGACGCACCTGAGCCGGAACGTAGCACCTGCAAACCCTCAGATCCCTTGCCATTGCACGGATCTGATCAAGTTGACAGAAACGGTTACGCAAGCAATCCACTCCACACCAGTCGCGAATTTGGTTACAGGTGATACACAGGCAGGACCAGGCTGCTCCGTACGGTCCCGCGAGCCCGGTTCCAGGCGGGCTTCCTCTCAGCCTCCAAGCGTCTACGTCATGGCCAAAACCGCCCAGGACGTCCTCCGTCAGATCAAGGACGAGGGCATCGAACTGATCGACCTCAAGTTCGTCGACCTTCACGGCAAATGGCAGCACCTCACCGTGTGCCAGGACCTGATCGACGAAGCCGCGTTCACCGAGGGTGTGGCCTTCGACGGCTCCTCAATCCGCGGCTGGAAAGCGATCAACGAATCGGATATGGCGATGGTGCCCGATCCGAACACCGCCTGGATTGATCCCTTCTACAGCCACAAAACCCTCAGCCTGATCTGCTCGATCCAGGAGCCCCGCAGCGGCAAGCCCTACGCCCGTTGCCCCCGCGCCCTGGCTCAGAAAGCCCTCGATTACCTCGGTTCCACCGGCCTGGCTGACACCGCCTACTTCGGCCCCGAGCCCGAATTCTTCGTCTTCGACGACGTGCGCTACAAGAGCGCCAACGGCTCCAGCTTCTACAGCGTCGATTCGATCGAAGCCCCCTGGAACACCGATCGGGTGGAAGAAGGCGGCAACCTCGCCAACAAGATTCAACTGAAAGAGGGTTACTTCCCCGTTGCCCCCAACGACACCCTGCAGGACATGCGCAGCGAAATGCTGCTCACCATGGGTGCCCTGGGCGTGCCGATCGAGAAGCAGCACCACGAGGTGGCCACTGCGCAGCACGAACTCGGCATGAAGTTTGCGGAGCTGATCAGCGCCGCCGACAACGTGATGATTTACAAGTACGTGGTGCGGAACGTTGCCAAGAAATACGGCAAAACCGCCACGTTCATGCCCAAGCCGGTCTTTGCCGACAACGGCAGCGGCATGCACGTGCACCAGAGCCTCTGGAAGGGCGGCCAACCCTTGTTCTGGGGTGAAGGCACCTATGCCAACCTCTCGCAAACCGCCCGTTGGTACATCGGCGGCCTGCTGAAGCACGCCCCCAGCTTCCTGGCCTTCACCAACCCCACCACCAACAGCTACAAGCGCCTGGTGCCCGGCTTCGAAGCGCCGGTGAACCTGGTGTACTCCCAGGGCAACCGCTCCGCCGCCGTGCGCATTCCGCTCACCGGCACCAACCCCAAGGCCAAGCGCCTCGAGTTCCGCTCCGGCGACGCCCTCTCCAACCCCTACCTGGGCTTCGCCGCCATGCTGATGGCCGGCATCGACGGCATCAAGAACCAGATCGACCCCGGCGACGGCACTGACGTTGACCTGTTCGAACTCTCCGCCGAGGAGCTCGCGAAGATCTCCACGGTGCCCGCTTCGCTGAACGGCTCCCTGGAGGCCCTCAAGGCCGACCACGAGTATCTGCTAGCCGGTGGCGTCTTCACCGAAGACTTCATCGACAACTGGATCTCTCTGAAGTACGAGGAAGTGCAGCAGCTGCGCCAGCGGCCGCACCCCCACGAATTCACCATGTACTACGACGCTTGATCCAGATCCCGCACCACTAGACAGGTACTGCGGCATCCCCAAGAATGGTCCCCAAGATCTTCCCCAAGATCAAGCGGGACCATGGGCAGGGACAAACCAACCAAAGTCGAAGGAACCCCTCATGGCCTTGGCCTTTACCGGCGAAAGGGTCGCGAGGGGTTTTTCTTCATTAAGAACTGGTCACACCTCGCAAAGGAATTTCCAGGCGCCTTTGAGCGGAATGGACAGTTTGACGAGTGGATCAAAAGAGCAGACGGGAGCTTGGTGGTCTCACTGGCCGAAGCCAAGGCGTATTGCCAACGACGATCCGGGGAGCTCGAGGAACGGAAACTTGCCTTAAGGCGACCACACACTTCATACAGCGGCCATGACCTCGAGGCTATCGGTCATGCGCTTGCCGACCAATGGATCAGGGCATACCAGCGTGGACAGAACTTACAGAGACTGAATCTCGACTACTGGAGATTGGTAAATAGAGAACTAGGCAATGCCGAAGAAATTAAGAACACGCGACCAGAAGCAGTTGCGTTCGTCCATATGGAAGGCGAAGATATTCCACCGGGTCCATTTTTATTGTGCACCGTCGATAGGGTCGTAGAAGAAGAAAGAAAAGTTAAACGACTCTGCCTTGATCAGGGTTACAACCCAGACGAGCAGGGTCTTAGGACGATTTTTGGCGTGTTCAGAACGCTGGTCAAGGAACACATCGACAAGCTTTCTCTTGCCAAATCAGAAGGAACGGCAGCACCTCCGCCACCGACCATTCAAAAGCGAGGCAAGACATGGGATGCTCTGCTCGATGCAAAGAAGAGGGAAGGGCTGGCTCAAGGTACTTACAAGGGAGTCACCAATGCGGTCGAACGCCTTCGTGGATGGCTGGCAACTGCCTACAAGGTCAGGCTCCCAACCGGCCTAGACCCAGAGTTGGCACTGGAGTATCGCGATTTCCTCTTCAGCAACTCTGGACTGCGCTTATCAACTGCCAGCAAAGAGATGAAATACCTGAAGAGCGTATTTAATGCAGCCGTCAGACAGGACCTACTCGACGTTAGTCCTTTCAAGAACTTACCAAGAGACAGGAGAGCTGCAATGCAAACGCAGATGGGTAGGACCAAGAGCTTAGACAACCAAGGATGCATCGACCCTACGGCTGCTCAAAAGATTTGCGCGACCATGAGAAAGAATAAACGTGGAAAAGCGGACCCCAGCTTCGACGTCTTTTTCCTGCAAGCCATGACAGGATGCAGGATTCAAGAAGTGGCTGGCCTGCGCAGGTGCGATTTCATCGAGAGAAAAGGAGGCGAGGAAATATTTAAATGCATCAGGATTATCCACTGGGATGGCCGAGGGCTAGGCACGATCGGGTCTCGCGGTGGCCTCAAGACAATTTATTCCCAGAGGATCATCCCGTTACCCGAAAGGGCACAGAGCATATGGGATAAATACTCAGACAGCAAGTCAGAGGAGCCAGCATTTCCTCAAGAGGAGCCCAAAACCGTCAACCAGAACTGGGGGGACAACCTCAAAAGGAGGATGAGAGATAAATGCAAGGACTATCCAGGGACTCACGGATGGAGAAGAACCTTTATTAACAATTCAGTCAACAGCGGGCTGCCAGTTCGCGTTGTTCAGATGGTTACCGGCAAGACTGGAAACTCGTCACTTAATGAATACACAAGAGACGATCTAGGCTTAATGCTCAAGGCAGTTGAGCTAAATGCAGAGAGTCTAGGAATTCATATCAGCGAAACTGAAGAGCAATGAGCATCGACTGGCAGATGATTGCCGTTGCAGTAGCCAGCAAAGTACAGTACGAATTGGCGTGCGGCAGGGGGAGGCTACTAACAGAGCATGTCGTGAGACTTGCCTTAGCAGAGGCCATACAAAGCCAAGTGCCAGGGAAGCTGATACCGGAATTCAATCATCCTGACATTCCCGGAAATACGAGTCTGGACTTGATTGTCATGTCACCTAGAGACAGAAAGATCGAGGTTGCATGCGAACTCAAGTGGGTCAGAAAAACCACGGACAAAGCATCAAGGAATTGGATCCCAGAGATCATCCAGCAGCAGCCATAAAGGCCTGGAAGTCGTCGTCTTTGCCGTTGTGGGGTGTGGCCGTCATCAACAGCAGGTTGCGAGCATGGTTCCCGACCCGCTGCCCCATCTGGTAGCGCTTGGTGGGCTTGAACTCACCACCGAAGTAGTGGACGCTCATCCGGTGGGACTCGTCGCAGACCACCAGATCCCACTGCGGTGCCTGCTCCAGACGGGTCTGCAGCTCCTGATCACGGGAGAGCATGTCCATCCGTGCGATCAGCAGGGACTTCTCGGCAAAGGGGTTGCCCAGGCCTGTGGCGTTGATCAGATCGCGGGTGAGCAGCTCGAACTGCAGCTCGAACTTTTCCTTGAGCTCGTCCTGCCACTGCTCCGAGAGGGAGCCTGGGGCCACGATCAGGCAGCGCTCCAGCTCCCCACGGATCAACAGCTCCTTGATCAGGAGGCCAGCCATGATCGTTTTGCCGGCACCAGGGTCGTCCGCCAGTAGGTAACACATGGGCTGGCGCGGCAGCATGTGCTCGTAGACCGCGCTGATCTGGTGGGGCAGTGGGTCGATGGCACTGCTGCTGACCGCGACGTACGGGTCAAAGAGGTAGGCCAGGCGGATCCGCTCGCCCTCGGAGACAAGGCGGAACTTGTCGCCATCCCCCTGGAAGCTCCACTTACGGCCACCGGCTACCAGCTCGAGGTCGGCTTCCCTGTCGCGGAACAGGATCTGGGACTGCAGGTTGCCCTGACCATCACGGAAGACCAGGTCGCAGGCTTCGCCCATCATCTGGGCGCTGACGATCCGGACGGCTTCTCGACCGATCAGGCCCGTGACCTGGGCCTCTGGCTTGAGGTCTTCAAGCCGGAGGGGCATGGATAAGGAGCTCGAATATCAATTCTGACCCAGGATCTAGCTTTGGTGAGCTTATGCGGAAGCTGCATTAAGCACAGAACCAGTTGACACCAGACGGGAGAGCAGCCCAAAATCTGAGTCGATGCGGCTTAGATCCATGAGCTTTGATCAGCTTTTTGCGGCGGCTGCCCTAGGTGAAGCAGTAGAAGCGGCCGCGAATGCAGCAGATGCTTTTGAGGCGACAGAGGCTGCACTCGAAGTTGCTGACAAAATGACCCTTGCGAAGCCCTTAGTAAAGCCGCTCTTGGAGCCCCTACTCGACCAGCTAGGCAGCTAGATATACCAATCCACAGCAGGGTTGCGAATGCACTTCATTAGGATTCGCAACCTTCCGGTCAGATTATAGAATCAAATGGCCGCAATGCACACATAAGACCATGCCATTTAAACAGAAATACGATGGGTCAATAGAGTTTATTCGCCTACCCGTAGATAAGTGTATCTACGGAACCGAGAAAGGCGAACCCGGCAAAAGATACTTGTATCTGCGGCGTTTTGATACTACAGGTGTGACGTTTGATTCCCTAAAAGGGCTTGCAGGCTCACTACTAGATGCATTTAGCACGTCATTCGAGGACGACTGGATAATACCAATTAATCGACGATCTGATATTGACTACGCCATGCTACAGGTATATGGCGGCAATATAGTCAAGAAGCTAGCAAGCACTGATCCGGGATCAAGACCTTGGCTTTCCATTGTCTACACACCCAACAATGTCATCTACCTAACAAAGCAGCGACTATCAGCATCGACAACCTTGCAAGCCGCAGGACTTGCCGTATCACTGCTTAATCCAGTAACAGCAGCTGGTGCACTGGGCTGGTTTGCAAGAAAGCAACACTTAAAATACAATAGCGCAAAAGGAAGGGGCGAAAAGCATCCAAGTGTTATGCCAAAAGTTTTTGTAAACAAGATATGGCAGGTTTCAGTATCTGGAGACAGAGTAGAAGCTTACAAGAATATTGCAAAGATCATAGAGTCTGGCAACGCTTGGAACGAGTGGTAGGGAGAGACAGAGTCCCTCCCAAGATAATTACATAGATATTCGCAAAGCGCACTCATGTGCTTCCGCAATTCGACCTAATGAAGTACCCCAGTATATCGACTCAAGTCGCTTACGAGCTGCATTCATCGGATCCTTGGCTCGACCAGATTCATGGCTGATGTACTCAGTGACTGCCTGGTACGCACTCCATGCAGTTCCTCTGCTTGCAGTCAGATCAGAGCCAATTCCCGCACCTTCAAACTTCTGGAGAACAGAAGACCATGCTGGAAGATCTTCCAGCTCCTTCGGACGCTTCGTGCTCTTGTCACCCCGGACATCATTTACCGTGCCTTGCAGCTGGTCCGCAAAGACATTACTGATGTACTGGCGGAATTGCGCCATGCTGCAGGGTGTGACGGCCATGTGACGTAACTCATCGAGGCCACCGATGAATTGTCGCCTTCTTACGTCAACAAGCTCTGGCAATCTCTGGATCAAGCTGTCGGCATTTTTTGTATGACGAATGCGTATGCTGTTGTCCCGATGGCGTTGAGTGCTGGCCAAACCAAGAGCCGCAGACAGCGTGTTCTGGCAGACAACACGGATGGGTGAGAACAGCAACTGGAATGGGATTGATCCGTCGTGGGAGGTACAGCCGATTAGGTATTGCTGCACTGGATCTCCTGGAACGACATCGCCTTCTGCTCCACGGATCCTGGCAGTGAAGGTGACTTTCTTGCCATCCGACAAAACACAGACGGCATCCATATTGATGTCCTCGTGAAGTGCTTCTGCAATCCTGATGAGTGATTCATTTTGGATCGGCGTGTAAGTCTCTGTCATCACAGAGAGTGTTCTGCCGTTATCCATGCGTGTGATCGCTTGGTAGCCAGGGATTGGCTGCATGTCGGCATCAAAGACTGATCGTCCTGCTACATGAAAATCGGCATTGGCAACACGAAATGCTTCCCGTGCAGAGAGGGTGCCATCCACAACAACACCCAATCGATGCCATGCAGGCTTGTTGTAGCAGAAGACTCCGGAGCTGAATTGATGGGCCATTGAATTGAATCCGGTTCTTGACCGGGAGTGAGCCCTGCGGAATGTGCAGGGCAGGAAACCCAGAACGACTTGAACGTTCAAACGAAAAATCCCCCCTGGCTCAACACCAAGGGGGATCTCTCGCACCTTGCCAGCAGACAAGTGATAGCCGCTGGTGGATTTCTATTGCACTAGTGGTTGGCTTGTAAGTCAGTCTTTAGACTTCCAGCATCGCTTGGTGCTTCCTTGTCTATGCCTGATCAATCCGAGTCGCCTACTGAATACGTGCGCATTACCATTGACCTTGAGCGTGATCTGCTGGATTGGATTGATGGGCTGTGCAAGCAAACTGGATTTAGATCGCGTGGCCTCATTATTTCCCAGTTGATTCGTGAGCTGATCGATGATCCTGATAAAGAGATTGAGATCTCTCCTTCCGTATCTGATGGTCAAGCATCTCAACACCCGTAGCATGCTTTAGGAGTGTCTGTACTTCCGTCAGTAGATCAATCGGTGGAAGTGCATTGCCCTTCTCATCGCGTGCCATCGGTCTGCCATCCACCCATTCGTTATCAACGAAGAGTGCTGGCATCACGACCCCATGGCTGGATCCAGGACGTAATCTCAGTGCCAGCGGACTGGTGAGAAGGACTGGCGATAGCGCACACAGGGATGAGAGCAGGGTTGTGGCACAGGTGGTGTTGAAGCCACAGATCAGACGGATCCGTCCGTCCAGTCCGAGGTCAATATCCATCACCAACTTGTGTGCCTTGAATTCCCCACGCGCTTGGACGTAAATGTCTTCCAGTAGGAAGATCAAATCCTGAGCCGTCGTTGGTTCAGGGATATTCTCCTGGTGATTCCAGAAGTACAGGCACTGGTCCTGGAGCTGAGGATGCCGATGGATGTAGGCCACTTTTCTTGGGTGCCGCCAACCGAGCATGGATGCCGGATACCAAGGCTGAACAGATGTTGTGGCCTGGTCTTGAGTCAGGTTGTTGCTGATGCGTGAGATGGTCATTGGTGTGTGGGATAAGTAGACGGTTAGGAGGGTCAGGCTTCCAGCTCTTTCATGGCAAGGCGAATTGCTTGCCACGCACGACTGGTGATTCTTTCGGCGTCTGCGGTGGCTTGCTGGAGCAATACATCAGCTTTCTGCCGTGCTGAATCCAGAAGTTCTCGTTCTTTTATCTGGGCCTGTTGCATGGTCAGCAGTCCCTGCACACGATCGTCAGTGGCCTGTTGATGCAACTGAAGAGCTGAGACCGGGTGGATGTCAGATCTGAGACTGTCGCTCAGATAGGGCAGTGCATCCTGTAGCCAGGGACCCAGGTAAGAATTGGGACCGAGCTCTTCGGCCAGACGTCTGAGTGCAGAGAGTTCTTCTGCTTTGGTCAGGGCTTGTGTCATGTGAACCAGTGGTTGAATTCCAGGCAGGACAAGACCTCCCCGCCCGCAAGCGCAACGGGGAAGTCAATCGGTTGAATTGGTTGTCCCAGGTGATTAGACTGTTGAGTTCGTCAGGATCCCTGGGTCCTTACGCTGCTTGTGCTTGCGTCTCAACGATGTCGTCAAGAACGCCAGCATCACGCAACTTCTCAAGCATCTCCACCATCAGGGATGCAGACTCTTGGGTGCTTTGCATGAATGCTCTGGCGCGTTCTGCTGAGATGGTGTGGGTGCGACCATTGGCTTCTGTGTAGGCCCAGCTGCCGTCCGGACGTGGTGATCCTTGTAGTGCAAGCCTTTCGCTGTTGTACGTGTACCGCAGCTCCAGATCATGGGAATCACGCAACCCGTCCTTGCCGTGCCATGTGAATCCAATGTGATGCCGACGATCGTCATCGGTGTAGTTGTGTAGTTCTGGAAGCCAAGACTGCAGTGTTGACAGGATTTTCATGGTGGTGAACAGGTGAATGTGATTAAGGGTTGGTGCCATCGCTTGGGATGCTTGGTCTTACATCAATGCAGAGGGCTCTGAATGCCAAGGAATCTGTCTGTTGCTGCACAAATTGGTCAGACACGCCCCTTTCCATAGGGGTACCCACCCTTTCTTTTTTTCTCTACGCAAGTCGCTACGCGTGGGGTGTTGGAGATGCGTCAGATACCGCAGTTCCCTTTTTGGACCCCTATAGGCCGACCTGATCGCAGCAGAATTCATTCATAGCAACGGGTTTGCGCGCCAGAAGACATGTGGCATACAGGCGCCACCACAACAGATTCCTTGATTTGTCGGCATTTCTGGCCGACAAGAGTGAGTACTCTTGCCAGAAAAAGCAGTCTGAGCAGCTTCTTGGGAAATATCTCCGCGAAGATTAGGGGTGCATAATATAGTTTTTGTATTCGGTGCTTCTCCGAATACGCCGTCGCAATAATCAAAATGAACGAGTACACCTTCGTGATTCGTACGGACAAGGAACTGCACGATCGCATCCGTAAGCTGGCCTATATGGCAAACACAAGCCGAAGCGCTGCGATTCGAAAACTCCTTCAAAGCCAACAGGAAGAGCAGCAGCTCGCAACACTGATCGGCTAAATAAAAAGACGCCATAGGCGCCTAAGAAAAAACACTTTTAAGTATTATAAGATGAACAACAAGAATGTTCTGCCCAAGGATACGTCCCAATTTCTTGACGTACTCGGTAAGGATCCGTCAACGACCCGGATTAGGGCGATAGCTAATCCAAGCACCATAGGTCGTGGTGCTGAGAAAGCGGCTTGTGACGCAGGGACGCTTGCACAGTGGACGCGTTGTCGCTTCGGGATTTACGTCGTTATCAATAATGGAGGTGACAGTGACAGCAGCATTGTCAGTTGCCTCGCACTATTCATTGAGCACGATGATTTGAGTATTGAGGAACAAGCGGTTTGCTGGAAAGGCATTCTGCCTGAGCCTACAATCCAGACCTTCACAGGTGGCAGAAGTCTTCAGCAGTACTGGGTATTTACATCACCGATTGAGCCCGAACGCTGGTTGGTGCTCCAAGAAAAGTTGATTGCGGCATTGAAGTCTGATCCAAGCGTCAAGAACCCTTCGAGGGTAATGCGACTGCCTGGTTACACCTACTTCAACAAGAAAGGTGAGGAGGGACCAGCTGCTTCCATTTACGCATGTTCTGGAACAAAGTACACCGTCGAGGAACTAGAGGAAGCTCTTGCAGACGTGAAGATTGATCAGCCTGAACGGCGGTTACTCATCTCAGGCAGTGACAACCATCAGTGGGAGGCAGCTAAGCCTTGCCCCATTTGCGGACGTGATCTGGATGAGAAATGTCGTATCACCGCAGATGAAACCTTCATTCAGTGTCATATAGGCGATACCTTCATGCCCCCATCTGTTGCAAGAGGTACGAAGCTAAAAGGATTCGATGGCCAGCACTGGAAGCAGACCGGAAAGACTAGCAATGTTTATGGAGATGCCGTCGGCTTCAAGCTTGTACAGGATAAGGAACCGACTGGTCGTGTCAAAAACAAGACCGAACTTATTCAATTCATCCAGGAAGAATATGGCGGGCAACTAGCCTGGAACGATCTCAAGCGACGACTTGAGCTTAGTGGTGACCCGATCAAAGACCTCAACTTGATGCACTGTGAATTGGCAGTCGAGCACGGCATTCACCATACGTCTGCAACTGTCAGCGATGCCTTTCTTTTCGTCGGCAAACAATCCACGTACAACCCTGTACAGAATTTTTTGCTGCATTCAGAGCAGCATGAACCCGCTTGTACCTTGGATGAAATTGGAGCTAGGTACCTATCCCTTAGGACACCAATCGAATCACGGATTTTAGGGATTCATCTGCTAGCTGCTGTGTATCGAGCTTTTCATGCTGGCTACCAGTACGACCAGATCCTGATCATGCGCGGAAAACAGGGTGTCGGCAAGACACGGACAATCAAAGCGCTTGCGGGGTCTGCTGAACACTACATCTCAACGTCAGTCCTCACCAATGAAAAGGACTTCCTGATTCAGCTTGGAGCCTGCTGGCACTGCGAGTTTGAAGAAATCGATGGTCATATCGACTCCAAACATGAGGCTCAGCTCAAAGCCTTAATCAGTCGGCATATTGATAACTATCGGGCTCCTTATGCTGCTGCCGTCGAAGACCAACCCAGGCGGTGTGTCTTTTGGGGGACAACCAATCAGGAGAAGCTACTCGTCGATTCGACTGGCAACCGACGAATGATGATCATTGATCTATTTGAAGATGTCGATCATCAGCTGCTGACGAGGGACCTGATGAAGATCTGGTCAGCGGTCATGAAAGCCTACCGTTCTGGACAACAGCCAGTTCTGACTCGAAAAGAGATTGATCTGGTTGCCCAGATCGCGCTGGAATCCTTCAAGGAGGATCCATGGCTAGGGATTATCGAGGCACACATTGACGGCACACCAGTCGTCTTCGACCATGACATCCTAAAAACTGTGCTAGGGATGGAGGTTCGCCATATCAAGGGTGGCCGCTCCGGAGACTCAAGGCGCATCAGGGACTGCTTGACCCAGTTGGGCTATCAGCGTTATCCCCATCAAGTCAATGGGCTGAAAGATCACAATGTTGGTTACGCTGCACGGACACGCGGTGTATGGTTTGCCCCAGGCATTGAACCCACACCAAACGGGACGGTCATCGTTGATCTTCTCAAAGCAGCAGGGAAAGAGCTTCCTGTTGGACCTGGCTACAAGAAGCACGATCCGTTTGCAGGAACGGACTTTCCGTTCTGATTCTTGATCACATGATCAGATAATTGCCCTTTGGCTGAGCACCGAGAGTGCTTGCACCAGAGGGCTTTTCAGTTTTTTACTCAATACTCAATTGAAAACAAGTAAATATCTATTCTTAAAATCTTTCATTGCTGATAGATTGCACCTTTCTCTTGCCCGCATGTGAGCTGAGCAGCTGATCACTCACCATCACTTCTTTCCAGACATTCTCGGCGCCGCAGTTCATTTTTCGCTCGCGCGTTAGGAAGTACTAAAATACAGATATAAATAGCACTACAGATACGACATGGAAGACCAGCGCAACCTTGCAAGGCAATTACGTGATGTCATTCTCAGGCTTGAACGCCTGCAAGCTGATGTAACAAGACTCTCTGGCCAAAAACTGCCTGATCGATTTGTTCCCCTGCAGGAAGCTACTCGTTATTTGTACTGTGGTCGAGACTGGTTGATTGCTCAGATACGAGAGGGTGTTCTTCGGGAAGGGATCGATTACCTCGATAGGAGCTCAAGCCATTCATCACGGCGTCGATACCTTGTGAACCCGGTCTCGGCGCAACGCTGGCTCACAGGATCCGATCCCGCCCCAGTCCGGCCTGCAGTACAGACCAAAGAAGCAAAGCAACTGATCGCGGCGTCAAGCTGACCACTGACAGGTCATGGGTGGCCGCAAGCCTGCACCGGTGCACTCGTGAGCAACCGGCACCACGCAGCCTCATGAGTTCGATCGGATTTACGCTCTCCGCGGCCCTAGAACGCGACTATCCCTTCTTGGGCCAGAGAAAGAAGGGTTGTCGATGCAAATAAGGCATAGAACAAGCCTGAGGCCATATCAGCTGGAGCCAGAGCAGGTGCGGCGCCTGCGTGGTCGCGCCCTGGAACTCTGGCCAGCTTTTAAGCAGCACCTGGAAGCGTTTAACGGCTGGTTACAGGAGCTGCAGACCTGATCAGATCAGGATGTTCGCCTCCGAGAACCAGGGTGTGGCTTTGGCGAAATTCACCACGAAGTCGGCCTGGCCATCGCCGGTGGTGTCCGCCTGCAGGCCACCGCCTGTAAACCGCAGCTCACCGGCGCTACCACTGAACGCCTTCTTGCCGATGTAGCGCAGCGACTGCTGACCTTCCGTGACGCTGTCACCATCAAAGGAACGGAACTGGAAGCGATCCTTCTTGCCGAACTTCACCGTATCGGCCTGATCAATGGTGGATTCATTGGCGGAGTAGTAAAGGATCCGATCGGCATGCTTGCCGCCGGTGATCTGATCAGCGCCAGCCCCACCCCAGAGACGGTCCTTGTCGCGGCCGCCTTTGAGTACATCACGACCTGCATCCCCCTGGAGCCAGTCCCGACCGGCGTAGCCGTCCATGGTGTTGGAAAGCACATTGCCGATCAAGGTGTCGCGGCGTTTGGTTCCCATGAAAGTCCGCTGGCCATTGCCCACGAATCCGGGATCCACAACCGTGCCATTGGCTTCTCCATCGCCATCCCACTGGGGATCACCATCTACCAGCTGGAGCACCACAGCGTCGGGAGTGCCATCGCCGTTGGTGTCCTGGAAGGAATAGAGAGGATTGCCTTGGTTATCCACATAGTCTGTAAACTGGTTGGTGAGGTAGTTGAAGCGCATGTAAGCACTGTTGGAGGAATCCACCTGAAGCCCTGTGGGCAGATTGATCGTGGTGCTGGTGCTGCCACCGATTTCCAGGCCACTCACATCAAACGCCACGGCGCCAGCGAAGTTGTTGCTGATGCCTGAAGGCAGTTCGGCCATTACGGTGCTGCCATCACGGCCGGTAACAGCCAACACCCCTGTTTCGGAATCGGGGCTGATCAGGGTGACGGCAGTGATCTGGGTGCCGTCACTGACCTGGACGGCGCCGTAGTCGCTACCGACGGCGCCGTCATTGATGAGGCGCAAGCCGGCAACGTCGGTTTGTTCCGCATCCGCAATACCGTCACGGTTGCCGTCAACAGTGGTGCCATCATTGGCGATGATGACCTCCTTAATGCCATCACCGTCGTCGTCGCTGGGCTGAATGTTGGTGCCGGCGGGAGCGGGGTCGACGGGTGTGTTGTCAACGACAGCCGGCGGGGAAGCTGGAGCTGGAGCTGGAGCTGGAGCAGAAGCAGGAGCAGAAGCAGGAGCAGAAGCAGGAGCAGGAGCTGGAGCTGGAGCTGGAGCTGGAGCAGGAACTGGAGCTGGAGCTGGAGCTGGAGCTGGAGCTGGAGCAGGAGCAGGAGCAGGAGCAGGAGCAGGAGCAGGGGATGGGCTCACCGTTGGCGCTGTGGTGTCTGGCGCTGCAGCGGTTGTGAAATTAAGATCGGTGGAGGTGGTTAGGCCTGCAAAGATGTTGAATCCGGTATTTCGAATGACGCCGGGTGCGATCTCCAGGTAGTAGTCGGTTCCGACATCGAGATCAGCTGTTGGGTTGATCGTAAGAATGGGGCCACCGAACGTGACTTGAGGATCGTTAATCGGGATTGCTGCCGCTGTTGTGCCGTCAGATGACTTCTTGATAAGAATGTTACCAGTTCCCGCGCTAATATCTTCCGAGAATGTCAATTCTAGATCGCTGCTAACAGCTACATCAGAGGTATCGTCAGCAGGCGTAGAAGTTACGAGTGCTGGAGCCGCTGAAATGCTCAGGCCGCTGAATGTGCCCGCATAAATGGTGCCGCCGCTCTCGTAGACGGCCTCGACTCGATTGTTGCCAAGTCCGTTGGCATCGGTGTAATTTGTGAAGCTGGCGCCACCGTTAGTGGATATGCTCAAGCCACCGCTAGTCGCCGCATAAATGGTGTCGCCGCTCGCGTAGACAGCGTTGACAAAATTTGAGACAAGTCCGTCGGTATCAGTGTAATTTGTGAAGCTAGTGCCGCCGTTAGTGGAGATGCTCAGCCCGCCGTTAGTCGCCGCATAAATGGTGTTGCCGCTCGCATAGACGTCGAGGACTACATTGTCACCAAGACCATCAGTTGTATCGTAGTTTGTGAAGGTGTCGCCGCCGTCGGTGGAGATACTTAGACCTCCACCCGTTATAGAACTACCAAAAAAACCGGTAGATGTCGTGGCGGCATAAATGATGCCACCACTCTCGTAGACGGCGGTGACGGCATTGGAACCCAGGCCAGCAGTTGTAGTATAGTTTGTAAATGTTGCACCGCCGT